>NZ_CP041146.1:5866559-6220618 GCF_006494775.1 Nocardioides humi | reverse complement strand
AGCATGGCTCGGATCCAGGTCGAGGCTCCGGTTCCCGGAGTTGACGCCGTAGGGCCGAGCCAGTAACGTTTCACAGGTTGCCCCGCGACCGAAGGCCCACCAGGGTCGGAGGCGCGAGTGCGTGTGATGTTTGAGAACTCAACAGTGTGTCATGCATAGATTGTTTGTGAAATGTTTGTGTGCATTTCGGCAATGATGATTCTGATGACAGTTTGTCAGTAGTTTCTGTTTGTTGGGTATTGAATTTTCTTATGGAGAGTTTGATCCTGGCTCAGGACGAACGCTGGCGGCGTGCTTAACACATGCAAGTCGAGCGGAAAGGCCCTTTTGGGGGTACTCGAGCGGCGAACGGGTGAGTAACACGTGAGTAATCTGCCCATGGCTCTGGGATAGCCACCGGAAACGGTGATTAATACCGGATATGACGCCTTGCTGCATGGTGGGGTGTGGAAAGTTTTTCGGCCATGGATGTGCTCGCGGCCTATCAGCTTGTTGGTGGGGTAATGGCCTACCAAGGCTTTGACGGGTAGCCGGCCTGAGAGGGTGACCGGTCACACTGGGACTGAGACACGGCCAGACTCCTACGGGAGGCAGCAGTGGGGAATATTGGACAATGGGCGGAAGCCTGATCCAGCAACGCCGCGTGAGGGATGACGGCCTTCGGGTTGTAAACCTCTTTCAGCACAGACGAAGCGAGCCTTTGGGTGAGTGACGGTATGTGCAGAAGAAGGACCGGCCAACTACGTGCCAGCAGCCGCGGTAATACGTAGGGTCCGAGCGTTGTCCGGAATTATTGGGCGTAAAGGGCTCGTAGGCGGTTTGTCGCGTCGGGAGTGAAAACAGCCAGCTTAACTGGTTGCTTGCTTTCGATACGGGCAGACTAGAGGTATGCAGGGGAGAATGGAATTCCTGGTGTAGCGGTGAAATGCGCAGATATCAGGAGGAACACCGGTGGCGAAGGCGGTTCTCTGGGCATTACCTGACGCTGAGGAGCGAAAGTGTGGGGAGCGAACAGGATTAGATACCCTGGTAGTCCACACCGTAAACGTTGGGCGCTAGGTGTGGGATCCTTTCCACGGGTTCCGTGCCGTAGCTAACGCATTAAGCGCCCCGCCTGGGGAGTACGGCCGCAAGGCTAAACTCAAAGGAATTGACGGGGGCCCGCACAAGCGCGGAGCATGCGGATTAATTCGATGCAACGCGAAGAACCTTACCTGGGTTTGACATACACCGGAAGCTCCCAGAGATGGGGGTCTCTTTGATACTGGTGTACAGGTGGTGCATGGCTGTCGTCAGCTCGTGTCGTGAGATGTTGGGTTAAGTCCCGCAACGAGCGCAACCCTCGTTCCATGTTGCCAGCACGCTCTTCGGGGTGGTGGGGACTCATGGGAGACTGCCGGGGTCAACTCGGAGGAAGGTGGGGATGACGTCAAGTCATCATGCCCCTTATGTCCAGGGCTTCACGCATGCTACAATGGCCGGTACAAAGGGCTGCGATCCCGTGAGGGGGAGCGAATCCCAAAAAGCCGGTCTCAGTTCGGATTGGGGTCTGCAACTCGACCCCATGAAGTCGGAGTCGCTAGTAATCGCAGATCAGCAACGCTGCGGTGAATACGTTCCCGGGCCTTGTACACACCGCCCGTCACGTCACGAAAGTCGGCAACACCCGAAGCCCACGGCCTAACCCTTGTGGAGGGAGTGGTCGAAGGTGGGGCTGGCGATTGGGACGAAGTCGTAACAAGGTAGCCGTACCGGAAGGTGCGGCTGGATCACCTCCTTTCTAAGGAGCACACCCCGTGACAGCCTGCGAATGTTGGGCTGCGGTTGGGGGTGTTCGCTAGTGGAACACAGACAATCGGTTGGGCTATTGGTTTGAGCTATTGGTTTGAAACTATTGGTTTGAGCTATTGGTTTGAGTGTGTGGCATGCTGTTGGGTGTCTGAGGCATCAGATGCTGGCCTGGATGGTTTCTGGGTTGGGCTGGTTGGCTTCTGGTTGTTTGATTTCTTCATAGTGGACGCGAGCATTTATTATAGTGTTTGTTTCGTGATTGTTTTGTGTGTTCTTTAATGAGGTTGTTTCCACACGAGGCTGCTGATGTTACTGATGGCTCGGCTCTTGCTTCATTTGTTGTGTTTCGGCGCGGCGGGTGGTTGGTGGGGGTGGGTTGTTGTGTGTGTTGGTGGTTTGTTGTGGGCAAGTTGTTAAGGGCGCATGGTGGATGCCTTGGCATCGAGAGCCGATGAAGGACGTTGGAGCCTGCGATATGCCCTGGGGAGTTGGCAACCGAGCGTTGATCCGGGGATGTCCGAATGGGGGAACCCAGCACGAGTCATGTCGTGTTACCTGCACCTGAATGAAATAGGGTGTGTGGAGGGAACGCGGGGAAGTGAAACATCTCAGTACCCGTAGGAAGAGAAAACAAAAGTGATTCCGAGAGTAGTGGCGAGCGAAATCGGATGAGGCTAAACCTATGTCGTGTGATAGCCGGCAGGCGTTGCGGTGTGGGGTTGTGGGAGTGTTGTTGCTGTCTCTGCCGGGGCGGCGCGCAGTAAGAAACCTTATTCTGAGGTCGAAGCCGTTGGAAAGCGGTGCCGTAGCGGGTGATAGCCCCGTAGACGTCAAGTTGAGGCTGTGTTCAGCATTTCCCAAGTAACACGCTACTCCTGGAATGGTGTGTGAATCTGGCGGGACCACCCGTTAAGCCTAAATACTTCTCGATGACCGATAGCGGACCAGTACCGTGAGGGAAAGGTGAAAAGTACCCCTGGCGGGGAGTGAAATAGTACCTGAAACCATGTGCCTACAATCCGTCAGAGCTTGTGTGGCCCTTTGGGGTTGTGTGGGTGATGGCGTGCCTTTTGAAGAATGAGCCTGCGAGTTAGCGGCATGTGGCGAGTTAACCCGTGTGGGGTAGCCGTAGCGAAAGCGAGTCCGAATAGGGCGTACCAATTTATTGGGTAGTCGCGTGTTCTAGACCCGAAGCGGAGTGATCTATCCATGGGCAGGTTGAAGCGCCGGTAAGACGGCGTGGAGGACCGAACCACTTCAGTTGAAAATGGAGGGGATGACCTGTGGATAGGGGTGAAAGGCCAATCAAACTCCGTGATAGCTGGTTCTCCCCGAAATGCATTTAGGTGCAGCGTTGCGTGTTTCTTGCCGGAGGTAGAGCACTGGATAGCCGATGGCCCTACCAGGTTACTGACGTTAGCCAAACTCCGAATGCCGGTAAGTGAGAGCGTGGCAGTGAGACTGCGGGCGATAAGGTTCGTAGTCGAGAGGGAAACAGCCCAGACCATCGGCTAAGGCCCCTAAGAGGTGGCTAAGTGGAAAAGGATGTGGAGTCGCAGTGACAACCAGGAGGTTGGCTTGGAAGCAGCCATCCTTGAAAGAGTGCGTAATAGCTCACTGGTCAAGTGATTCCGCGCCGACAATGTAGCGGGGCTCAAGCCATCCGCCGAAGCCATGGCAACTCCATCTGTTTGAGTGCAGGACCCAGGCGCACTTGTGCGTCCAGGGGTGGGGTTGGGTAGGGGAGCGTCGTGTCACGGGTGAAGCGCCACAGTGATGTAGGTGTGGATGTGACACGAGTGAGAATGCAGGCATGAGTAGCGAATCACGGGTGAGAAACCCGTGCGCCGATTGATCAAGGGTTCCAGGGTCAAGCTAATCTGCCCTGGGTAAGTCGGGACCTAAGGCGAGGCCGACAGGCGTAGTCGATGGACAACGGGTTGATATTCCCGTACCGGCGAAGTGGCGCCCATGACGAGCTCGGTGATGCTAACCACCCGAAACCTCACCTACCGAAGTCTTCGGACTGAGGGGGTGGGTGTGGAGCGTGGGATCCGATCCGGTAGTAGTCAAGCGATGGGGTGACGCAGGAAGGTAGCCCAGCCGCCGCGATGGTAGACGGCGGGTAAGCATGTAGGAGGGGCCTAGGCAAATCCGGGTCCTGCGCCCTTTGGTGGGTGTCTCTGAGATGTGATGCCGACCCCGTAGGGGGGAAGTGGGTGATCCTATGCTGTCGAGAAAAACCTCTAGCGAGCCATGAGCCGCCCGTACCCGAAACCGACTCAGGTGATCAGGTAGAGAATACCGAGGCGATCGAGACAACCATGGTTAAGGAACTCGGCAAAATGCCCCCGTAACTTAGGGATAAGGGGGGCCCGGAACGTGTAGCCACTTGCTGGTGAAGCGGGAAGGGCCGCAGAGACCAGGGGAAAGCGACTGTTTACTAAAAACACAGGTCCGTGCGAAGTTGTAAGACGATGTATACGGACTGACTCCTGCCCGGTGCTGGAAGGTTAAGAGGACCGGTTAGACAGGCTTGTCTTGTCGAAGCTGAGAATTTAAGCCCCAGTAAACGGCGGTGGTAACTATAACCATCCTAAGGTAGCGAAATTCCTTGTCGGGTAAGTTCCGACCTGCACGAATGGAGTAACGACTTTCCTACTGTCTCAACCATGGACTCGGCGAAATTGCACTACGAGTAAAGATGCTCGTTACGCGCGGCAGGACGGAAAGACCCCGGGACCTTTACTATAGTTTGGCATTGGTGTTTGGTTCGGCTTGTGTAGGATAGGTGGGAGACTGTGAAGTGGCCACGCCAGTGGTTGTGGAGTCATCGTTGAAATACCACTCTGGTCGTACTAGATGTCTAACCTTGGGCCATGATCTGGTTCAGGGACAGTGCCTGATGGGTAGTTTAACTGGGGCGGTTGCCTCCTAAAGAGTAACGGAGGCGCTCAAAGGTTCCCTCAGCCTGGTTGGCAATCAGGTGTTGAGTGTAAGTGCACAAGGGAGCTTGACTGTGAGACAGACATGTCGAGCAGGGACGAAAGTCGGAACTAGTGATCCGGCCACTGCGAGTGGAAGCGTGGTCGCTCAACGGATAAAAGGTACCCCGGGGATAACAGGCTGATCTTCCCCAAGAGTCCATATCGACGGGATGGTTTGGCACCTCGATGTCGGCTCGTCGCATCCTGGGGCTGGAGTAGGTCCCAAGGGTTGGGCTGTTCGCCCATTAAAGCGGCACGCGAGCTGGGTTTAGAACGTCGTGAGACAGTTCGGTCCCTATCCGCCGCGCGCGTAGGAAACTTGAGAAAGGCTGTCCCTAGTACGAGAGGACCGGGATGGACGAACCTCTGGTGTGCCAGTTGTACCGCCAGGTGCATGGCTGGTTGGCTACGTTCGGAAGTGATAACCGCTGAACGCATCTAAGCGGGAAGCACGTTTCAAGATGAGGTTTCCCACCCACTTGTTGGGTTAAGGCCCCCCAGAGATGATGGGGTTGATAGGCCAGAAGTGTACAACCGTAAGGTCAAGCTGACTGGTACTAATAGGCCGAAGACTTGCCACAACAAACCCCCAACACACACCACAACACCAAACACACTATGAAATTTTGGTGCTGCGCGTCCACATGAAGACCAACCCCACCACAACGATTGTATGGTGGTGAGGGTTCATAGAGTTACGGCGGCCATAGCGGCAGGGAAACACCCGGTCCCATCCCGAACCCGGAAGTTAAGCCTGCCAGCGCCGATGGTACTGCAACCGAGAGGCTGTGGGAGAGTAGGACGCCGCCGGACAAACATTGGCTCAGGCCAGCACCTCGTGTGCTGGCCCTGAGTGCTTTTCGCGCTCCTTCGGCGCTCCGCAGCTTCTCGACGGCCCCGCGGCTCTCGGTGCGCTCCGGTGCCTCTTTCGTCACTTCAGGCACAGCAGAGGCCGTCGTTCGTCCACAGGGCGCTGTCCGAGGCTCCTGATCCACAGGGCCGTCGGTCGGGCGGCTCGTGTCGGACGCCGGCCGCAGGATCGTCGCGACGGGTGAGCCATCGGGGCTCGCTGACGAGATCGCAGGAGGCGACCGGTCATGGCGGTCGAGATGCAGGAGGCCGAGACGGCCAACACGGTGATGCTGAGCGGCCGGGTGGCGGCCGAGCCGGAGGAGCGGGTGCTGCCGAGCGGCGACCGGTTGTGGACCTGCCGGGTGATCGTGCCGCGGGCCGAGGTCCGGTTGCTGGCCTCCGGCAGGAAGGGCCCGTCGGTCGACGTGGTGGACCTGGCGGCCTGGTCGGCCCGCGCGCGACGGTCCATGCGGAGCTGGCGGGCGGGCGACGTCGTCGGCGTCGAGGGAGCGTTGCGGCGGCGCTTCTACCGGCCGGCGGGCGGACGGCCTCCCGCGTCGAGGTCGAGGTCACGTCGGGTCGGATGCTGCGTCGCGCAGTGAGCGGATGAGCACGCCCAGGCTCGGCTTGGGCTGGAAGGAGGTGGCCTTCTCGGGCAGCAGCCGATCGGCCTCGGCGACCCGGAGCACCAGGTCGACGGAGGGTGCCGGCATGAGGACGGCGATCGCGTCCGCGCGGGCTCCGCCGAGGGCATCGTCGACCGTGTGGTGGTAGGCGATGGCGGCGGGCCGTGGGGGAGCGCCGGCACGATCCGCCGGTGGAGCACCTCGACGGCGGCCTCGTCCGCGCCGATCCCGAGCCCGATCACGGCCCATCGCTCGCCGTCGGTCGCCGCGAGCCGTGCCGCGGAGAGGGCGTGGACGGCGTCGGCCTGGGCCTGCTCGGCGTACTCGAGGCCGAGGGTGTCGGCGGCGTCGCGGAGGTCGGCGAGCGACGTCCCGCTGAGCGTGCGGTGGATGGGCCCGAGGAAGAGCGGGGTGTCCTGCTGGTCGACGAGCATCGCCAGCCCGAGGTCGGTGGGACGCGGGCCGCGGGGTGGCCGATCCCGCGGCGCTGGAGCCGGAGGTAGGCCGCGTAGCGGTGGTGGCCGTCGGCGATGAGGGCGCGGCTGCTCGCGAGCTCGCCGGCGATGGCCGCCAGCGTGTCGGGGGAGCGCTCGGCCCAGATCCGGTGCTCCTGGCCGCCACGGTCGGCGAACGCGTGGTCCGGCTCGCGGCTCGTCACCTCGCCGAGGAGGGCGCGCAGGCGGGGCGTGCCCTGGTGGACGAGCAGGATGGGGGCGGGGTTGAGCTGCATCTCCTCCATCCGGTCGGCCAGCTCGTCGGCCTGGGCGGGTGGATCCCCTCGTGCGGCAGGACGGCGCGCTCCTCGGGCCCGGCGGCGCGGCGGGAGACGTCGAGGGCGCCGACCAGGCCACGCACGGTCATCCCGTTGGCGCTGTACTCGTGGAGATAGAGCGCCGGCTCGGTGTCGGCGCGGACCAGGCCGCGGGCCTGCCAGCGCAGGAGACGGGCGGAGACGTCCTTGTACGGGCGGGCGAAGGCCCGTCCGGTGCTCGGGTTGCCCACCCGGGCGGGGTGAGCATCAGCGCGGGGAACGGCTCGAGACGCAACGGGCCCGCGACGTACGGCGGGGTCACCAGGGCTGTCGCGTCCATCAGGGCATCGTACGGAGGCCGTGGTGGGGGTGCTGGCAAGGTAGTCCTCGTGTTGCTCACCTCCGCGGATCCGCTGGCGCGCGCGTACGACCTGGCGATGCTCGACCTCGACGGGGTCGTCTACATCGGCGACGAGGCGGTGGTGGGCGCGGCCGAGAGCATCGTCGGGGCTCGGGATGCCGGGATGCGGGTGGCCTTCATCACCAACAACGCCTCGCGGTCGGCCGCGGTGGTCGCCGGACGCCTGCGCGACCTCGGGGTCGCGGCGGAGACCGGCGATGTCGTGACGAGTGCGCAGGCGGCGGCGCGGCTGCTGGCCGAGCGGTTCGGGCCCGGGGCGCCGGTGCTCTGCCTGGGCGGGCCGGGCCTGCGGACCGCCCTGGAGGAGGCCGGCCTGGTCGCGGTCGACGGCGACGAGGAGGCGCGGGCGGCGGCGAGCGGGTACGGACCGGACCTGCGGTGGCGGGAGATCATGCAGGCGGCGGTACGGATCCGGGACGGCCTGCCGTGGGTGGCGAGCAACACCGACCACACCATCCCGACCGCGTACGGCGTGGCGCCGGGGCACGGCGTGCTCGTGGACATGGTGCAGCGGTTCACCGGCATGACGCCGCAGGTCGCCGGGAAGCCCGCGCGGCCGCTGCTCGACGAGACGGTCCGCCGGGTGGGTGGCCGGCGCCCGCTGATGGTGGGCGACCGGCTGGACACCGACATCGAGGGGCACACAACGCGGGGGTCGACTCGCTGCTGGTGCTCACCGGCGTGACCGGGCTCGCCGAGCTGGTGGCGGCCGAGGCGGGGCACCGGCCGGGGTACATCGCCCCCGACCTCGGCGGCCTGACGACCGCGCACGAGGCGCCGGAGCGGGACCGGGCGGCGGACACGCCTGCCTGGCGGCTGGGCGGCTGGGCCGGGCGGGTCGACGAGGGGCGGCTGGTCGTCGAGCAGGTCGGGCCGGAGGCGACTGTCGCCGACTGGTGGCGGGTGGCCGCGGTCACCGCCTGGGACCACCGGGACCGGACGGGAGAGGCGGTGGACATCGCCGCGGCACGGGTCCCCGGCACCGACCCGGTGGCGCGGTAGCCTCGCGTCATGACCGAGGTAGGAGTTCCGGCGCCCACGCCGACCGGGATCGACGCCGTCGACCGCGTGCTCGATCTCGTGGCGGGCCTCGCCGAGCGGCCGCTGGAGGAGCACGCGGGGGTGCTGGAGGAGGCGCACGGCGAGCTCCGGCGCACACTCGACAACCCACCCGCCGCGCCGGCCGCGCCCGCTGCGCCGTAGTGCCGCCGCGCCGACTGCGCCTCGACGCGGAGCTGGTCCGCCGCGGGCTGGCGCCGTCCCGGGAGCGCGCCGCACAGCTGATCGCCGACGGCCGCGTCAAGGTCGCCGGGGCGGTCGCGTCGAAGCCGGCCACCGGGGTCACGACGGACGTCGCGATCGTGGTGAGGGAGGGCGAGCACGGGCCGGACTACGTGTCCCGCGGGGCCCACAAGCTGGTGGGCGCGCTGGGCGCCTTCGGTCCCCTCGGGCTCGAGGTCGCCGGGCGTCGCTGCCTGGACGCGGGCGCGTCCACGGGCGGGTTCACCGACGTCCTGCTCCGGTCGGGGGCGGCGGAGGTGGTCGCGGTCGACGTGGGCTACGGCCAGCTGCACTGGTCCCTGCAGCAGCACGACCGGGTGGTCGTGCACGACCGCACCAACGTCCGCACGCTCACGGCCGACGCCATCGGGGGCCCGGTCGACCTCGTCGTGGGCGACCTCTCCTTCATCTCGCTCACCCTGGTCCTGGACGCCCTGCTCGGCGTGACCCGGCCCGACGGCGACCTGGCGCTGATGGTGAAGCCGCAGTTCGAGGTCGGCAAGGACCGGCTCGGCAAGGGCGGCGTCGTCCGCGACCCCGAGCTGTGGGTGGAGACGGTGCTCGGGGTCGCGCACGCGGCCGCGGAGCGCGGCTGGGGCGCGCGGGCGGTCACGGCCAGCCCGCTGCCGGGTCCCTCGGGCAACGTGGAGTTCTTCCTGTGGCTGCGACACGGGCCGGCGACGGTGGACGACGCGTCCGTCGCGGAGGTCGTCCGGCGCGGCACGTCGGACCCGGATGAGAGGGTGACCCCATGACGTCCGCGACCGGCGACATCCCGCGCCGGGTGCTCGTGCTGGCCCATACGGGCCGGGCCGAGGCCCGCGACGTGGCGCGCGCCTTCGTCAAGGAGCTGACCGGCCACGGCATCGTCGTCCGGCTGCTGCGCCACGAGGCCGACGACCTCGACCTGGCGCCGGAGGACTACGCGCCCGCCGTCGAGCTGACCGACTCCGAGTCCGACGCGAGCCACGGCTGCGAGCTGACCGTCGTCATCGGCGGCGACGGGAGCATCCTGCGCGCCGCCGAGGTGACCCACCAGCGGTCGACGCCGGTGCTGGGGGTCAACCTCGGCCACGTCGGCTTCCTCGCCGAGGCCGAGCACGAGGACGTCGCGGCCACCATCGACGCGATCGTCCACCAGCGCTACACGACCGAGGACCGGCTCACCCTGGACGTGAAGGCGTACGTCGACGGCGCGCTCGTCTACTCCACCTTCGCCGTCAACGAGGCCAGCGTCGAGAAGGCCGCCCGGGAGCGGATGCTCGAGGTCGTCATCGAGATCGACGACCGGCCGCTGTCCCGGTGGGGCTGCGACGGCGTGGTGTGCGCGACCCCGACCGGGTCGACGGCCTACAACTTCAGCGCCGGCGGCCCGATCGTGTGGCCGCAGGTGGAGGCCCTGTGCATCGTGCCGCTGAGCGCGCACGCGCTGTTCGCCCGACCGATGGTGGTGGCGCCGTCGTCGGTGATCGCGGTCGAGGTGCTCGAGGGCAACCAGGGCTCCGGTGTGCTGTGGTGCGACGGCCGGCGCAGCGTCGACCTGCCCCCCGGCGCGCGGATCGAGGTGAGCCGAGGCCAGCGGCCGGTCCGCCTGGTGCGCCTGCACCAGGCGCCGTTCACCGACCGCCTGGTGGCCAAGTTCGGACTGTCCGTCGAGGGCTGGCGCGGGGCCGCGGAGCAGCGGCGCCAGGCGCGGGCGCGGGAGGAGGGCGCATGATCGAGGAGATCCGGATCAGCTCGCTCGGGGTCATCGACTCCTCGACGCTCGAGCTCGGCCCGGGCCTGACCGTGATCACCGGCGAGACCGGTGCCGGCAAGACCATGGTCGTCACCGCGCTCGGCCTGCTGCTCGGCGGACGTGCCGACAGCGGTGCCGTGCGCGCCGGAGCGAAGCAGGCCAGGGTCGAGGGGCTCGTGGCGGCCGGAGCGCTGCCCGAGCTCGTGGCGGGGATCGAGGAGGCCGGCGGCGAGGCCGAGGACGACGGCGTCGTCCTGGCCCGCAATGTCAGCGCCGAGGGTCGCTCGCGCGCGTTCGCCGGCGGGGCCGCGGTGCCGGTCGCGACGCTGGCCGAGCTCGCCGAGCCGCTCGTCGCGGTCCACGGCCAGTCCGACCAGCACCGGCTGCTCAAGGCGCAGACCCAGCGCCACGCCCTCGACCGGTTCGGCGCCCTCGAGGACCTGCTCGCGGCCTACGGCGACGTGCGCGACCGGCTGGTCGCCACCGAGCGGGAGCTGGCCGAGGTCGCCGCGACCGCGCGGGAGCGAGCCCGGGAGGCCGACCTGCTGCGGTTCGGGGTCGACGAGGTCGCCGCCGTGGCGCCGCAGCCCGGCGAGGACGCCGAGCTCGCCGCGGAGGAGGCCCGCCTCGGGCACGCCGACACGCTGCGGGGCGCGGCCGAGCAGGCGCGCGAGGCGCTCTCCAGCGAGCACGGCTCGCCCGACGCGCTCGGGGCGGTCGCCGCCGCGCGCGGCCTGCTCGACGGCGTGCGCGACCACGACCCCGAGGCGGCGGAGCTGACCGACCGGGTGGCCGAGGTGAGCTACCTGCTCTCCGACGTCGCGGCCGACGTGGCGTCGTACGCCTCCCGGATCGACACCGACCCGGCCCGGCTCGCGGCCGTCTCCGAGCGGCGGGCCGCGCTGATCGCCCTCACCCGCAAGTACGGCGACACGGTGGACGAGGTGCTGGCGTGGGCCGAGCAGTCGGCGACCCGGCTGCTGGACCTCGACTCGACCGACGACCGGATCAAGGAGCTGACCGCCGACGCCGAGAGCCTGCGCGGACAGCTCGCGGAGGCCGGCCTGCGGCTCAGCGAGGCCCGCGCCGAGGCGGCGGCCCGGCTCGGCGCGGCCGTCTCCGACGAGCTGACCCTGCTGGCGATGCCCCACGCGGAGGTGACCATCCGGGTGGCCCGGCGCACGACCGAGGCGCCGGCCGACACCGCCCGCCCGCCCGGCGACCTGCTCCGGGTGGGCGAGGAGTGGGTCCGGTTCGGGCGCAGCGGCCTCGACGACGTGGAGTTCCTGCTGGCCGCCAACACCGGCTCCGAGCCCCGCCCCTCCACAAGGGGGCCTCGGGCGGCGAGCTCTCCCGGGTGATGCTCGCCGTCGAGGTGTGCCTCGCCGGCACCAGCCCGGTGCCGACCTTCGTCTTCGACGAGGTCGACTCCGGCGTGGGCGGGGCCGCGGCCGTCGAGATCGGCCGCCGGCTCGCGACCCTCGCCGAGCAGGCCCAGGTCCTCGTCGTCACCCACCTGCCCCAGGTCGCGGCCTTCGCCGACCGCCACGTGCTGGTCGAGAAGTCGAGCGACGGGTCGGTCACGAGCTCGGGCCTGGTCACCCTCGACGACACCGGGCGCGAGCGTGAGCTGTCGCGCATGCTGGCCGGGCTCGCCGAGTCCGACACCGCGCTGGCACACGCCCGCGAGCTGCTCGACCTCGCGCGAAACGCCCCGCGGGGAGGGTGAAACGCAGGGACATGACGTAGGATGGAATCCCGTGAACATGGCGCCCGGTAGTGGTTCGAATCGACAGGCCAAGCACGTCTTCGTCACCGGAGGTGTCGCCTCCTCGCTGGGCAAGGGACTGACCGCCTCCAGCCTCGGGCGCCTGCTCCGCTCGCGCGGCCTGCGGGTCACCATGCAGAAGCTGGACCCCTATCTCAACGTCGACCCGGGGACGATGAACCCGTTCCAGCACGGCGAGGTGTTCGTCACCAACGACGGCGCGGAGACCGACCTCGACATCGGCCACTACGAGCGCTTCCTCGACACCGACCTCAGCCAGATCGCCAATGTCACCACCGGGCAGGTCTACTCCTCGGTGATCGCCAAGGAGCGCAAGGGCGAGTACCTCGGCGACACGGTCCAGGTGATCCCGCACATCACCAACGAGATCAAGGACCGGATCCTCGCCATGGGCCGCGGCAGCGAGGTCGTGGACGTCGTGATCACCGAGATCGGCGGCACGGTCGGCGACATCGAGTCGCTGCCGTTCCTCGAGGCGGCGCGCCAGGTCCGCCACGACATCGGCCGCGACAACTGCTTCTTCCTGCACGTCTCGCTGGTGCCGTTCATCGGTCCCTCGGGCGAGCTGAAGACCAAGCCCACCCAGCACTCCGTGGCGGCGCTGCGGCAGGTCGGCATCCAGCCCGATGCCGTCGTCTGCCGCGCGGACCGCGAGCTGCCGGAGAGCATCAAGAAGAAGATCTCGCTGATGTGCGACGTCGACCAGGAGGCCGTGGTCACGGCCGCGGACGCGCCGTCGATCTACGACATCCCCAAGGTGCTGCACCGCGAGGGCCTCGACGCGTACGTCGTGCGCCGGCTCAACCTGCCCTTCCGCGACGTCGACTGGACGGTGTGGGACGACCTGCTGCGCCGGGTGCACCACCCGAAGGAGGACGTCACCGTCGCGCTGGTCGGCAAGTACATCGACCTGCACGACGCCTACCTCTCGGTCGCCGAGGCGCTGCGGGCCGGTGGCTTCGCCCACGAGGCCAAGGTCCACCTGCGCTGGGTCGCCTCCGACGAGTGCGAGACCCAGGCCGGGGCGGCCAAGCACCTCTCCGACGTCGACGCGATCTGCGTGCCCGGCGGCTTCGGCATCCGCGGCCTCGAGGGCAAGCTCGGCGCGCTGACCTACGCCCGCGCCCACCGCATCCCGACCCTCGGCCTGTGCCTGGGCCTGCAGTCGATGGTCATCGAGTACGCCCGCACCGAGCTGGGCCTGGCCAAGGCGGGCTCGACGGAATTCGACCCCGACACCCCCGAGCCGGTCATCGCCACGATGGAGGAGCAGAAGTCCATCGTCGAGGGCGGCGGCGACCTCGGCGGCACCATGCGCCTGGGCCTGTACCCGGCGAAGCTCACCCCGGGCTCGATCGTCCACGAGGTCTACGGCGCCGACGAGATCGAGGAGCGGCACCGGCACCGCTACGAGGTCAACAACGCCTACCGCGGCCAGCTCGAGGAGGCCGGCCTGGTGTTCTCGGGGCTCAACGCCGACCTCGATCTCGTCGAGTTCGTCGAGCTCCCGCGCGAGGTGCACCCCTACTACGTCGGCACCCAGGCCCACCCCGAGCTGCGCTCGCGGCCGACCCGCCCGCATCCGCTCTTCGCGGGCCTGGTCGGTGCGGCGATCGCCCGGCAGCGCGAGACCCGGCTGGAGATCGACGACACGGGCCTGCACGCCGAGCCGACCGACGACCAGTGACCCTGCTCCGCGACGTCCCCGAGTCCTGGCCGGTCGAGGACAGCACCGACCTGCACCGCGACGCGTGGGTCGTCGCGTTCCGCTCGGACCGGATCCGGCGACCGGGCGCCGACGACGAGGAGCCCTTCCGGCGCCTCGTCGTGGAGCATCCCGGCGCGGCGGTCGTGCTGGCGATCGACGCCGACGACCGGGTGCTCTGCCTGCGGCAGTACCGGCATCCGGCGCAGTACCGGCTCGTCGAGCTGCCCGCGGGCGTCATCGACCACCCGGGGGAGGACGCCGAGGAGGTCGCCCGGCGGGAGCTGCGCGAGGAGGCGGCCCTCGCGGCCGGGCGCTGGACCCACCTGCTGACGACGCTCAGCTCGCCGGGCTACTCCGCGGAGCGGATCCACTACTACCTCGCCCAGGATCTCGCACCCGCCGACCGGGGCGACTTCGTGCTGCGCCACGAGGAGGCCGACCTGGAGACCTTCTGGGTGCCCTTCGCCGACCTGGTGGATGCGATCCTCGCCGGCGACGTCACCGACGGGCCCGTCGTCCAGGCCGTCCTCGCCTGCCAGGTGCTGCGGGACCGGGGCTGACGTGGCCGAGCTCGACCCGATCGACGCCGCCATCGTCCGCGAGCTCCAGGACGACGCGCGGCTGGCCAACAACGTGCTGGCCGCCCGGGTCGGCATCGCCCCGTCCACCTGCCACGGCCGGGTCCGCTCGCTGTTCGAGCGCGGCGTGATCCGCGGCGCGCATGCCGAGGTCGACCAGGCCAGCATCGGGCGTCCGCTGCAGGCGATGATCTCGGTCCGGCTCCGGCCGCACGCGCGCGGCGAGCTGAGCGCCTTCGCGCAGGCGATGGCCACCCTGCCCGAGGTGCTCAACGTCTACTTCCTGGCCGGCGCCGACGACTTCCTCATCCACGTCGCCACGGCGGGCTCGGAGGAGCTGCGGGAGTTCGTGCTCGACCACCTCAGCGGCACCCGCGACGTCGCCATGACCGAGACCAGCCTGATCTTCGAGCACCTGCGCGGGCGCCCGGCCGAACAGGGTTCGGCGCGACGCCCGTCCCAGCGCTGATCGCCGACGATCCGATCCGAGGTTCCCGTTCGAGGTCGAATTCTCGCTGGTTCCTCTAGCGGTCGGGCCGACTGATCTTCATGATTTCTCTCCACAGGGGAATCCGCGACGGAGACCGCGACCAGGAGGGCTGTC
The DNA here is from genome assembly GCF_006494775.1 of Nocardioides humi. Taxonomy (NCBI): domain Bacteria; kingdom Bacillati; phylum Actinomycetota; class Actinomycetes; order Propionibacteriales; family Nocardioidaceae; genus Nocardioides; species Nocardioides humi. The sequence continues at coordinate 6,205,492 of NZ_CP041146.1, read as the reverse complement.
CATGCGCGTCGGTGTGCCGAAGGAAGTCAAGAACCACGAGTACCGGGTGGCGATCACCCCGATCGGCGTGCACGAGCTGGTCGCGCACGGTCACGAGGTCGTGGTCCAGGCCGGCGCGGGGGAGGGCTCCTCGATCGGCGACGAGGACTACGTCGTCGCGGGCGCGAGGATCCTGCCCGACGCGGACGCGGTGTGGGGTGCCGCGGAGATGGTGCTGAAGGTCAAGGAGCCGGTCGCGGAGGAGTACCACCGGATGCGGGAGGGGCAGGTGCTGTTCACCTACCTGCACCTGGCCGCGGACAAGCCGCTGACCGAGGAGCTGCTCGCCCGCCAGGTCACCGCGATCGCCTACGAGACCGTGCAGCTGCCCTCGGGCGCGCTGCCGCTGCTCTACCCGATGTCGGAGGTCGCGGGTTGCCTGGCGCCCCAGGTCGGCGCGTACGCGCTGATGAAGGCCCAGGGCGGTCGCGGTGTGCTGATGGGCGGGGTCGGTGGTGTCGCGAACGCCAAGGTCGTGGTGATCGGCGCCGGCGTCGCGGGGCAGAACGCGGCGAACATCGCGCTGGGGATGGGCGCTGACGTGACCCTGCTCGACACCGACCTGGACAAGCTGCGGATGTCGTTCTGGCGCTACAACAACCGGGTCCACGGGCTGGCGTCCTCGCGGCTGGCGATCGAGCAGCAGGTGACCGAGGCCGACCTGGTGATCGGCGCGGTGCTGATCCCGGGCGCGGCGGCGCCGAAGCTGGTCTCGAACGAGCTGGTGTCGCGGATGAAGCCGGGCTCGGTGCTGGTCGACATCGCGGTCGACCAGGGCGGCTGCTTCGAGGACACCCGGGCCACGACGCACGCGGATCCGACATATCAGGTGCACGGCTCGACGTTCTACTGCGTGGCCAATATGCCGGGTGCGGTGCCGCACACGTCGACGTACGCGCTGACCAACGCGACCCTGCCGTACGCCGTCGCGCTGGCCGACCGGGGCTGGCTCGAGGCGTGCCGGGCCGACGCCAGCCTGGCGCTGGGGCTCAACACCCACGCGGGCGCGCTGACCAACGCCCCGGTCGGGGCGGCCACCGGCATCGCGTCGGTCCCGATCACCGAGGCGCTAGCCTGACCGCGTGAGTGGCACAGGTGCGGTGGACCGGGCGGTCCGCACGTATCTGGACCACCTGGTGGTCGAGAAGGGACTGGCGGCGAACACGCTGTCGTCGTACCGGCGCGACCTGCGGCGCTATCGCGAGCACCTCGCGGCCGCGGGTATCGACGCGCTCGACGCCGTCACCGAGGCGACGGTGACCGCGTTCCTGGCGCGGCTGCGCGAGGGCGACGCCGACCACCCGCCGCTGAGCGCCTCCTCGGCGGCCCGGACCGTGGTGGCGGTGCGCGGCTTCCACAGGTTCGCGGTCGCCGACGGCCTCGCGCAGGCCGACCCGGCCGCCGGCGTGAAGCCGCCGAGCCCCGCCAAGCGGCTGCCGAAGGCGCTGCCGCTGGCCGACGTCGAGGCGATCCTGGAGGCGGCGGGCGCCCCCGGCACCCCGCTCGCGCTGCGGGACCGGGCGCTGCTCGAGCTGCTCTACGGCACCGGGGCGCGGATCTCGGAGGCCGTCGGCCTCGACGTCGACGACGTCTCCGGCCTCGGTGAGGACCATGACGACAACACCGTCCTGCTGCGCGGCAAGGGCGGCAAGGAGCGGCTGGTGCCGGTGGGCTCGTTCGCGCGGGCGGCGCTGTCGGCGTACCTCGTCCGGGGTCGGCCCGCGCTCGTCGCGAAGCCGACGCCCGCGCTCTTCCTCAACTCCCGCGGCGGCCGGCTGTCGCGCCAGTCGGCATGGGCGGTGCTGGTCAAGGCCGCCGAGCGCGCCGGGGTGACCCGCGACGTGTCGCCGCACACGCTGCGGCACTCGTTCGCCACGCACCTGCTCGACGGCGGCGCCGACGTGCGCGTCGTCCAGGAGCTGCTCGGCCACGCGTCGGTGACCACGACCCAGGTCTACACGCTGGTGACCGTCGACAACCTGCGCGAGGTGTTCGCCACCGCGCACCCGAGGGCCCGCCATGGCTGACGCCTACGACCGGATCCTGGAGTACGCCGAGGGGCGCGGCCTCGCGCTGTACCCCCACCAGGAGGACGCGATCCTCTCGCTCCTGGCCGGCGACAACGTCGTGCTCGCCACCCCGACCGGATCAGGCAAGTCGCTCGTCGCGATGGCGGCCGCGATGACGGCGCTCGCCGACGACCGGGTGACCTTCTACACCGCGCCGATCAAGGCGCTGGTGAGCGAGAAGTTCTTCGACCTCGTCGAGGTGTTCGGCGCCGCGGACGTCGGGATGCTGACCGGCGACGTCGCCGTCAACGCCGACGCCCCGGTCATCTGCTGCACCGCCGAGGTGCTCGCCAATATCGCCCTGCGCGAGGGCGCCGCGGCGGACGTCGGCATGGTCGTCATGGACGAGTTCCACTTCTACGGCGAGCCCGGCCGCGGCTGGGCCTGGCAGGTGCCGCTCATCGAGCTGCCCCAGGCGCAGTTCCTGCTCATGTCGGCCACGCTCGGCGACACCACCGAGCTCGCCGCCGACCTGACTCGCCGCAACGGGCGCGAGACGACGATCGTCGACCAGGCCGAGCGCCCCGTCCCGCTGGACTTCTCCTGGTCGCTGGAGCCGATGGGGGACAAGCTCGCGGAGCTGGTGACCACCGGCCAGGGCCCGGTGTACGTCGTGCACTTCACCCAGGCCGCCGCGGTCGAGCACGCCGTGTCCCTGCTGAGCGGACCCGGCCGGCTGGACGTGGTGCTGCCGAAGGACCGCAAGGAGCGGATCGCCGAGCGGATCGCCGGCGTCCGCTTCGCGGCCGGCTTCGGCAAGACCCTCAACAAGCTGCTGCGGCAGGGGATCGGCGTCCACCACGCCGGGATGCTGCCGCGCTACCGCCGCCTCGTCGAGCAGCTCGCCCAGGCCGGCCTGCTCACCGTCATCTGCGGCACCGACACCCTCGGCGTCGGCATCAACGTGCCGATCCGGACCGTGCTCTTCACCGGGCTCGCCAAGTTCGACGGGAGCCGGCAGCGGGTGCTGCGGACCCGGGAGTTCCTGCAGATCGCCGGACGGGCGGGGCGCGCGGGCTTCGACACGGCGGGCTATGTGGTCGTCCAGGCGCCCGAGCACGTCATCGAGAACGAGAAGGCCAAGGCGAAGGCGGAGGAGCGCCGGGCTGCCGGCAAGAAGAACTCCAAGGCACAGCTGAAGAAGCCGCCCGAGGGAACCGTCGTCTGGACCGAGCAGACCTTCGCGAAGCTGGTCGAGGGGCGGCCCGAGCCGCTGAAGAGCCAGATGAAGGTCGACAACGCGATGCTCGTCAACGTCGTCTCCCGCGAGGAGGACGCGTTCCCGGTCATGCGGCGACTGCTGATGGACAACCACGAGGACCGGCGCAGCCGGCTCCGGCTCGCGAAGCGCGCGGTGCGCCTGGCCCGCAGCCTGGTGACCTCCGAGGTGCTCACCCGGCTCGACGAGGTCGACGGGCTCGGCCGCCGCTACGTGCTGACCGAGGCGCTGCCGGAGGACTTCGCGCTCAACCAGCCGCTGTCGCACTTCGCGCTGGCCGTGCTCGACGTGCTGGACCCCGACGGGCCGTCGTACACCCTCGACGTGGTGTCCGTGGTCGAGGCGACCCTGGAGACGCCGCGGCCGCTGCTGATGGCCCAGCGGCACGCCGCGCGCGGCGAGGCGATCGCGGCGCTCAAGGCCGACGGGGTCGAGTACGACGAGCGGATGGCCCTCGTCGAGGACATCACCTGGCCCGAGCCGCTCGCCGACCTCCTCGAGCCGCTCTTCGAGACCTACCGGGAGCGGCATCCCTGGCTCGCGCCCGACGCGCTGGCGCCGAAGTCGGTCGTCCGGCAGATGTGGGAGCAGGGGATGGGCTTCACCGACCTCGTCTCCCGTTACCAGGTGGCCCGCTCCGAGGGACTCGTGCTGCGCTATCTCACCGACGCCTACCGCGCGCTGCGGCAGACCGTCCCGGCGTCGTACCGGACCGAGGAGCTGGAGCTCCTCGTCGACTGGCTGGGCGAGACGGTCCGCCAGGTCGACTCCTCGCTGCTCGACGAGTGGGAGGCGCTCAACGACCCGGCCCACGCCTCGCGCGAGGTCAGCCACCACGCCCCTCCGCCCCCGCCGCGTCCGCTCAGCCAGCAGGGCCGGGTGTTCGACGTCATGGTGCGCAACGCGCTGTGGCGCCGGGTGGAGCTGGTCGCCCGCGACGACGTGCCCGCCCTGGCCGCGCTCGACGCCGGCGCGGACCGGGGCGAGTCGGACTGGACGGAGTCGGACTGGGACGCCGCGATCGAGGACTACTACGCCGAGCACGACCGGCTGCTCACCGACGCGGACGCCCGCGGGCCCGCGCTGCTCGCGGTCGAGAGGGCGGGCGGCCGGTGGGTCGCCACGCAGACGCTGCACGACCCGGACGGCAACCACGACTGGGTGATCCGGGCCGAGGTCGACCTCGCGGCCAGCGACGAGGCGGGCGAGGCCGTCGTACGGACGCTGGAGATGGTCAGCCTGACCGGGTGATCCGGAGCCTGTGGATGACCGGTTGCCGAGACGGCCGGAAGGGCGCAGGGTCGAGTCGTCCTCCAGTGCATCCCAGATGGGTACCATCATGCTCGTGAGCACTCAGATCGCCGTGCGGCTGCCGGACGATCTCGTCGCCTGGATCGACCAGCAGGTCGCCGAGGGCGGTGGCTCGCGCGCGGCGGTGACCACGACGGCGCTGCGGCGCTACCAGCGGCAGGTGGGGGCCGCCCGGGATGCCGAGATCTATCGGGAGACCGGGGATATCCAGATCTCGAAGGCATGCATGAGGGACGCGTCTACCCCGATCTCGACTGATGCGGGACATTCATCTCGCCCGGGTCGACAAGACGCGACCGGTCGTCGTCCTCACGCGCGAGCTTGCTCGTGACGCATTGAGCAATGTGACCGTCGCGCCGATCACGTCGACCGTGAAGGGCATCGGTACCGAGGTGCGGGTGGGCTCCCGCGGCGCGCCTCCCGAATGTCGCCGTGTCGACATTGTTGGATGGAGGAGTCCCGGGCTCTGGGGAAGGAGCCCGCAACCACTCCAGCAAAGGTGAGGGCGATGGTCGGCTTCCACGGAGGATCCAGTGCACCCGACATGCCGCCGAGGATGCCGGTCCCGGCGCCCGGCAGCGACGTTCCGCTCGGCACGGACGGGACGGAGGACGCCATGACCCTGCAGTTCCCGGCGCCCGAGCCGGCGCCCGAGCCCGAGCCCGAGGCCGACCGCGCCGCGGTCCAGACCGCCGGCGGCGAGATCGGCCCGACCGGCCGGCCGATGCCGGTGCTGCCGGAGCCGCGGCCGGTGACCGCCCACGGCAACGCCCGGGTGATCTCGATGTGCAACCAGAAGGGCGGCGTCGGCAAGACCACGACGACCATCAACCTGGGTGCCGCGCTGGCGGAGTACGGCCGCAGGGTGCTGCTCGTCGACTTCGACCCGCAGGGCTCGCTGTCGGTCGGCCTCGGGCTGAACCCGCACGAGATGGAGAGCACGGTCTACAACCTGCTGATGGACCCGGAGACCACGCTCGACGAGGTCGTGGTGCCCTCCGGCGTCCCCGGCATGGACCTGCTGCCGTCCAATATCGACCTCTCGGCGGCCGAGGTGCAGCTGGTGCACGAGGTCGCCCGCGAGCAGACCCTGCAGCGGGTGCTGGCGCCTGCCATCGCCGAGTACGACGTCATCCTCATCGACTGCCAGCCCTCGCTCGGCCTGCTGACGGTCAACGCGCTCACCGCGTCCCACGGCGTGATCGTGCCGTTGGAGTGCGAGTACTTCGCGCTGCGCGGCGTGGCGCTGCTCAAGGCGACCATCGACAAGGTCAAGCAGCGGCTCAACCCCGCGCTGGAGGTCGACGGGGTCCTCGGCACCATGTACGACGGCCGCACGCTCCACGGTCGCGAGGTGCTCGAGCGGCTGGTGCAGGCCTGGGGCGACCAGGTCTTCCACACCGTGATCCGCCGCACCGTCAAGTTCTCCGACTCCACCGTCGCCGGCGAGCCGATCACGTCGTACGCCTCCGGCTCGAGCGGGGCGGAGGCGTACCGCCAGCTCGCGAAGGAGGTGGCGCTGCGGTGTCTCGACGTGTGAGCATGCCGGCCGCGGACGACCTGTTCCGGCCCACCGGGGAACCCACCGTCCGTGCCGTTCCCGACCCGCCCGCCGAGCTGGCGCCGGACGCCGTGCCGCAGAAGGGCCCGAGCGGCCGGGTCCGTCACGACGAGAAGATCACGGTCTACGTCACCTCGGCGGAGCTGATGGAGCTGGAGAAGGCCCGGCTGACCCTGCGCGGCGAGCACGGCCTGGTGGTCGACCGCGGCCGCCTGGTCCGCGAGGCGCTGCACCTGGTCCTGGGCGAGCTCGAGGCCGAGGGGGAGAGCTCCGCGCTGGTCAGGCGCCTGCGTGAGTCATGATGCAGGTGTGAGCGAGCTCGAGGCGGACGCCGAGCAGGAGGGCCACGGCGGCTTCGCCGTACGCCTGGCCAACTTCGAGGGCCCGTTCGACCTGCTGCTGAGCCTGATCTCCAAGCACAAGCTCGACGTCACCGAGATCGCGCTCTCGCAGGTCACCGACGAGTTCATCGCCCACATCAAGCAGCTCCCCGACGACGCGCTGGAGGAGACCACCTCCTTCCTGCTGGTCGCGGCGACCCTGCTCGACCTCAAGGCCGCCCGGCTGCTGCCGGCCGGCGACGTCGAGGACGAGGAGGACCTCGCGCTGCTGGAGGCGCGCGACCTGCTGTTCGCCCGGCTGCTGCAGTACAAGGCCTACAAGCAGGTCGCGGCCGTGCTCGACGGGCGACTGCAGGCCGAGTCGCGGCGCCATCCGCGGGCCGTGGGCCTGGAGGATCGCTTCGCCGGCCTGCTGCCCGAGGTGCTGATCGGGATCGGCCTGGACCAGTTCGCCGCGCTGGCGGCGAAGGCGATGACGCCGGCGCCGGAGCTGCAGCTGACCCTCCACCACATCCACGCCCCGACCGTCAGCGTGCGCGAGCAGGCCGCGGTCGTGGTCGACCGGCTGCGCCGCAGCGGCACGCTCACCTTCCGGGCGCTGTGCGGCGACTCGCCGGACACGCTGACCACCGTCGCGCGGTTCCTGTCGCTGCTGGAGCTGTTCCGGGAGGGGGCCGTCGCCTTCGACCAGGTGACCCCGCTCGGCGAGCTCACCGTCCGCTGGACCGGCGACGAGGAGGTCGACATCGAGGACCTGATCACCGACGAGTTCGACGGGGCGGCACCGGCCGACGAGCCGCCCCCGGAGGAGACCCCGCATGACTGAACAGACCGACGAGGCGCTGCCCGTCCCGGTCGCCGACCTCCGCCCCGCGCTGGAGGCCGTGCTGATGGTCGCCGACCAGCCGCTCGACGCGGTCGCCCTGGCCACCGCGGTGGGCTATCCGGAGCCGCAGGTCGCCGAGGCCCTGACCGCCCTCGCCACGGAGTACGACGAGCAGGGCCGCGGCTTCGAGCTGCGCAATGTCGCCGGCGGCTGGCGCTACTACACCCGCGAGGAGTACGCCCCGGTCGTCGAGGCGTTCGTGCTGGAGGGCCAGCAGGCCCGGCTCACCCAGGCCGCGCTGGAGACCCTCGCCGTCGTGGCCTACCAGCAGCCGGTCTCCCGGGCCCGGGTCTCGGCCGTCCGCGGCGTCAACGTCGACGGCGTGATGCGGACCCTGATCAGCCGCGGCCTGGTCGAGGAGGCCGGGCGCGACGGCGAGCACGGCGCGACGCTGTACCGCACCACGGCGTACTTCCTGGAGCGGATCGGCATCGTCTCCCTCGACGAGCTGCCCGACCTCGCGCCCCACCTGCCCGAGCTCGCCGACGTCGAGGAGGAGCTCGCCCCGGCGTCGGAGCCGGAGCGCGCGGAGGAGCCCGCCGAGGAGTCTGTCGAGGAGTCCGCCGAGGAGCCTGCCCGTGACGCGTGACATCGCGGTCGACGACGACGGCCTGGTCCGGCTGCAGAAGCTGCTCGCCCAGTCCGGCGTGGCCTCGCGCCGCCGCTGCGAGGAGCTGATGCTCGAGGGCGAGGTCGAGGTCGACGGCGAGGTCGTCACCCGGCTCGGCACCAAGGTCGACCCCCGCACCGCCGTCATCAGGGTGTCCGGCAAGCGGCTGCCGCCGGTCTCCGACCACGTCTACCTCGTGCTCAACAAGCCGCGCGGGGTGGTCTCCACGATGTCCGACCCGCAGGGCCGCCGTACCCTCTCGGACCTGCTGACCGACCGCAAGGAGAGGCTCTTCCATGTCGGCCGGCTCGACACCGACACCTCCGGCCTGCTGCTGCTCACCAACGACGGCGACTTCGCGCACCGGATGGCGCACCCGTCCTTCGAGGTCGAGAAGACGTACGTCGCGGAGGTGACCGGCCGCCTCGCCAAGGGCACGGTCGCCGACCTGCTCGCCGGGGTCACGCTCGACGACGGCCCGGTGGAGGTCCGCCGGGCGCGGGTCATCGACACCTCGGCGGAGAGGTCGATCGTCGAGCTGGTCATCCACGAGGGCCGCAACCGCATCGTGCGGCGCCTGCTCGACCAGGTCGGCCACCCGGTGCGCCAGCTGAGCCGCACGAGGTTCGGGCCGATCGAGCTCGGCACCCTGCGCGGCGGCACCCTGCGGGAGCTGTCCGACGACGAGCTCGGCCAGCTGCTGGAGCTGGTCGGCCTCTAGACCTACCGTGGACAGGGTGATCCCGGCCCCACCGGTGCCCGCCGCGCTGCGGCGCTATGTCGTCGCACGGCTCCCGTACGACGTCGCCTTCGGCGCGCCCGGCGTCCACCGCGGGCTCCCGTCGACGACGCTGACGTTCGTGCTGCCGATCGACGACCCGCTGCGGGTCTCCTGGGCAGGACGCCCGGCGAGCCTGCACGCCGCGTGGGGCTCGCTGTCGGGGCTGCACACCGAGCCGGCCGCCATCCACCACGACGGCGCGCAGCAGGGCATCCAGCTCGCGCTGACCCTGGAGGGCGCGCGGGTGCTGCTCGGCCGGCCCGCCGCCGACCTGGCGGGTGCGCTGACCGACCTCGACGAGGCCGTCGTACCGCCGGCGCTGCGCGAGCTGCCCGAGCGGCTGCATGCGACCCCGGCCTGGGCGGCGCGGGTCGCGCTGGTCGACCGCACCCTCGCCGGGCTGGCGGCGCGCGCGGGGGACCCGGAGCCCCGGGCGGAGGTGGCGCACGCCCTGGCCCTGCTCACCTCCGGCACCGGCGTGGAGGCGGCCGCGGCCGAGGTGGGCTACAGCCGGCGACGGCTGTCCTCGCTGGTGCGCGCCGAGTGCGGGCTGGCTCCCAAGGCGTACCAGCGGGTGGCGCGCCTGGAGGCGGCGCGGCGGCTGCTCGGTCACCGTCCGCTGGCGGAGGTCGCCGCGTCCTGCGGGTACGCCGACCAGGCGCACCTCACCCGGGAGTGGAGTGCGCTGGCCGGGTGCACGCCGACGACCTGGCTGCGCGAGGAGTTCCCGTTCGTTCAAGACCGCGGTGACGGCGGAGGCGCAGGATCGGAGCATGACTGAGACAGCGACAGCAGCAGCGACCGTCCGGCTCTGGCCGGCCGTGCAGTTCCGCGACGTCGAGGCGATGACCGCCTGGCTGCGGGCGATCGGCTTCGTCGAGCACGGCACCTACCGCGACGACACCGGCACCGTGGTCCACGCCGAGTGGCTGTGGCCCGGCGGCGGCGGGCTGATGTTCGGCGCGGTCCGGCCGGAGAGCCCGCTCCAGCCGTCGGGCTCGGGCGCGGTGTACCTGGTGACCGACGACCCCGACGCCGTCTTCGAGGCCGCGGTGGCCGCCGGCGCGAGCGTCGAGCGCGCGATGGTCGACCAGGACTACGGCGGCCGCGGCGGCAGCGTCCGCGACCCCGAGGGCAACCACTGGTCGTTCGGGTCCTACCAGCCGGGTGCGGAGGCGAGCGGCTGACCCTGCGGGCCATGTCCTAGCCTTGCCTGCGTGTCTGAGACGAGTGTGCTCGCGGGCCCGGTCGAGATCGTCGGGACCGGCCTGATCGGCACCTCGATCGCGCTGGCCTGCCGCCGCGCCGGCCTGGAGGTGCTGCTCACCGACAGCACCCCGGACCACGTGCGGACCGCGACCGGCCTCGGCGCCGGCCGGCCGCGCGCCGAGGACGACGTGCCGCAGCTGGTCGTCGTCGCCGTACCCCCGGACGCGCTGGGCGGCGTCATCGCGCGCGCCCTCGACGCCGCCGGGCCGGAGACCGTGGTGACCGACGTCGGCAGCGTCAAGGCCGGACCGCTGGCCGCGGTCGGCGGGCATCCGGGGCTGAGCAGGTACGTCGGCAGCCACCCGATGGCGGGCACCGAGCACTCCGGTCCGCTCTCGGCGAGCGCCGAGCTGTTCGACGGCCGGCCCTGGGCGATCACGCCCGGACCCGACGCCACCCCGGCCGCGACCCGGGTGGTGGAGGCGCTGGCGCTGGTCTGCGGGGCGGTCCCCGTCCACCTGAGCCCGGTCGAGCACGATCGGGCGGTGGCCCGGACCTCCCACGTCCCGCACCTGATGGCCTCGCTCGTGGCCGGCACCCTCGCCGGGGCCGCGCCGGACCATCTCGCGCTCTCCGGCACCGGCGTGCGCGACGTCACCCGGGTCGCCGGCGGCGACCCGGAGCTCTACAGCCAGATCATCAGCGGCAACGCCAGCGCCGTGGCGACCCTGCTCACCGAGATCCGCGAGCGCCTCGACCTCGCGCTCGAGGCGGTCGCCGGGGGCGACCGGGTCGGCCTGGAGTCGCTGCTGGCCTACGGGCAGGCCGGCACCCGCGCGATCCCGGGCAAGCACGGCGCGGCGCCGCAGCCGATGGCCGCGGTCCGGGTGGCCCTGCCCGACCAGCCGGGCGGCCTGGCGCGGCTGTTCGCCGACGCCGGCGACAGCGGGGTCAACATCGAGGACGTCCGCATCGACCACGACCCCGGCCGCCCCGTCGGACTCGTCGAGATCGACGTCGTCGCGGACCGCGCCGAGGAGCTGCGGAGCGTGCTGGAGTCCCGGGGCTGGGCCACGCTGTCCTGACGTGCCACGGGTAAGGTTCCGCCCGTGGACGTGCCGGTGAATGTCGTGGTCGCAGTGGACGGAACCTCCGGCTCCGGCAAGTCGAGCACCTGCCGCGCGGTCGCCGTCCGGCTGGGCCTGCGCTACCTCGACACCGGGGCGCAGTACCGCGCGGTGACCTGGTGGATGCTGCACCACGGCGTCGACGTGCACGACCCGGCCGCGGTCGCCGCGCGCGCCGCGGAGCCTGTCCTCGCGTCCGGCACCGACCCGCTCGCGCCCACCATCACGGTGGACGGCCGCGACGTCTCCGTCGAGATCCGCAGCGACGAGGTCAACGGCGCGGTCTCACCCGTGAGCGCGGTGCCCGAGGTGCGCGCCCGGCTGGTCGACCTCCAGCGGGAGATCATCGCCCCCGCCGCGGGACCCCGCGGCGGCATCGTCGTCGAGGGCCGCGACATCGGCTCCGTGGTCTGGCCGCAGGCCGACCTCAAGGTCTACCTCACCGCCGATCCCGCGGCCCGGGCCGCCCGCCGGGCGCTGGAGAACGGCGGCGCCGACGTCACCGCGACCCGGGAGTCCCTGCTCGCCCGCGACCGGATCGACTCGGGCCGGGCGGTCGCGCCGCTGACCATGGCCGACGGTGCGGTCCACGTCGACTCCACCGAGCTGACCCTGGACGAGGTCGTCGACGTCGTGGTGGGCCTGGTAGCGCGTCGCGGCCAAGGCGCGGGCCCGGAGTCGCCCAGGCACGCGCCTCACGGCGTTGGCGAAGCTCGGTAGACAACCCGGTATGCCGTCGCTCCGCCGCCTTGCGATGCACGCACCTGGACACCTCCAAGCCCCACGTCTTGGTCGCGACGCGATACCGGTGATGGAGCGCGCGTGAGCGCGCATCACCAGGTGCCGCGCAGTCATGCGGTGCGGACCCCGGCGCGTGGGCTGCTGGTGCGCGGCCGGCGTACGTCGCAGTGGCTGATCCGGCGCCGCTGGGACGTCCGGGTCCACCACGCCGGGCGGTTCCCGGCGACCGGTCCGGCGGTCGTGGCGGCCAACCACATCGGCTTCGTGGACGGTCCGCTGATGGCGATCTTCGCGCCCCGGCCGGTGCACGCGCTGACCAAGATCGAGATGTTCGCCGGGCCCCTGGGCGGCTTCCTGCGGGCGACCGGTCAGATCCCGCTCGACCGGTTCCGCACCGACCCGGCCGCGGTGCGGATCGCGCTGCGGGTGCTGCGCGAGGGCCACGCGGTCGGCGTCTTCCCCGAGGGCACCCGCGGCCCGGGGGACCTGGAGACCTTCCACGGCGGCGCGGCGTACCTCGCCCTGGTGACCGGCGCGCCCGTCGTACCGCTGACCTTCCTGGGCTCGCGCGACCCGGGCGGGTCCAGCAGCTCGCTGCCCCACAAGGGGGCGCGGATCGACATCGTGGTGGGGGAGCCGTACGCCGTCGATGCGGTGCCGTGGCCCCGGACGCGGGAGAATGTCCGTTCGACCTCGGCCGTGCTGCGCGACCACATGCAGCGGCAGCTGGCCGGAGCCCTGGACGAGACGGGGCGGAGCCTGCCCGGCCCGCTCCCGCAAGGAGAGCGTGATGAGTGAAGACACCCCGGCCGGGGTGGTCCCGGTGCTGGCCGTCGTCGGCCGCCCGAACGTCGGCAAGTCGACCCTGGTGAACCGGATCCTCGGCCGCCGCGAGGCGGTCGTCGAGGACGTCCCCGGCGTGACCCGCGACCGGGTCTCCTACGACGCCGAGTGGGCCGGGCGGGCGTTCACGCTCGTCGACACCGGCGGCTGGGACCCCGACGCCCGCGGCATGGCGGAGCGGATCAAGGCGCAGGCCGAGATCGCGGTCAGCCTCGCCGACGCCGTGCTGTTCGTGGTCGACGCGACCATCGGCATCACCGACGCCGACGAGGCGGTCGTCCGGGTGCTGCGGAAGTCCGGCAAGCCGGTCGTGCTCGCCGCCAACAAGGTCGACGACGAGCGCGCCGAGGCCGAGGCCCACGGCCTGTGGAACCTCGGCCTGGGGGAGCCCTTCGCGGTGTCCGCGCTGCACGGGCGCGGCTCGGGCGACCTGCTCGACGCCGTGCTCGCGGTGCTGCCGGAGGCGCCGGACCGGCTCGAGCAGGAGATCGGCGGGCCGCGGCGGATCGCCATCGTCGGGCGCCCCAATGTCGGCAAGTCGTCGCTGCTCAACAAGCTCGCCGGCGAGGAGCGGGTCGTCGTCGACAACGTCGCCGGTACGACCGTGGACCCGGTCGACGAGCTGGTGTCGCTGGGGGGCCGGGAGTGGCGGTTCATCGACACCGCCGGCATCCGCAAGCGGGTCAAGGAGGCATCCGGCCACGAGTACTACGCGTGGCTGCGCACCTCGACCGCGATCGAGCGCGCCGAGGTGTGCGTGCTCGTGCTCGCCGGCAACGAGTCCATCGCCGAGCAGGACATGCGGATCCTCCAGGAGGTGCGCGAGGCCGGCAAGGCGCTCGTGATCGCCTTCAACAAGTGGGACCTCGTCGACGCCGAGCGCCGCTACTACCTCGACCGCGAGATCGAGCGCGACCTCGTCCAGGTGCAGTGGGCGCCGCGGATCAACATCACCGCGAAGACCGGCTGGCACGTCGACCGGCTCGTCCCCGCCCTCGACCGTGCGATCGAGGGCTGGGAGACCCGGGTGTCGACCGGCGCGCTCAACTCCTTCCTCGGCCGGATCGTCGCCGAGCACCCGCACCCGGTGCGCGGCGGCAAGCAGCCGCGGATCCTGTTCGGCAGCCAGGTGCAGAGCGCCCCGCCGGTGTTCAAGCTGTTCACCACCGGCCGGCTCGACCAGGGCTACGAGCGGTTCGTCGAGCGCCGGCTGCGCGAGGAGTTCGGCTTCGTGGGCACGCCGATCGAGATCAAGGTCCAGCCGCGGGAGAAGCGCTCCCGGAGGTAGCCGGCCGGCCCTCGCTCCCGGCGGAGGTCGAGGCCGGGCTCAGATCCGCTCGATGATCGTGCCGGTGGCCATGGCGCCGCCGGCGCACATGGAGATGAGCGCGGTCGACTGATCACGGCGCTCGAGCTCGTGCAGGGCCGTGGTGATCAGCCGGACGCCGGTGGCGCCGACCGGGTGGCCGAGCGCGATCGCGCCGCCGTTGACGTTGACCTTGTCCAGGTCGACGCCGTGCACGCCGGCCCACGAGAGGACGACCGAGGCGAAGGCCTCGTTGACCTCGAAGATGTCGATGTCGCCGATCGCCATGCCCGTCCTGTCGAGCACGCGCCGGGTCGCGTCGATCGGGCCGTCGAGGTGGTAGTAGGGGTCGGAGCCGACCAGGCACTGCGCCTTGATCCGGGCCCGCGGGGCGAGCCCGAGCGCCCGGGCCCGGTCCTCGTCCATGATCAGCAGCGCCGCGGCGCCGTCGGAGATCTGCGAGGACGTGCCGGCGGTGTGCAGACCGTCCTCGAGCACGGTGCGCAGCCCGGCCAGGCCCTCGGCGGTGGTCGCGCGCAGGCCCTGGTCGGCGTCGACGAGGCGGGTCTCGCCGGTCGGGTTGCCCTCGTCGTCGAGCACCGGCGCCTCGATCGCGGCGATCTCGCGCTTGAACCGGCCCTCGTCGACGGCGACCGCCGCCTTCTGCTGCGAGGCCAGGCCGAGCGACTCGAGGTCGGCGCGGGTGAGGCCGCGGTTCCTGGCGATCCGGTCGGCCGCCTCGAACTGGTTCGGCATGTCGATCGACCAGTCGGCCGGGCGCGGGTCGCCCAGTCCGGGCGGCACGTTCGCGCCGAGGGGGATGCGGGACATCATCTCGACGCCGCACGCGATGCCGACATCGATCGTGCCCGCGGCGACCATGTCGTTGACGAGGTGGGTGGCCTGCTGGCCGGAGCCGCACTGCGCGTCGAGGGCGGTGCCGGCGGTGGCCTGGGGGAGCCCGGCGTACAGCCAGGCGCGGCGTACGGCGTCGTTGGACTGCTCGCCCGCCTGGGTCACGCAGCCGCCGATCACCTGCTCGACCAGCGCCGGGTCGACGCCGGCGCGACGGAGCACCTCGGACTGGACGAAGCCCAGGGTCTGGGCCGGGTGGAGGCCGGCCAGCCAGCCCTTGCGCTTGCCCAGGGGAGTGCGGACTGCTTCGACGATCACGGGGTTGCCCATGACGGCACGGTAGCACCGAAGTAGAACACGTTCTACCCATCGTCCAACCCGCGACGCGCCGGAGGAAAGTCCTTTCACGAAACCCTTTCGTATTGGCGCGATGCTTTGTACGGTGGCTCTAGAACGTGTTCCACCCCCATGGCTGTCCAGCGTGAAAGGTTCGTGGCGTGACCGAGCTCCTCATTCCGGCGGGATGGGATCCCACCGATCCCGACATCAACGAAGTGGCCCTGCCGCACGACCAGTTCCGCGCGCTGCGTGCGACGGAGCCGATCCGCTGGATCGAGCAGGTGCCCGAGGCCCGGGCCGGCTTCCTCGACACCGGCTACTGGGCGTGCACCCGGCACCAGGAGGTGCGCCAGGTCTCGAAGGACAACGAGAACTGGTCCGCCATGGAGAACGGCGTCATCATCCGGTTCGCGCCCGACATGACCCGCGACCAGGTCGAGGTCCAGCGCGCGATGCTGATCCACCACGACCCGCCGAGCCACACCAAGATGCGCGGCATCGTCTCGCGCGGGTTCACCCCGCGCGTGATCGCCTCCCTCAAGGAGGCCCTCAAGGCGCGCGCCTACGAGATCGTCGAGCAGGCCGTCGCCAAGGGCAGCGGCGACTTCGTCGAGGAGATCGCCGCCGAGCTCCCGCTCCAGGCGATCGCCGACTTCCTCGGCGTACCGCAGGAGGACCGCAAGAAGCTCTTCGAGTGGTCCAACCAGATGATGGGGTACGACGACCCGGAGATCGACGCCGACCCGGCGATCGCCTCCATGGAGATCCTGGGCTACTTCGACCAGCTCGCCAACGAGCGGCGCGCCCACCCGCAGGACGACATCGTCACCAAGCTGATCAGCGTCGGCCAGGACGACGACCACGGCGCGCTGACCAACGACGAGTTCGGCTTCTTCGTGATCCTGCTGACCGTCGCCGGCAACGAGACGACCCGCAACGCCACGACCCACGGCATGCACGCCTTCTTCGAGCATCCCGACCAGTGGGAGCTGTGGAAGCGCGACCGTCCGGAGACGGCGATCGACGAGATCGTGCGCTGGGCGACCCCGGTCACCGTGTTCCAGCGCACCGCCAAGCAGGACACCGAGCTCGCCGGGCAGGCGATCAGGAAGGGCGACCGGGTCGGCCTGTTCTACGCCTCCGCGAACTTCGACGAGGAGGTGTTCGACGACCCGTTCACCTTCAACATCCTGCGCGAGAACAACCCTCACGTCGCGTTCGGCGGCCACGGCGCGCACTACTGCCTCGGCGCCAACCTGGCCCGCCTGCAGATCAACCTGATCTTCAACGCGCTCGCCGACCTGGCCCCCGACATCTCGCTGGCCGCCGAGCCGCGCCGCCTGCGCTCGGGCTGGCTCAACGCGATCAAGGAGATGCAGGTCAACTACGGCTGAGCGATGCAGTAGCGTTCGGTGCGAGGAGCAGGCCGATCATGAGGAGGTTGTCCGTGAGCGACGTCAACGCCGAGCAGTTCCCGGGGTTCTCGGAGAACCACTACCAGCACGGGATGCACTCCCTCGCGTGGATCTCGCTGTGGCTGATCGTCGGACTGGGCGTGGCCTGCGGGATCTTCGGCTTCATCTGGGGCCTCACCCACTGAGCCTCACCCGGCGTTGGTACGACGGACCAGGTCGTCCACGACGGCCGGGAGGCTGCCGTCGCTGCGCTCGTGGACGGCGCGCTGACGCGTCGCGCCGCCCTCGGCCAGCACGCGCGGGATCGCGGCGCGCACCAGGTCGGCGTCGCCGTACTCCTCGAGCTGGTCGGTGACCGCGGCGAGGAGCCCCTCGAGGACGGCGCGGGCCGGCTCCAGGACGCCGGTGACCGGGTCGAGCAGCCGGTCGGTGAGCCCGTGGCGGGCCGCGCGCCACCGGGACGCGCGCAGCAGCTCGGCGCGCCACCGGCCGGCCGGCAGCCCGCCGCCGTCGAGCTCGCGACACACCAGCGCCCGGGCCAGGACCGCCACCAGGGTGGCGTCGTCCGGGTCGGTGCACACGTCGGCGATGCGCACCTCGACGGTCGGCTGGTGCGCCGAGAGGCGCGCGTCGAAGTAGAGCATGCCCTGGTCCATCGCCGCGCCCGACGCGATCAGCTGCCGGCTCAGGGCGTGGTAGGCCGCGGCCGAGCCGAACGCCTCGGTCGGGCCGGCGCTGGGCCACTGCGCCCACGCCTGGGAGCGCCACGACGCGTAGCGCGTGTCGCGGCCGTGGTAGAAGGGCGAGTTCGCGCTGATCGCCAGGAGCACGGGCAGCCAGGGCGCGAGCGAGTCGATGGCGCGCACGCCCTCCTCGTCGCCGTCGACCCGGACGTGCACGTGCTGGCCGCACGTGCCGCCGGGGCGCGCCACCTCGCCGTACGTCTCGACCATGGTGAGGTACCGATCGTCGCGGGTGGTCCGCGGCGGGGCGCCCGGCAGCGGGACCGCGCCGGAGGCGGCCGTCAGGACCCCGGCGCCGTCGGCGGCCAGCGCGGCGCGGCGCCGCAGGCGCACGAGATGCCCGCGGAGCTCGGCGGCATCGGTGACCGGCGGCGTCCGGGTCTCCAGCTGGTGGGCGAACAGCTCGTGGTCGAGCTCCTCGAGCGGGTCCAGGTCGTGCTCGGCCGCGTGCCGGAGCACCTGCTCGGCGCGCGGCACGGCCGCGCGGGTCTCGGGGTCGACGAGGAGGAGCTCCTCCTCGACGCCCATGGTTCGCCGGTCCATGGCACCTCGCCGTCAGCTCGGGTCGTGACGGGGTGGTACCCCGCAGGCCCCCGGCCAGCCGCGGGCGGCAGCGCCGGGCGCGTCGGCCGCGTAGAACGGGTCAGTCGCGAGCGGTGAGGACGAGCGGGTCGCCGGAGGTGATCGCGATGGTGTGCTCGACGTGGGCGCCGCGCGAGCCGTCGGCGCTGCGGATCGTCCAGCCGTCGGGGTCGAACACGATCTCGTCGGTGCCGTGCAGGAACCACGGCTCGATCGCGATCACCAGACCCGGGCGCAGCTTGAGCCCGCGGCCGGCGCGCCCGTCGTTGGCGACGTGCGGCTCGCCGTGCATGGTCCGGCCGACGCCGTGGCCGCCGAACTGGAGGTTGACCTTCAGGCCCTCGCCGTGCGCGACCGAGCCGATGGCGTGCGAGATGTCGCCCAGCTTGTTGCCGGGCCGGGCGGCGGCGATGCCGGCGTCGAGCGCCCGCTGCGTGACGTCGATCAGCCACTCGTCCTTCGGGTCCGGCGTGCCGACGATGACCGACAGCGCCGAGTCCGCCACCCAGCCGTCGACGGAGGCGGCGAAGTCGACCGAGAGCAGGTCGCCGTCCTGCAGGGTGTAGTCGAACGGCAGGCCGTGCAGCACGCCGTCGTTGACCGAGGTGCAGAGCACCTTGCCGAAGGGCATGGCGCCGAACGACGGGTGGTAGTCGATATAGCAGGACTCCGCGCCGGCGTCCTTGATCATCCGGTGGGCGAGTGCGTCGAGCTCGAGCAGGTTGACCCCGACGTCGGCCTTCTCGGCGAGGGCCTGGATCACCGAGGCCACGAAGCGCCCGGCCGGGCGCATCTGCTCGATCTGGGTGGGGGTGCGCAGCTCGATCACGGGGTCGAGCCTACTGATCCGCCTGAGAGATTCCGTCAGTAGGTGCCGCCTGCTGCGCGCCGCGATGCACGCACACTGGCGGCGTTGCGGCCGCTCGAAAGGCGATCCAGCCTGCCTTCGCGTCCAGGTCTGAACGAAGTGGCCTTTGCCATCGCACGCGCCTCGCGGCGCTCGCGACGACGCCACCTACTGGCGGAACCTCTGAGCCGAGCTCACATCCACGACGACCGCGCTGTGGCTGGAGGCGTCGTCGGCGTCGAAGGCCAGTCCCTCCAGCGTCGCGCCGTAGACGGAGATCCGGCCGGTGATGGTGCTCGCGGCGCCGGGAGCCAGCCTCTTCTCGCCTTCGAGCGACGGGTCTCGCCACGCGCCGTCGACGACGGCCTTGACCCTGATGTGGTCGAGCAGCAGTGTCCGCTCGCTCTCGTTGCGGGCGTCGAAGACGAAGGTGCACACGCGGGCGTCGGCCGCCCCGCTCTGGCTGGGCGCGCACTCCACCGAGGTGACCTTGACGGCGAGATCGCCGTCGTCGGTGCGGAACCACTCGCCGATCTCCGCGCTCGGCTCGGGCGGGTCGACGAAGTCGAACAGGTCGCCGAGGTAGCGCAGGGTCCAGAGCCCGACCACCACGGACACGGCGATCGCCACCGCCGACAGGCCGATGCCCCACGCGGCCATGCCGGTACGACGCCCGATCCGCCGTCCGCGCACGATCCCGATCACGCCGAGGACCAGGCCGACCAACGCCGCGAGGATGCCGACGAGGTTGACGAACGGGACGACCGCCACGCAGAGCGCGACGATGCCCAGCACCAGCGCGGCGACCGCGGGTCCGTTGCCGGGCGGGCCGATGCGGGGCGGGCCCGGCGGAGGCGGGGAGGCGGGTACGGCGCGTCGTTCACGCCGTGACCCTAGCCACCTCCCGGGCGCGCGAAACCGTCAGTTGGTCGGCCGGTCCGCGCCGACCACCCACATCGCGAAGAACTGCGACCCGCCGCCGTACGCGTGGCCGAGGGCCTTGCGGGCGCCGTCGACCTGGTGCTCGCCGGCCGCACCGCGGACCTGCAGCGCCGCCTCGCCGAAGCGGAGCATGCCGGAGGCGCCGATCGGGTTCGAGGAGAGCACGCCGCCGGAGCAGTTGACGGGGATCCGCCCGGTCATCGCGGTCTCGCCGGCCTCGGTCAGCTTCCAGCCCTCGCCCTCGGCGGCGAAGCCGAGGTTCTCCAGCCACATCGGCTCGAACCAGGAGAAGGGCACGTAGATCTCGGCCGCGTCGATCTCGTCGATGGGCGAGGTGATGCCGGCCTGCTTCCACAGTGCGGCGGCCGCGTCCCGGCCCGCCTGCGGGTTGACCTGGTCGCGCTCGGCGGCCGTGGTGGGCTCGGAGCGCATCACGGTGCCGTGGATCCAGGCCGGGTTCGGCGACGACGCCGCGACGTCCTCGTCGGCGATCACCAGGGCGCAGGCGCCGTCGGAGGAGGGGCACGTCTCGTCGTACCGGATCGGGTCCCAGAGCATCTGCGAGGCCAGCACCGACTCGACGGTGGTGCCCTCGTTGTGGAGGTGGGCGTAGGGGTTCTGCAACGCGTTGGTGCGGTCCTTGGCCGCGACGATCGCGCCGATGTGGTCCGGCGCGCCGGAGCGGCGGATGTAGGAGCGCACGTGCGGGGCGAAGTAGCCGCCGGCACCGGCGTGGACCGGCATCACGAAGGGCACGGGCACCGAGAGCGCCCACATCGCGTTGGACTCCGACTGCTTCTCGAAGGCCACGGTGAGCACCTTCCGGTGCACCCCGGACTGCACGAGCGAGGCGGCGACGATGGCGGTCGAGCCGCCGACCGAGCCGGCGGTGTGGACGCGCAGCAGCGGCTTGCCGGCGGCGCCGAGCGCCTCGGCGAGGTACAGCTCCGGCATCATCACGCCCTCGAACAGGTCGGGCGCCTTGCCGACGACGATCGCGTCGATCTCGTCCAGGGTCATCCCGGCATCCTCGAGCGCCCGGTCCATCGCCTCGCGGCACAGGCCGGCCATCGAGACGTCCTCGCGCTTGGCGCGGTGGTGGGTCTGGCCCACGCCGATCACGGCTGCGGGAGTCTTGCCCATCAGAGTGCTCCTTCCATCACGCAGACGAGGTTCTGCTGCAGGGCCGGGCCGCTGGTGGCGGTCGCCAGCGCCTTCTCGGCGGTGCCGTCCCAGACCCGGCGGGCGGCCTCGCCGATCCGGATCGCGCCGCCGGTGAACATCGGATTGCCGGCGAGCGCGCCGCCGCTCGGGTTCAGGCGCACGTCGTCGGCCAGGCCCAGCTCGCGGCGCAGGATGAGCTCCTGGTGGCTGAACGGCGCGTGCAGCTCGGCGATCTCGACCCCGTCGAGCCCGCCCACCGCGGTCGCGGCGCGGGACGCCGACTCCGAGCGGGTCAGGTCGCGGGTGCCGAGCTGGAGTCCGTCGGTGTAGTGCGCCAGGCCGGTGATCCAGGCCGGCCGCTCGCGGACCTCGCGCGCCTTGTCGCCCGCGGCGAGCACGATCGCGGCGGCGCCGTCGGTGACCGGCGCGGCGTCGTGCTTGCGCAGCGGGTCGGCGAACATCGGCCGGGCGAGGAGGTCCTCGACGGACGACCCGCCGGCCCGCACGGCGTACTCGTTCTTCTCGGCGTCGGTCAGCGACCGGTTGACGACCTCGGCCATCGCGGCCTCGTCCCACAGGCCGGCGTCGATGCCGAGCCGCGCCTGGAGCGCGGCGATCGAGACCGTGTCCGGCCACAGCGGGGTGAGGGTGTACGGGTCGAGCTGGAGGCTGAGGGTACGACGCAGCACGCCGGCCGAGGCCTTGCCGAAGCCGAACACCAGGGCGGTGTCGACCTCGCCGGTCTGGATCTTCAGCCACGCCTCGTAGAGCGCCCAGGCGGCGTCCATCTCGACGTGCGACTCGTTCACGGGCGGCAGCACGCCGATCGCGTCGATGGCGCTCACGAAGGAGAACGACCGGCCGGCGAGGTAGTCCGAGGAGCCGGAGCACCAGAAGCCGATGTCCCTCTTCGTCCAGCCCGTCTGCTCGTAGCACTCGGCGAAGATCGGCACGAGCAGCTCGGCACAGGTCGGCGACCCGTCGTAGTCCTGCATCTGTCGCTGGGCGAACCCGACGACGGCGACGTCACGCATCACTTGTTGTCTCCCTTTCGCCGGCAGCGTGGCGCTTGCGACACGCTCGGCCATTCAGTGTCGTCAGAGGTGGTGCCGGTAGGTGTCGAAGTCCGCGTCCGGCTCGCCGCTCGGCGCGAAGTGGCTGATGTTCTCGATCGTGGTGCCCCACTCCTCGCGGGGCCGCCAGACCGCCTTGACCCGCAGGCCCATCCGGATCTCCTCGACCGGGATGTCGAGGATCAGGTGCTGCAGCGCGATGTCCGCTCCGTCGAGCAGGATGTACGCCGAGACGTAGGGCGGCGTGATCTTCTGGCCCAGGAAGGGCACGTTGACGATGCAGAAGGTCGTCACGGTGCCGGTGTCGGACAGCTCGATCTCCTCGACCGTCGGCACGCCGTCGACCGGGCAGGCCGGCCGCGGCGGCACGTACACCTTCCGGCACTGCGGGCAGCGCTGGCCGACGATCCGGCCCTCGGCGAGGCCGCGGAAGAAGGCGGACTCCTCCGGGGAGGCGGCGTAGGTGTAGTCGAGGCTGACCGGCGTGACGATGCCGGTGACGTCGCCCTCGGTGGCCGGGGGCACGAGGGCGCTCGCCGTACCGGTGTCCGGCTCGAAGACGACGTCGGTGATCGCGCCGGTGCGCTCGGCGGCCCAGCGGGCCCGGACCCGCAGGCCGGTGCTGATCTCGTCGGGGCTCGCCACGTCGACCGCGTGCAGCAGGGGCGCGTCGGCGCCGTCGAGCGTGACGAGCGCGAACGCGAACGGGCGGTCGAACGGCTGCCCGGCGACCGGCTCGCTGACCCACGTCCACGAGGTCACCGTGCCGGTCTCGGCGACGTCGACGAAGTCGGTCGTCGCGCGGTGGGTGAGCGGGTCGAACTCCGGGGGCGGTACGACGACGCGACCGTCGCTGAGCAGGGCGCCGACGAACCGGCCGTCGCGGAGCCCGGTGAGGAAGCGGCCGAGCACGGGGCCGACCGATCGGGTGTAGTCGAAGGACACCGTCACAGGTGCCGAGAGGGTGCGACTCATGAGCCAAAGTGAAACATGTTCTGCCAGAAAGTGAAACACGTTCTAGAAATGGATCTACGTCATCCGCCATGATGCGGAGCATGAAACTGGGCTTGCAGCTGGGGTACTGGTCCGCACAACCGCCGCAGGGCGTCGGCGAGCTGGTCGCCGCCGCGGAGGACGCCGGCTTCGACGCGATCTTCACCGCGGAGGCCTGGGGGAGCGACGCGTTCACGCCGCTGGCGTGGTGGGGCCGGGAGACCTCGCGGGTCCGCCTCGGCACCTCGATCGTCCAGATGTCGGGCCGCACGCCCGCCTCGATCGCCATGCACGCGCTGACCCTCGACCACCTCACGAACGGCCGGGTGATCCTCGGCATGGGCGTCAGCGGTCCCCAGGTCGTGGAGGGCTGGTACGGCGTGCCCTTCGCCAAGCCGCTGGCCCGTACCCGCGAGGTCGTGTCGATCATCCGGCAGGTGCTGGCCCGCGAGGCGCCGGTGACCAACGCCGGCCCGCACCACCCGCTGCCGTACGACGGCCCCGGCGCGGTCGGCCTCGGCAAGCCGCTCAAGCCGATCGTGCACCCGCTGCGCGTCGACCTGCCGATCTGGCTGGGCGCCGAGGGCCCCAAGAACGTGGCCCAGACCGCGGAGATCGCCGACGGCTGGATCCCGATCTTCTACACGCCCAAGAGCGCCGGCATGTACCAGCCGTGGCTCGACGAGGGCTTCGCGCGGCCGGGCGCGCGTCGTACCCGCGCCGACTTCGAGATCGCCGCGACCTGCCACCTGCAGATCGTGGAGACCTCGGCGCAGAGGCAGGCGGTCATCGAGGCCATGAAGCCCTTCGTCTCGCTCTACATGGGCGGCATGGGCGCCAAGGAGCAGAACTTCCACCACCAGGTCTTCACGCGGATGGGGTACGGCGAGCTGGCCGACGAGGTCCAGGAGCTCTACCTGTCCGGCGAGAAGGACAAGGCGACCGCGCTCATCCCCGACGAGCTCGTCGACGACATGCACATCATCGGCACGCCGGTGGAGGTGAAGGAGCGGGTCGCGCAGTGGGAGGAGACGGGCGTGACCACGCTGCTGCTCTCGTGCCGGAGCGCCGGTGAGATCCGGCAGATCGCGGAGCTGCTCGCCTGAGCTCCGGCAGTCGTCGCCGGCATCCGAGCGTGGTCGACCGCGATCCGGCGCCGCTGCGCGCGGGACGGCCGCAGCAGGCCGTGCCGGGGCCGCGTCTTCCTAGATGTCGAGGAGCTGCTCGAAGAACCCGCCGAAGCCGCGGTCGCGGTCGACCAGGTGGATCTCGAGGATCCAGTGGCACGGGTGGCCCGCGGCGTCGGCGCGGCGCATCGGCTGGTCGTTGTCGGTGGTGATGTAGCAGTCGAGCTGGTCGCCGTTGATCCGCTCGTGGGGGAACTCGCCGACCAGGTGGCCGGCGTGCGCGGCGCCGTGGCCCCAGCCGGCCTCGGCGATCAGGCCGAGGACGTGATCGAACAGCTGTGCGCCGGTGATGTCCGGCGTGGCCAGGAAGTGCGCCCGGCCGGCCTCCCAGATGCGGGGGAGGTCGGCGGCCAGCCGGTGCTTGTGCGGGTCGTCGCCCAGGACGTACGTCCGGCCGAAGTCGGCCTCCCACTCCTCCAGCAGCGGTCCGAAGTCGAAGAAGAGGATGTCGTCCGGGGCCACGACCCGGTCGGGCGGGTTGGAGCGGTAGGGCTCGAGCGTGTTCACGCCGGCCCGCACGATCCGCTTGTGCCAGAACCGCCGGACGCCGAGCAGCTCGCCGGCCAGGTCGCGCACCTCGTCCGAGAGCTGTCGCTCGGTCTTCCCGGCGACCACCAGCCCGCGGGCCTCGATCTCGGCGAACAGGTGGGCGGCTTTGGCCTCGGCATCGCGCAGCGCGGCGATCCGGTCGGCGTCGACGAGGGACACCTCGCGATCCTACGACCCGCCGAGGGCGCGGGCTCTGGCCGTTGTCGGCGGCGCGGGCTACCGTCCTCGGCATGAGGCGCGAGCCGCACGAGAACGTCGCCACCGTGCTGGTCGACCCTGCCCTGCTGCCCGACCTCGAGCTGGAGCTGGTCGAGCTCGACCTGTGGGTGTGGCCGGTGCGCTCGGCGCCGATCTGCATCGACGGGCCGCGGACGGCCTTCCAGGTGCGCCGACGCCTGGTCGAGGCGCAGCGCGGCGCGTGGGACTGCGCCGCGGACTGGACGCCGGTGTGGATCAGCTTCGGCGAGCGCTGGGCCTCCGGCGACGACCCGCTGCCGTGGGCGGCGCACCGCGCGCTGTGGCAGGTCCTCGACGCCCATGCCGAGCAGGTCCGCTTCCACCGCCGGCTCGGCGGGGTGCGGCCGCTGGTGGCGCCGGTCGAGCGGCGCCCCGCGAGCTGAGCCGCTCGGCGGACCGGGGTCCTTGCCCGTGAATAGAACACGTTCTAGTCTGCGAGGGTGACCGACACGCTCCGCACCCCCGCCCACAACGGCCACCTCATGGTCGCCGCCCTCAAGCGCCACGCGCACCGCCCGATCGTGCACCTGGGCGACGTGACGCTGACCGGCAAGGAGACGGCGGACCGGATCTCGCAGTACATCCAGGCGTTCGAGTCCCTCGGCGCCGGACGCGGTACGCCGGGCGCGCTGCTCGCGCTGAACCGGCCCGAGGTGCTCTTCATCCTCGGCGCGGGGCAGACCCAGGGCTTCCAGCGCACGTCGCTGCACCCGCTCGGGTCGGCCGACGACCACGCCTACGTCATCAACGACGCCGGGATCACCACGCTCGTGATCGACCCCTACTTCGCCGGGCGCGCGGTCGAGCTGCTCGGCAAGTGCCCGGGCCTCAAGCAGGTGCTGACCATCGGTCCGGTGCCGCCGGAGCTCGCCGAGGTCGGCACCGACCTCACCGAGGTCGCCGCGACCTTCGCGCCGCAGCCGCTGCAGGCCGCACTGCTCGAGCCCGACCACATCACCTCGATCACCTACACCGGCGGCACGACCGGCAAGCCCAAGGGCGTGGTCGGCACGGTCCGGGCGTTCTCGACGATGGCCCAGATCCAGATGGCCGAGTGGGAGTGGCCCGAGGAGCCCCGGTTCCTCATGTGCACCCCGCTCTCGCACGCCGGCGCGGCCTTCTTCGTCCCGGTCGTCCTCCGGGGCGGCACGCTGTTCGTCTCAGCGCGCTTCGACCCCGCGGAGGTCCTCAAGACCATCGAGGAGAGGCGGATCAACTCGCTGATGCTCGTGCCGACCATGCTCTACGCGCTGATGGACCACCCGGACTCGCACACCCGCGACCTGTCCTCCCTCGAGACCGTCTACTACGGCGCGTCGGCGATCAACCCGGTCCGGCTGAAGGAGGCGATCGAGCGGTTCGGGCCGGTCTTCGCCCAGTACTACGGGCAGTCCGAGGCGCCGATGGTGATCAGCTACTTCCCGAAGGGCGACCACGTCGACGCCGACGGGAGGCCGGTGGAGAGCCGGCTGACGTCGTGCGGCCGGCCCTCGGCGTACCTCCGCACGGCGCTGCTCGGCGAGGACGGCAACCCGGTCCCGCAGGGCGAGCCCGGCGAGATCTGCGTCGCCGGGCCGCTGCTCTCGGCCGGCTACTGGCAGCTGCCGGAGGCCACCGCGGAGACCTTCCGCGACGGCTGGATGCACACCGGCGACGTGGCGCGCGAGGACGAGGACGGCCTGTGGTACATCGTCGACCGCACCAAGGACATGATCGTCACCGGCGGGTTCAACGTGTTCCCGCGCGAGGTCGAGGACGTCGTCGCCGAGCACCCCGCCGTCGCCCAGGTGGGCGTCATCGGCACCCCGCACGAGAAGTTCGGCGAGGCCGTGACCGCGGTCGTCGTCCTGCGCGAGGGGCACGAGCTCACCGACGCCGTCGTCGCGGAGATCAAGGACGCGGTCAAGGAGCGCAAGGGCTCGGTGCAGGCGCCCAAGGACGTGATCGCGGTCGACGCGCTGCCGCTCACCGCGCTCGGCAAGCCGGACAAGAAGGCGCTGAGGGCGCGGTTCTGGACGGGGGAGCGCAGCGTGGGCTGAGCCCCGCAGCCCCGGGGCGGCGATTCCGTGCGCCGCATCGGGGTAGGAGGCGACCCATGACTCGGGTGCCGCGTCCTGGCGACGTCATCGGCCGCTACCGCCTCGTGCGCGAGCTGGGTCGCGGCGGCATGGGCGTCGTGTACGCCGCCACCGACACCCGGCTGGACCGGCCGGCGGCGCTCAAGGTGATGCTCGGCCACATCGCGGGCGAGGAGGCCTTCCTCGCCCGCTTCGCCCGCGAGGCGGCGACCCTGGCCCGGATCGAGTCCGCCCACGTCATCGAGATCTACGACTACGGCGAGTGCGACGGCCTCCCGTACATCGCCACGCAGTACGTCGACGGCGGCGACCTCGGCTCCGCGCTCGCCGCCCGCGGCCCGCTGCCCCCGCGACCGGCGCTGGAGGTCTGCGCCCAGGTGGCCGAGGGCCTGGCCGCGACCCACGCGGCGGGCGTGGTGCACCGCGACGTGAAGCCCGGCAACATCCTGCTGCGCGACCCGGGCGCCGCCGACCTGCACGTCCACCTCTGCGACTTCGGCATCGCGCAGACCGCCGCCGCGAAGCTGACCGCGACGGGCGTCGTCGCCGGGACCTGGGCCTATCTCGCGCCGGAGCGGGTCCAGGGGGCGGCCGGCACGCCGGCCAGCGACGCCTACGCGGTGGGCTGCGTGCTGTGGGAGTGCCTCACCGGCGCCACGCCGTACGTCGGCACCGCCCTGCAGATGGCCTACGCGCACGTGTCGGCGCCGGTGCCGCAGCTCGCCGGGACGGGCGCGCTGGCCGAGGCGCTCAACCGGGTGCTCGGGCGCGCCCTCGCGAAGGATCCCGGGGAGCGCTACGACGACCTGCGGGCGATGGCCGGCGAGCTGCGCGCCGCCCTGTCGCTCACCGCGCTGCCCGGCTTCGAGCCCCGGGCGACGGTGCAGCCCGTCCCGCCGGCGCTGCCGCGGATGCGTCGCCGGCGCGGGCGCGTCCTGGCGGCGGTGGGAGCCGGCGTCGTCGTGGCGCTGGTCGCGGGTGGTGCGGTGTGGGCGGTACGCGGCGGCGACGAGCGCCCCTCCGGCGGCGCCGAGGAGCGGGGCCGGGCCGGCGAGGTGGTGACCGGCGACCTGGACGGCGACGGGCTCGGAGACCTGGCCGCGTCGACGGTGACGGTCGACGATCGCGAGGAGCGTGTCCAGTGGCGGTCGCGGGGCACGGCCTTCGGCACGGGGGAGCGGACGGCCGCGGAGGGCTATCTCGACGCTGTCGCGGGCGACTTCGACGGCGACGGGCGGCTCGACACCGCGCTCGTCTCGAGCTCGGTGGAGTACGAGCCGGCGTACGCGCTGATCGACTTCGGCGACGGCCGCGACGAGAAGGTGGCGATGGAGCTGCCGCAGGCGCCGCACGACCGCGGCGCGCAGCCGACCCTCGTGGGCGACTTCGACGGCGACGGCCGCGACGACCTCGCCTTCGCGATCCAGCCCGAGGACGCCGACGAGGCCCCGCCGCTGGACCTGGAGACCGGCCGGACCGCGACCCAGACCTGCACCCTGTGGGTGGTCCGCGACGTCGCGGGGAAGCCGCCTCCCGCCGAGTCCTGGCACGAGGGCGTCCCGTGCTTCGTCCCGGAGATGGCGGTGGGCGACCTGCAGGGCGACGGCCGCGCCGACCTCGTCGTCCTGATCGACCCGGACACGTCGTGGGAGGGCTCGGTGTCCGAGCGGCCCCGGCTGCTGCCGCTGCTCTCCGACGGGTCGAGCCTGGCCGCGGGCGCTCTCGTCGACCTGGCCGGCCAGCCCTACGGCCGGGTGCGGCTGACGGCGGGCGATCTCGACGGCGACGGCGACGACGAGGTCGTCGCCGCGGTCGAGGCGCCGGACGACGACGAGCAGGTGGGCGTCGCCGTCGAGGTCCGGGTGCACGGGGCAGACGAGAGCGGTGCTCTCGGGGACGGCCAGGTCTGGCTGAGCACCAGGCGCTACGAATGGGGGCTGGATCCCGCGCTGCTGTCGGTCTCCGACGTCGACGGCGACGGCCGGGACGACGTGCTGTTCGCGCTGGTGATCGACGACGCCCTGAGCTACCCGGAGGACGGGCCGCGGCCGGGCGAGGACGTGCCCGTCGACGTGCTGCTCTCCGACGGAGCCGCCCTCGCGGAGCCGGCCCAGTGGGCGGTCTGCGCCGGGTGTGCGGGCTACTTCAGCCTCTACGGGCCGGTCGCGGTCACCCGGTCGGGACAGTGACCGTCGCGTGAGCGATCTCGGACCGGGCTCCGTCGTCGGCGACTACCGGCTGGGCGAGCGGATCGGCATGGGCGGCATGGGCGTCGTCCACGGGGGCGTCGACCTGCGCCTGGACCGCCGCGTGGCGATCAAGATCCTGTCCGGCCGGCTGGCCGGCGACCCCGCCCAGCTGGCCCGCTTCGATCGCGAGGCACGGGCGCTGAGCACCCTCGACTCGCCGTACGTCGTGCGGATCTTCGACCACGGAGTGGCCGGCGGGGCGCCGTACATCGTGACGCAGTACGTCGGCGGCGGCGACCTCGGACGCCTGCTCTCCGTCCGCGGCCCGATGCCGGTGGCCGCGGCCGCGCGGGTCTGCGGACAGGTCGCCCGGGCGCTCGCCGCCGCCCACGCGGCGGGCATCGTGCACCGCGACGTCAAGCCGGGCAACGTGCTGATCGCCGATCCCGAGGCGCCGCGCCCGCATGCGCTGCTCGCCGACTTCGGCGTCGCGCACACCCGGGACGCCCGGCTGACGGTCGCGGGCGCCGTCGTCGGCACGGCGGACTACCTCGCGCCCGAGCTCGCCGACGGGGCGGAGCCGTCGACGGCCAGCGACGTGTACGCCCTCGGGTGCCTGCTCTGGGCCTGCCTCTCCGGCGGCGCCCCGCCGTACGGCGGCAGCGAGATCGAGGTCGCGCTGGCCCACCGGTCGGCGCCGGTGCCGCAGCTGCCCGGCCGCGGCGCCGGCGTACGCCAGGTCAACACGGTGCTGCGGCAGACGCTGGCCAAGCATCCCGCCGACCGCACCACCCGTGCCGACCGGGTGGCCGAGCTGCTCCGGGAGATCGCCGAGGGAGCCGACGGAGCCGACGGAGCCGGTGGCGCTCCGGGCCGTCGGACCGTGCCGCGGGTGGCGGTGGGCATCGCCGCGGCGGTGGTCGCGGTGGTCGCGGTGGCCGCGCTGGGGACGGGCGTGCACCTGCTGCGGGACCGCGGCCCCACTCCCGGGGAGTCGACCCGGCCCGCGCCGGACGTCTCGTCCGGCGCCCCGGCGGCAGAGGGGCCGGAGCTGACGGTCACCGCGCCGGCCGCGGGGGCGACGCGCGCGGACCTCACCTGGCGCACCGGCGTGACCGGGTTCAGCGGACCGGCGACCGCGACGTCCGACCTGGCCGAGGGCGCACTGCCGCTGCTGGCCGACCTCGACGGGACGGGAGCGGCGCAGCGCGTCGACCTGCGGCTGCGGGCCGACGGTCGCGGCCGCTCGGTGCCGGTGGTGACCCGTCACGACGACGGCCGGGTGTTCGAGGGGACCGCGCTGCCGGCGAGGCGGCTCGCGGTCGCCGTGGCGGACGTCGACGGGGACGGCGACGACGACCTGGCCCTGGTCGGCGCGAGGGCGCCGCTGCGCGTGTGGGTGATGCCGGCCGAGGAGGGCGGGTACGGGCCGCCCGCGCTCTGGCTCGAGGCGGACCGCCCCCGATCCGTGGTCGCGGTCGAGGCGGGCGACCTCGACGGCGACGGCGACGACGATCTCGTCGTGCGCGCCGCGGGCCGGCCGGACCAGGACGCGGGATCGCTGGAGCTCCTGCGCGCGGAGGCCGGCGGACGGTTCGCGGCGACGCCGCCCGCGCTGCTCCAGGCCGGGCCGCTGGACGACGTGACCATGCGGGTCGCGGACGTCGACGGCGACGGCCGGGCCGAGGCGGTGCTGTACGTCGCTCCGTACCGCGACCGCGACGTCCGGGTCGACGTGCTGACGTACGCCGACGACGGCTGGTCGCCGCCGGTGCGCTGGCTCGCCTACGAAGGGGCCGACATCTGGCTGATCGAGGACTGGCGCGCCCTGCTGACGGTGGTCGACGTCGACGCCGACGGGCGCGACGACCTGGTGCGGATCAGCGGACCCGACCCCGACAACGGGTGGCTCCTGGACGTGCTCCGCTCCAGCGGCCAGGCGTTCGAGCGCCCACCGACGGCCACGACGTGGGCCTGCGGCGAGCAGTGCTCGCTGGCGCCGGTCGTGGTCTGGGCGCGGGCCGGCCTGGCGGCGGTGGCGCGCTACTAGAGGTTCCGCCAGCAGACGGCGCCTGCCGGGGGAGCCTCTAGGATGCCCGTCATGCGTCCTCTCTCGCGGGCGGTCGCGGTGGCGTTCCTGGCCGTCGCGCTGCTGGTCACGTCGTCCCCCGCCCCCGTCCATGCCGCCGGCAGCGTCGTCGCCGAGCGGGCGAAGCCGAAGGGGCCGGGCGGCACCTACACCGGCGCCGAGACGCCGACGGAGCCGAACCCGCTCGACCGGCTGGAGATCGGCTTCGAGGTGTCCAAGAACGGCCGCAAGATCAAGAAGTGGCTGGTCACCATGAACGTGATCTGCGGGCTCGACGTGCGCCTGATCGCGCAGTCCATGCCCACGATGAAGGTCAAGAGGAACGGCCGGTTCCACAGCGTCTACGCCGGCACGCTCGACGGCACGGACTACCGCGTCGAGGTCGGCGGCAAGCTGGTCGCCAAGAAGCGCAAGGTCAAGCAGGGCACCCTGTCCTACGAGGTCGGCTGGTGCCAGCGCGGCAACGACGCCGGCAACCCGTTGCGCTGGAAGGCCAAGCGCACCGGCCGGTGACCGCGACCGGTCATGCGCCTGCGCAACGATGAGCACGGCTACGGCGCGGTCACCCGGGCACTGCACTGGGTGACCGTCCTGCTGCTCGCCGCGCAGTTCGTGGTCGGCTACACGATGGAGGCCGACGACGACCGTGTCGTGCGCGTCGACTGCGACCCGCCGGGCGAGGACCGCAGCGGCGGCGACACCAGCGACGCCGAGGAGGACCTCCTCGACCGGCTCGAGGAGGAGTGCGAGGAGCGCCAGGAGCGCCTCGAGGAGGCGGCGGAGGACCGGCCGAGCCCGGCGCACGTCACGCTCGGCCTCCTGCTGCTCGTGGTGGCGCTCGCGCGGGTGATCTGGCGCCGGCTCACCCCGCTGCCGCCCTGGGACCCGCGCCTGGGCCCGGCCGGCAGACGACTGCTGCACGCCAGCGAGGTCTCCCTGCTGACGATGCTCTTCGCGCTGCCGCTGACCGGGCTGCTCCTGGTGATCGGCTCCGACGACCTCGTGCCGCTGCACGTCGCCGCGCACGTGGGGTTCTTCGCCGCGCTCGCGGGGCACCTGGCGGTCGTGCTCGGCTACCGCCTGCTGCCCCGGATGCTGCGGCTCTAGCGGCGCCATCCGGGCGCGGTCAGCGCGGCTGCTCCCCGCGCAGCCGGTCCCACACGGGGGAGGGCACCCGGTCGAGCAGCGCGTCCATCATGTGCAGCTTCGCGTCGACCTCGGCCGGGGTGTGCGTGCCCGCGCGGATCACGAGCAGGGAGTCGCCGGCGATCCGCCAGGAGACCTGCGGGTGGTGGCGCATCACGTCGCGCACCTCGGAGAGCAGCACGTCGGCCGCGAACTCCGGCGACGGCGAGTGCACCGTGAAGTGGTGGTCGAACTCCGGGTCGCCGATCTCGATGTCCCGGCCGGTCAGCGAGTCGACCCAGCGGCGCAGGGTGCTCGTCGGCCCGACGGCCAGGTCGGGCGCCCGGACGCCGAGGTTCAGCGCGACCACGGAGTAGGCGTGCTGGCGGCGGTCGTCGCCGGAGCCGGTGGTGAAGGTGTAGTCGAAGGCGGTGAACGGCCGGCCGTCGTACCGGCCGAGGAGGACGTTGGACGCGCGGCGGCCGTGTCCGCGTCCGAACGGCCCGCCGGCGAACCGGTCGACCAGGCCGGGGTCCTCCGCGCGGTACTCCCACTCGCGCTGGTGCGCGATCGCCGCCAGCCCCTGCCGGCGCTCGGCGGCGCGCTTCTGGGCCTCGACCGCCGCGACGACGATCAGCACGACGACGGCGGCGAAGACCAGGCCGAGCAGCCCGAGGAGGGCGAGGGGGACGACAGCCATGCCGCCATCCTGCCCGGCATCGGCGTGCCTTGAACTACCTCCCCTTGAACTCCGGCGCCCGCTTCTCCAGGAACGCCCGCGGCCCCTCCTTGGCGTCCTCGGAGGAGAAGACCGCGGCGCCGATCCTCGCGTCGTCGGCCCAGCAGTCCTCCTCGTGCCTGCCCTCGGAGTCGCGCATCGTCTTGAGGATCGCCTGGACGGCGAGCGGGCCGTTGGCGGCGATCCGGTCCGCGATCTCGTGGGCCTTGGCCAGGGCCTCGCCGTCGGGGACGACGTGCCCGATCAGGCCGAGCTCCTTCGCCTCGGGCGCGAGCAGGGTGCGACCGGTCAGCAGCAGCTCGGCCGCGACGGTGTAGGGGATCTGGCGGGGGAGGCGGACCGCCGAGCCGCCCAGCGGGTACAGGGACCACCGGGCCTCGGCGACGCCGAACTTGGCCGACTCCCCGGCGACCCGGATGTCGGTTCCCTGCAGGATCTCGGTGCCGCCGGCGATCGCCGGACCCTCGACCGCGGCGATCAGCGGCTTCGTCAGCCGGAAGCCCTTGAGCAGGCCCTTGATCGTCGTGGGGTCGTAGGCGCCGGACTCGAAGCTCTCCGACGGGGGCCTGTCGTCGGCCGCCTTGAGGTCCATGCCCGCGCAGAAGTAGCCGCCCGCGCCGGTGAGGATGCAGACCCGGATCTCCGGGTCCTCGTTCACCCGGTCCCAGGCGTCCTCCATGATCCGTAGCATCTCGCCGGACAGCGCGTTGCGCCGCTCGGGACGGTTCATGGTGACGACCAGCTTGTGGCCGTCCTGCTCGACGAGGCAATCACTCATGTGAACAACGCTAGCGAAAAAGTGAAACGTGTTCTACTGTCGGCGCGTGGCCCTGAACATCGCCGATCTCTTCGAACACGCCGTCGACGCCGTGCCCGACAAGCCCGCCGTTCAGGTGGGGGACCGCGTCATCTCCTTCGCCGAGCTGGAGGCGCAGTCCAACCGGCTCGCCCACTACCTGCAGGCCCAGGGCATCGGTCCGGGCGACCACGTCGGCCTCTACGCCAAGAACAGCATCGAGCACGTCATCGCCCTCATCGGGATCCTCAAGGCCCGCGCCGTGGCGATCAACGTCAACTACCGGTACGTCGCCGGCGAGCTCGAGTACCTCTTCGACAACGCCGACCTGGTCGGTCTGGTCCACGACCGGGTCTACGCGCCGCTGGTCGCCGAGGTGCTGCCGAAGGTGGGCGCCATGAAGGCGGTGATCGCGGTCCCGAACCCGCTGGAGCCGGACGACGCGAGCGACATCGCGTCGTACGGCGGCGTCACCCTCGAGGAGGCCCTGGCCGGCCGGTCCGACGCGCGCGACTTCGGCGAGCGCAGCCCCGACGACATCCACATCATCTACACCGGCGGCACGACCGGATTCCCGAAGGGCGTCATGTGGCGCCACGAGGACTTCTGGCGGGTGCTCGGCGGCGGCATCGACTTCATGACGTCCGAGCCGCTGGAGGAGTACGACCAGTCGAAGAAGGCGCTGCAGGACAGCCTCGTCACGCTCCCGCTCAGCCCGCTGATGCACGGCGGCGCCCAGGCCTCGCTGCTCATGCACCTCTTCGCCGGCCAGGTCACCATCCTCGAGCCCAAGTTCGACCCGGTCCGGACCTGGGAGCTCGTCGACCAGCACGGCGTGCAGATGCTCTTCATGACCGGCGACGCGATGGCGGTCCCGCTGATCGACGCCTACGAGGAGGGCGGCTTCGACGGCCAGACCCTCTTCGCCATCGCCTCCAGCGCCGCGATCTTCTCCAAGTCGGTGAAGGAGCGCTGGATGAAGCACTTCCCGAACGCCGTCTTCACCGACTCCGTCGGCTCGTCGGAGACCGGCTTCCAGGGCACCGGCCTGCAGGACGCGAGCGCGCTGTCCACGGACGGCCCGGTCATCTCGCTGCCGCCGACCACGGTGATCATCGGCGACGACGACCGGATCCTCGACCCGGCCACGGACGTCGGCAAGATCGGCCGCACCGCCCGCTCGGGCAACGTCCCGGTCGGCTACTACAAGGACCCCGAGAAGTCCGCGAGGACCTTCGTCGAGATCGACGGCGTCCGCTACTCCATCCCCGGCGACAACGCCCGGATCGAGGAGGGCAACCGGATCACGCTGCTCGGCCGCGGCTCGAACTGCATCAACACCGGCGGTGAGAAGGTCTACCCCGAGGAGGTGGAGCAGGCGATCAAGGCCCACCCAGGCGTGTACGACGTGCTGGTGGTCGGCCTGCCCGACGAGAAGTACGGCCAGTGCGTGGCCGCGGTCGTCGAGCCGCGCCCCGGTCACACCGTGGAGCTGGAGGAGCTGCGCACCTTCCTGCGCGCCCATCTCTCGGGCTACAAGCTCCCGCGCGCGCTGACCATCGTCGAGGAGATCCCGCGCAACGCCACCGGCAAGGCGCAGTACCCGCGGGCCAAGGAGCTCGCCCTGGCCGACCGGACGAACGTAGGGGAGAACGCCTGATGCGCACCGCGCTGTGCGATGCCTTCGGCATCGACCACCCGATCTTCGCCTTCACCCCGTCGGAGCACGTCGCCGCGGCCGTGTCGCGCGCCGGTGGCCTCGGCGTGCTGGGCTGCGTCCGGTTCAACGACACCGACGAGCTGGACCGCGTGCTGACCTGGATGGACGACAACACCGACGGCCGGCCGTACGGCGTCGACGTGGTCATGCCGATGAAGATCCCCACCGAGGGCACCTCGGCCGACCTGTCGTCGTACATCCCCGAGGAGCACCGGAGGTTCGTCGACGAGACCCTGCTCGAGCTCGGCGTCCCACCGCTGCCGGAGGGCGAGGGCCGCGAGGGCGTCCTCGGTTGGCTGCACTCGGTCGCACGCTCCCACGTGGACGTCGCGCTGCAGCATCGGCCGGTGCTCATCGCCAACGCGCTCGGCTCGCCGCCGGTCGACGTCATCGAGCAGTGCCACGAGGCCGGCCTCAAGGTCGCCGCGCTCGCCGGCGCGCCGAAGCACGCGCTCAGCCACGTCGCCAACGGCGTCGACATCATCATCGCCCAGGGCTACGAGGCGGGCGGACACACCGGCGAGATCGCCAGCATGGTGCTCACGCCCGACATCGTCGACGCGGTCGGCCCGGACGTCCCCGTCCTCGGCGCCGGCGGGATCGGCTCGGGGCGGCAGATCGCCGCGTCGCTCGCGCTCGGCGCGCAGGGCGTGTGGACCGGCTCGATCTGGCTCGGCACCGAGGAGTACCGCAACCTGGCCGGCAACAAGGGCTGGGAGACCGCCTTCCTGCGGGCGACCTCGTCCGACACGGTGCGCACCCGGATCTACACCGGCAAGCCGGCGCGCCTGCTCAAGACGAAGTGGACCGAGGCGTGGTCGGAGGAGGGCGCGCCGGCGCCCCTGCCGATGCCGCTGCAGAACCTCCTCGTCGCCGACGCCCACAACCGGATCAACGCCTCCGGCGACCCCGACGTGATCTCGATGCCGGTCGGCCAGATCGTGGGCCGGATGAACGAGGTGCGGCCGGTCGCCGAGGTGATCGGCGAGCTGGTCGCCGAGTTCGAGGCGACGGTGAAGAAGCTCGACGGGATCGCCGGCATCTGACGAAGGGGAACGCCATGGGGACGGTGCGCGGCTGGATCGGCGACCCGGTACGACGACGGGTGAGCGTGGCGCTGGCCGCGGCCGCCGTCCTGGTGGGCGGCGCGTTCGCCGCGGCCGCCGACCCGCCCGCGGTCCCGCAGCCGGTGGCCGAGGCGACCTGCGGACCCGGCTCCCGCCCGGAGACCACCGCGCTGCAGGGGCGCGCCCCGAAGGCGGACTTCGCCTCGGGCCGGGCCCAGCAGGGCTACACCTGCAACACCGTGGAGGTCGGCCACCACGGATCCACCGGCGGGTTCAAGACGCTGCGCTACACCGACGCCCAGGGTCACACCTGCGCGTTCTACGACTCCACCCGGATGCTCGGCCTCGACGTCGTCGGCAACCTGCTCAACGGCACCGGCCTCGGGGTGGTCGTCCTCGACATGTCGGACCCCGCCCACCCGCGCAAGACGGCCAACCTGATCACGCCCGCGATGCTGAGCCCGCACGAGTCGCTGCTGGTCAACGCGGAGCGCGGCCTGCTGGTGGGCGTGCTCGGGACGCTCGCCACCGCGCCCGGCGTGCTCGACGTGTACGACGTGCGCACCGACTGCCGCCGTCCGCGGCTCCTCTCGACCACGCTCTCCGGCGTCCTCGGGCACGAGAGCGGCTTCGCGCCCGACGGGAACACCTTCTGGACGGCGGGCGCGGCCGGCTTCACGATGACCGCCGTCGACCTGACCGACCCGCGCCGGCCCCGGACCCTGATGACCAAGGCCGGCGTCGTCGCCCACGGGCTGCGGTTCTCCGACGACGGCGCCACCATGTACGTCGCCAACATGGGCACTCCGTCGGCCAACGCCGTGCTCGACGACCCGAGCCTGCAGGTCTACGACGTCTCCGAGGTCCAGGCCCGGGCGCCGCGGCCGTCGATCTCCCTGCTCGGCGAGGTCGACTGGCCCGGCATCTCCATCCCGCAGGTCGCCGAGCCGTTCCACCGCGACGGACGCCGGTACGTGCTCGAGGTCGACGAGTTCACCGACTGGTTCGGGGACGGCTGGACCGTGGACTTCCGCAACGGCCCGGTCGGGGGTGCGCGGATCATCGACGTCACCGACCCGAGCGTGCCCGCGGTCGTCTCCGACATCCGGCTCGAGGTGCACCAGCGGGAGAACCGGACCCAGGAGGTCCTGTCCGACCCGGGCTCGGGCCTGCCCATCGGCGGCTACTCCGCCCACTACTGCTCCGTCCCGACCCGCGAGGCGCCGAAGCTCGCCGCCTGCTCGATGATCGGGTCCGGCCTGCGGATCTTCGACATCAGCGACGTCCGGCACCCCCGTGAGGTGGCGTACTTCAACAAGCCGGCGAAGGGCGGCGCGAGCGCGCTCTCCCAGCCCGCGTGGGACCCGGCCGGGGACGCCGTCTGGTACACCGACGGCACCAGCGGCTTCTACGTCGTCCGGCTGACCAACGGCGTGGAGGACCTGCTCGACTGAGCTCCGGCAGCGGGCTCAGGGGATCAGCTGGCCGGCATAGGCGCAGTCGGTGCCCGACTGGGTGGCCGTGATCTCCAGGCCGACGGTGCGATGGGTGCTCAGGTCGGTGAACCACAGGGTGCCGACGATGGCGCTCGTCGGGCTCACGTTGCTGAAGTAGATGGTGCTCGTGCTGGCGACCACCTGGGCGGTCGTGCCCGACGGGCCGAATCCGAGGATCCCGCCGATGCGCATCACCGGACCGCCGGCGTACGCGGCGGTGAAGCGCGGCCCGTAGGCGTCGCACGCGGCGCTCACCGTGAGGCCGTCCAGCGCGGCGATCGTCCCGTGGCTGCCGTTCACCGTGCTGAACGCCCGGTCGAAGTCCACCGTCCCCGGTCCCTGGGCCCCTGGGGTCCCGGCAGGCCCTGGGGTCCCGGCAGGCCCTGGGGTCCCGGGACGCCCTGCGGGCCGGACGCCGGTGCGGCGGGGGCGATGGCGCGGGGCTTGGTCCCCTTCGGGCACGCGCCCTTCTTCGAGGCGCCGCGCACGACTCCGGCCTTGGTGGCGCAGACCGTGACGGTGTCGGGGGCGGCGGTGGTCGCGGCGTACGTGATGGTCGCGGTCCCGGCCACCAGGAGCAGGGTCAGGACGGCGACGAGCCAGCGTCGAGGGATGCGCATGGACGCATGATGGGGCCCGGACCGCCTCCGCGACAGTAGGGATCGGTCGTGATCAGGCCAGCCGGGTGATCTGCACGTCGACGAACATCCGCGAGGTGCCCGCGCCGGTGTAGATGCCGCTGAGCGGGCGCACGTCGGCGTAGTCGCGCCCGGTGGCGACCACGACGTGGCGCTCGCCGGGCGGCTGGTCGTTGGTGGGGTCGTAGGCCTGCCAGCCGCCGGCCCACCACTCGACCCACGCGTGCGACTCGCCGTGGGTCTCCTCGCCGACGACCGGGTCGGTGCGGGGCAGCAGGTAGCCGGACACGTACCGGCTGGGGATCCCGGCCTGGCGGAGGGCGCCGACCGTGAGGTGCGCGATGTCCTGGCACACGCCGCTGCGCTGGCTCCAGGCGGTCGCGGCCTCCGCGTGCACGTCGGTCGACCCGGGGCGGTACTCGACGCCGTCGTGGACCAGCCGGCAGACCTCGCGGGCGACCTCGGCCGGTGCGGCGCCGTCGGCGACCAGCCCGCGGGTCAGGGCGGCCAGGTCGGCCGGGGGACGGACCCGGTCGGTGAGGGCGAGGTACTCGCCGAGGTCGTCGCCGGGAGCGGCGAGGTCCTCCCAGGAGACGACCGGCCCGGCCGGCGGCGCCGCCTCGGTCCGGACGACGGAGGTGGCGGTCACCACGAGCTCGCGGTGGGGCGCGAGGACCTCGAAGGCCGTCACCATCGTCCCCCAGTAGTCGCGATAGGTCTGCGCCCACGGGTGCGGCTCCACCTCCACCCGGGAGTGGGTGACCGTCTGGCGGGCGGCGGTCTGCGGCGTCATCCGGGCCTCGTTGTACGACGCGCTGACCAGCCCGTCGTACTCGAAGCCGGTGACATGCGCGATCCGGAGCTGCATGGTCGGGTTCCTCACTGTCGGCACCGCCCTCACTGCCGGGTGCCGTGCCAGGCGAGCGCCTCGGAGCCGGCGAAGAAGTGGCGGGTGATGGCGTCGGTGGCGGCCGCGCACGAGCGCTGGAAGCGGTCCATGGCGCCGGGCAGGTCCGCGAGCAGGTCGTTGACCGAGCGGTACTCCAGCTCCGAGCGGGCCCGCCCCAGGATGCGGCGGGCATCGCTCTCCACGCCGGCGCGATGGGCGTCGGACTCGAGATTGGCCAGGCACCGCTCGGCGCCGGTCACGGAGTAGGCGACCGAGCCGGGGAAGAGCCGGTCGAGGAGCAGGAAGCCCACGACCTCCCGGTCGATCTCCAGCCCGCGCCGGGCCCGCAGGAACGCCTCGTGCGCCCCGCACGCCCGCAGCGTGGTGGTCCAGGCGTGGCCGGGGGAGAGCGCGGCGCTGGCCAGCAGCCGCGCGGTCATGTCCGCCCGCTCGAGGGTCCGGCCGAGGACGAAGAACTGCCAGCCCTCGTCCCGGGTCATCGTCGCGTCCGCGGTGCCGTTGATCAGCGCCGCCTGGTCGCGCACCCAGCGCAGCCCCCGGTCGCGGCGCATCGCGCGGAACGAGCCGGAGTCGATCGCGCGGTACGTCGTGTTGATCGCCACCCACAGCGGCTCGGACAGCGTCTCGCGCGCTCGCCACGCGCTCTCCCTCGCCGCCTGCAGGCAGGCGGCGATGGACTCCGGCGAGGACTGGTCGTGGGCGAGCAGCTCGACCAGGCGCGTCACGTCGAGGTCGTCGTCGCCCGGCGGGCGCGCGCCCATGATCGACAGCACCGCGCGGCAGGTGGCGGCCTCGTTGGCGGCCGGGTCCTCCAGCACCAGCTGGGTCTGCACGTCGAGGATGCGGGCGGTGTCGTCGGCCCGCTCGACGTACCGCCCGATCCAGAACAGCGACTCCGCGATCCGGCTCAGCACGGCCCGGGCCCCGTCTGCTGCTGCTGTTCCTGCTGGGCCTGCCGGCCGGTGAGGTCGCGCAGCGCCGGGCCCGCGACCTGGGGCGACGCCTGCTCGGGAGCAGGTACGACGGCCGCCGGCGC
This sequence comes from Nocardioides humi, assembly GCF_006494775.1. NCBI lineage: Bacteria > Bacillati > Actinomycetota > Actinomycetes > Propionibacteriales > Nocardioidaceae > Nocardioides > Nocardioides humi. Next base: position 6,164,640 of record NZ_CP041146.1, on the reverse strand, counting down.
GGACGCCGGCACGGGACGGGTCGTCCGCCCCGCCAGCACCCAGGTGTCCTTGGAGCCGCCGCCGCGCGAGGAGTTCACGATCAGCTCGCCCTCGGGCAGGGCCACCCGGGTCAGCCCACCCGGCAGCACCCACACCCGGTCGCCGTCGTTGACCGCGAACGGACGCAGGTCCACGTGCCGCGGCCGCATCGCGCCGTCGGCGTACGTCGGGACGGTCGACAGGCTGACGACCGGCTGGGCGATCCAGGCGCGCGGGTGCGCGCAGATCTCCGCGCGCAGCCGGTCGAGCTCGCTCCGGGACGCGGCCGGGCCGATCACGATGCCCTTGCCGCCGGAGCCGTCGACCGGCTTGAGCACCAGCTCGTCCAGCCGGTCGAGCACCTCCTCGCGGGCGGCGTCGTCGCCGAGCCGCCAGGTCTCCACGTTGGGCAGCGCCGGCTCCTCGCCGAGGTAGTAGCGGATCAGGTCGGGGACATAGGTGTAGATGAGCTTGTCGTCGGCGATCCCGTTGCCGATGGCGTTGGCGAGGGTGACATTGCCGGCGCGGGCGGCGTTGACGAGCCCGGGGCAGCCGAGCATCGAGTCGGCCCGGAACTGCACCGGGTCGAGGAACTCGTCGTCGACCCGCCGGTAGATCACGTGCACCGGCTCCAGGCCGCGGGTGCTGCGCATCAGCACCCGGCCGCGGCGGCACTCCAGGTCGCGGCCCTCGACCAGCTCCACCCCCATGGTGCGGGCGAGCAGTGCGTGCTCGAAGTAGGCGCTGTTGTACACGCCGGGGGTCAGCACGACGACGGTCGGGTCCGCGACGCCGGCCGGCGCCGCCGCGCGGAGCGCCGCGAGCAGCGCCTGCGGGTAGCCCGCCACCGGCCGGATCCGGTGCGCCGACATGACCTCCGGCAGCACCGAGCCGATCGCGCGCCGGTTGGTCATCACGTAGGAGACGCCCGACGGCACCCGCACGTTGTCCTCGAGCACGAGGAACCGGCCGTCCTCGTCGCGGATCAGGTCGGTGCCCGCGACGTGGCAGCGGACGCCGTTGACCGGCACGATGCCGGCGGCCTCGCGGTGGAACGCGCCCGACGACACCACTGCGCTGCGGGGGAGCACGCCGTCCGCGAAGACCCGCCCGACGCCGTACGCGTCGGCGAGGAAGGCCTCCAGCGCCCGCACCCGCTGCTGCACGCCGGCGTCGATCCGGGCCCAGTCGTCGGCGCCGATGATCCGCGGCAGGATGTCGATCGGGAACGCCCGCTCCTCCCCGCCGATGTCGAAGGTCACCCCCTGGTCGAGGTACGACGTCGCGAGGGTGTCGATGCGCGAGCGCAGGTCGGCGCCGTCGAGGGTGTCGAGCGAGGAGCGGAGGGCGTCGTACTCGGGGCGCACCGCGGCGCCGTCGTACATCTCGTCGTACGCCCGGGTGCCGTGGTCGGGCGCCCACTCCACCGCCGTTGCCATGGCCGAACGCTAGGGACGCGGTGTCACCGCCGTGTTTCGCCGGCGTCACACCCGCGCACGGGGGTATCCGGCGTGTCATTAGATTGATCACATGACGCGCAACGTGCTGATCGCCGGAGCCGGCCCGGGGTGAGCGGCTCGCTCGCCCGCCTCTACGCCGCCGAGGGCGGCAGCGTCGGCCTGCTCGGCGCCGACGAGGACGTGCTCGCCGCCCTGCGCGCCGACGTCGAGGCCGCGGGCGCGACCGCCGGCTCGACGCTGGTCGACCTCACCGACGACACCGCGACCCGGGCCGCGGTCACCCGGATGGGCGAGCACGTCGGCCACCTCGACGTCGTCCACTTCAACCCGTCCGCCTACCGCGAGAAGGACCCGCTCTCGCTCACGGTCGACGAGCTGCTCGAGGACGTCCGCCTCGGCGTCGGCGCCCTGCTCCCCGTCCTGCAGGCCGCCCGCCCGTTCATGGGGCCCGGCGGCCGGGTCACCGTCACCGGCAGCATGGCCGCCGACACGCCGTGGTTCGGCGCCGCCTCGCTCGGCGTGCAGAAGGCCGGCGTCCAGAACCTGGTCCACAGCATCGACGCCGTCCTGAAGGACGACGGCATCCGGGCCGTGTCGGTCACGGTGCGAGGCCTGCTGAAGGACGAGGGACCGTTCGCGCCCGACAACGTCGCCAGGGCGCTGCGGGCCGCGATCGACCAGGACGAGGACGACTGGCGGACCGAGATCCCCTACGCGGGCTGAGCCGGTCGGTGACGAACGACGGCCCGGGCCCGGCGCGCGGGCCGGACGTCACTTCAGGGAGCCAGGCGAACCTGGACACCATCGCGGCCTGGCTGGCGCTGGAGGATCCGTGGCCGGACCGGGTCGACCTGGTTCTCCTGTTCGGCGGCTCGATGCCGCGGACCTGGCAGGTCGCGGCCGACGCGGTGGTCGCCGGGCGGGCCGGGACCCTGATGCTCGTCGGCGGTCGCGGCCACACCACGGACGCGCTGCTCGCGGCTCTCGGCGTCGACCCGAGCTCTCCCGAGGGACGGACCACGAGCGAGGCGGACCTGATGGCGTCGTGGCTGCGAGCGAGCCACGGCATCGACGAGGTCCTCCTCGAGACCGCGACGACGGACACGGCTACGGGCCCCGCGGGTCCGGCTTCATCGCCCACGTCGACATCCCGGACGAGGTCGCCGCGGCCTACAACGCCCTGCGGACCGCCCACCCGGAGTGGGAGCGTGCGATGCCCGTGCATCGATCATCTAGGACGCGTACGACGTCCCGCGCTCGTCCCGCACCCACACCCCGCCACCGGCCGGGTCGACGCCGGCGGCGGCGAGCTCGCGCTTGACCACCTTGTTGGTGGCGGTGCGCGGCAGCGCGTCGACGACCCGCACGAACCGCGGCCAGGCCTTGGCGGACAGGTCGTCCTGGGCGGCGAGGAACTCCTCGAGGCCCTGCGGCGTCAGCGGCCCGCGCAGGATCAGCGCGGCGGCGACCTGGTCGCCGACCCTCGGGTCGGGTACGGCGTACACGGCCGCCTCGCCGATCGCGGGGTGGCGCAGCAGGATCCGCTCGATCGGGGCGGCGGCGAGGTTCTCGCCGTCGACGCGCAGCCAGTCGCCGGTGCGGCCGGCGAAGTGGACCCAGCCGTCGGCGTCGCGGTAGGCGAGGTCGCCCGACCAGTACATCCCGCCGCGCATCCGCTCCGCCTCGGCGGCCTCGTCGTTGTAGTAGCCCGCGAAGGCGCCCGCCCCGGCGGTGTTGACCAGCTCGCCGATCGCCTCGTCGGGGTTCACCAGCCGTCCGGCACCGTCGAAGACCGCGTCCGGCGTCTCCTCGCCGGTCTCGGGGTCGAGCACCTTGATGCCGTCGAGCGGCATCCCGAGCGCCCCGGCGGGCATGCCGGGGCGCCGCTGGACGATGACGGCGTTCTCGGTGGACGAGTAGGAGTCGACGACCTCGCACCCGAACCGCCGGCCGAAGGCGGCGATGTCCCCCTCGTTGGCCTCGTTGCCGAACACCAGCCGCAGTGGGCTGTCGCCGTCGTCGGGGTGCTCGGGGTGGCCAGCACGTAGGTGAGCGGCTTGCCGACGTAGTTCGCGTACGTCGCCCCGAAGTCGCGTACGTCGCGGAGGAAGCCGCTCGCCGAGAACGGCGCGACCGCGAACGCCGCGCCGGTGGTCAGGGCGGGCGCCCAGCCGGCCATCACCGCGTTGGAGTGGAACAGCGGCATGGACACGTAGTGCACGTCGTCGGGCGTCAGCCCGAGCCGTCCGACGAGGTGGGTGCCGGGCCGGGTGATCTTCTCGTGGGTGATCTTGACGGCCTTGGGCGAGCCGCTGGTGCCGCTGGTGAAGATCAGCATGAACAGCGAGTCCGGCGTGGGCGCGGCGTCCGGGACCGGCACGGCGGCCCCGGCGAGCGACTCCATCGCCGGAGCGGGGGAGTCGACCACGACCTGGCAGTCCGCCTTCGCGATGTCGGCGTCGAGGGCCGCGCCCCGGCGCGTGGAGTTGAGCCCGACCAGGACGTGCCCGCCGAGACCCGCGGCCGCGAGGTGCAGCGCGAAGGCCGGCCCGTTGGGCAGCAGGACGCCGACGTGCGGCGGCCGTCCGCGATCGAGCCGCGCCTCGAGCCGCTCGGCCAGCCGGGCCGCCGCGGCGACGTACTCGCGCCAGGAGAGCGACCGGGCCGCGCCTGCCTCCCGCCAGCGCAGCGCCGGCCGCTCGTCCTCGGCGCGGGCGAGCAGCAGGTCGCGAACCGTCACGTGGCGGTCACGCGAAGGAGCGGCCGATCGCCAGCGCCTGCTCGGTCGCGCCGCCGAAGAGGAACTCGAACCGCTTGCCACTGGTGAAGTAGCGGTGCGCCTCGCCGTCGAGGTCGATGCCGACGCCGCCGTGGACGTGGACGGTGGTGTGCGCGATCCGGTGGCCGGCGTCGGCGGCCCACAGCTTCGCGGTGGCGACCTCGGTCGCGGCGGGCCGTCCCTCCTGCAGCCGCCAGACCGCCTGCCAGAGCGTGAGCCGCTGGCCGAGGACGTCGATGAACCCGTCGGCGAGCCGCTGCGAGACGGCCTGGAAGGTCCCGATCGGGCGGCCGAACTGCTCGCGGGTCTTGGCGTACTCCGAGGTCAGCCGCAGCGCGCCCTCGGTGACGCCGAGCTGCTCGGCGGCCGACAGCGCGACCAGCAGCCGGCCCAGGCGCTCGGCCGCCGCGGCGTCGCCGACCCGCTCCGCCGGCGTGGCGGCGAAGGTGATCAGCGCGGCGGCGTCGCCGTCGCTGGTCCGCTGCGCGACCCGCTCGACGCCCTCGGCGGAGGCGTCGACGAGGTAGACGCCCACGCCGTCCGGCCCGGTCGCGGTCACGAGGAGCGCGTCCGCGGCCATACCGGCCCGGACCAGGGTCTTGGTGCCGGTGAGGGCGCCGTCCGCGGACGCCGTCACGGTCGGCGCGGCCGGCAGGTGAGCACGCTCCTCGGCGACGGCCGCGGCGTAGAGCCCGCGATCGGCGCTCAGGCCCGCGCCGGCCAGCAGTGTCGTGCACGCGGCGTGCACGGCCAGTGGGACGGGCGCGATGTGCCGGCCGACCTCGACGAGCACCCGGGCGAGGGTGATCAGGTCCAGGTCGGCCCAGTCGAAGGCCTCGCCCAGCGTCGCCCACAGGTCGCGGTCGAACCGGTCGCCGCCGGCCTCGACCTCCTTGAGCCGCTCGTTGGTGGTCTTGTCGGCGAGGATCCGCGCCGCGAGCTCGGCGGCCTCGTCCTGCTCGGGGGTGAAGAGGAAGTCCATGGTCTGCTCCTTCGGCGCTCAGGCTCGCTTGGCGGCGGGCAGGCCGAGGCCGACGTACCCGATGATGTCGCGCTGGATCTCGTTGGTGCCGCCGCCGAAGGTCATCACGAGGGCGGAGCGGTGGTAGCGCTCCAGCCGGCCGGCGAGCACGGCACCGGGCGAGTCCCCGGTGATGCCGGCGTGCGGCCCGACGATCTCCATCAGCGAGCGGTAGACCTCGGTCGCCAGCTCGGATCCGTAGATCTTGGTCGCCGACGCCTCCGCGGGGGAGAGCGGTACGCCGTGGTCGGCGTCGGCCGCGAGCTTCCAGTTGATGAGCGAGAGCGCCTCGACCCGGGCGTGCGCGCGGCCGAGCGCGATCTGCACCCACTCGGTGTCGATGACCCGGGAGCCGTCGGGGTCGCGGGTCTCGGCGGCCCAGTCCCGCACCAGCTGCAGCGAGTGGACCAGGGGAGCGGCCGAGGTGAGGGCCACCCGCTCGTGGTTGAGCTGGTTGGTCATCAGCGCCCAGCCGCCGCCGCGCTCGCTGATCAGGTTGGAGGCGGGGACGCGGACGTCGGAGTAGTACGTCGCCGACGTGCCGACCCCGGCGACGGTGTGCACCGGCGTGTACGAGAGGCCGGGTGCGTCGGCCGGCACCAGGATCATCGACAGGCCCTTGTGGCGCGGGGCGTCGGGCTCGGTGCGACAGGCCAGCCACAGCCAGTCGGCGTACTGGATGAGCGAGGTCCACATCTTCTGGCCGTTGATCACCCATTCGTCGCCCTCGAGGGTCGCCTTGGTCCTGAGCGAGGCGAGGTCGGTGCCGGAGCCCGGCTCGGAGTAGCCGATCGAGAAGTGCAGCTCGCCGGCGAGGATCTTGGGGAGGAAGTACTCCTTCTGCTCGTCGCTGCCGAAGCGCATGATCGTCGGGCCGACCGTGTTGAGCGTCAGGTACGGGATCGGCACGCCGGCGATGGCGGCGGCGTCGGTGAAGATGAGCTGCTCCACCATCGAGCGCGCCTGCCCGCCGTACTCCTTCGGCCAGCCGATCCCGAGCCAGCCGTCCTTGCCGATCTGGCGGATGACGTCCTTGTAGACGCTCGCCTCGCCGAACTCGCCGGTGGCCGAGGCCAGGCCGGCGCGGATCTCGGGGGTGACGAGCTCGGCGAAGTACGCGCGGAGCTCGTCGCGCAGGGCCAGCTGCTGCGGCTCCAGGTCGATGTGCATCGGGTCTCCTGTGACGGTTCCGGGGGTGGGCCGGTTGTTGTCAGTCTAACGGCAAAACTGTAACGTGTTCTACATGACCGACACCCGACTTCTGGATCAGGGGAATGCGCCCATCCGTTTCGCGCGCGGGTGGCACTGCCTCGGACTCGCCGAGGACTTCCGCGACGGCAGGCCGCACGCGATCGAGGGCTTCGGCACCAAGCTCGTGGTGTGGGCCGACTCCCAGGGCGAGCTCAAGGTCCTCGACGGCTTCTGCCGTCACATGGGCGGCGATCTCACCCAGGGCGAGGTCAAGGGCGACCACATCGCCTGCCCCTTCCACGACTGGCGCTGGAGCGGCGACGGCAAGTGCAAGGAGATCCCGTACGCCCGCCGGGTGCCGCTGCGCGCGCGCACGCAGCGCTACGAGACCTCCGTGCGCAACGGGCAGCTGCTGATCTGGAACGACCCCGAGGGGTCCGCGGCCGACCACGACCTGCTGCCGCCGGAGCTGCCCGACGTGATGACGGACAAGTACACGCCGTGGTCGTGGCACGTGAAGGAGATCAACGGCTCCCACTGCCGCGAGCTGATCGACAACGTCGCGGACATGGCGCACTTCTACTACGTGCACTTCGCCTTCCCGACGAGCTTCCGCAACATCTTCGAGGGCCACACCGCCACCCAGTTCATGGAGTCGAAGGGGCGCCCGGACAAGGCCGGGGCGGCTACAGCGGCGAGGACTCGATGCTGCGCTCCGAGGCCACCTACTACGGCCCGTCGTACATGATCAACTGGCTGGAGGTCGACTACAAGGGCTTCGTCACCGAGGTCATCCTCATCAACTGCCACATCCCGACCGGCCCGGAGAGCTTCCGGCTGCAGTACGGCATCAGCGTGCGCAAGCCCGAGGGGCTCGACGAGAAGTCGGTCGACTACATCGCCGAGGCCTACACCAAGTCCTTCGGCGACGGCTTCCTCCAGGACGTGGCGATCTGGGAGAACAAGGTAGCCGTGCAGAACCCCCTGCTCTGCGAGGAGGACGGTCCCGTCTACCAGCTGCGCCGGTGGTACGAGCAGTTCTACACCGACATCGCCGACGTCAAGCCGGAGATGACCGACCGCTTCGAGTTCGAGGTCGACACCACCAAGGCCAACGAGTACTGGCACGCGGAGGTGGCCGAGAACCTCGCGAAGATGGCGGCCGACGGCGAGCACGCCCACCACTGATGGCTTCCTTCGTCCCCACCAGCCCCGACACCGTCGAGGACCAGCGGCTCTACACCGAGGCCCGGCTGGTGGAGGTGGCCTGCCTCGACTGCCTGGCCCGGGTGCTGGTCAAGAAGAACAGCGAGCACCACACCTCCGTCCAGTGGAGTGGACGATCTCAGGCGGATTGTCAAGAGTTCCAGCGACGAGGCGAGTCGCCCGGAAGGCGGGACGTGCACAAGCCGTGCCCGCGGATGATGGCTAGCATCGAGGACGCGGTTCGGGCCGGCGATGTCCCGATCGGCGCGTACGACGGCTACTGAGCCATCTTTACTCGTAGGGGAGTTCTGTGGACATCGAGTCCTTCGTGCTGGACGTCGTCGACGTGGTCGAGGAGACCGCCGACGCGAAGTCGATCAGCTTCGGCGTGCCCGCGGGCGCGGAGGAGAAGTTCGCCTACAGGCCCGGCCAGTTCCTGACCGTGGCGGTGCCGAGCACCCAGACCGGCATCGCCGCCCGGTGCTACTCGCTGTCCAGCAGCCCCCACGACGGCGGGCCGCTCACCGTCACCGTCAAGCGCACCGCCGACGGGTACGCCTCGAACTGGATCTGCGACAACCTCGCCGTCGGCGACACGCTGCGCGTGCTGCCGCCGTCCGGCATCTTCACGCCCTCCTCGATCGACGCCGACCTGCTGCTCCTCGCCGGCGGCTCCGGCGTCACGCCGATCATGTCGATCACCCGCACCGCGCTGGCGCACGGGTCGGGGAGGATCGTCGTCTTCTACGCCAACCGCGACGAGAGCTCGGTGATCTTCGCCTCCGAGCTGACCCGGCTCGCCGCCGACCACCCCGACCGGCTGCAGGTGATCCACTGGCTGGAGTCGGTGCAGGGCATCCCGACCGAGGCGCAGATGAGGGCGTTCTGCGCGCAGTACGGCGGATTCGACTCGTTCGTGTGCGGTCCCGCGCCGTTCATGAAGATGGTCACCACCGTGCTCAAGGAGCTCGAGGTCCCGCGCAGCCTGCGCCACCAGGAGAAGTTCGTCTCCCTGGGCGGCAACCCGTTCGGCGACATCGCCGAGCTCCAGCAGGCCGAGGAGGAGATCGCCCTCGCCGAGTCCGACGAGGACGGGTCGGCGGCGGACGTGTTCGCCGACGCCCCGGCCGGCCCGGTCAAGATCGAGGTCGAGCTGGACGGCGAGGAGTTCACCTTCGACGACTGGGACCCGCGCACCAAGCTGCTGGACTTCCTCGAGAGCAAGGGCGTCAAGGCGCCGTACTCCTGTCGCGAGGGCGAGTGCTCCGCCTGCGCCATCCGGCTGATCGAGGGCGACGTCAGGATGCTCCACAACGACGTCCTCGACAAGGAGGACCTCGAGGACGGCATCCGGCTCGGCTGCCAGTCCGTCCCGCTGACCGACACCGTGAAGGTCAGCTACTCCTAGCGCGGCCCTCGTTGGGAGCGGCCGCCCGCTGCACCCCCCGAGGATGCAGCCGGCGGCCGGTGAGCGCCGTGTGACGGCCCTCACCGACTACATGTGCGCGGACGGCCGGATCGTTACTCCCCGGATCGCTACTCCTTGCCGGCGACGCAGAACTCGTTGCCGTCCGGGTCGCTGAGCGTGACCCAGCGGAACCCGGGCATCTCGCGGTCGCCGACATGGCCCGCCCCGGCCTCCCGCAGCAGGGCGACGGCCCCGTCCAGGTCGTCGGCGACGAAGTCGACGTGCAGCCGGTTCTTGCCCGGCGTCGGGTCCGCGACCTTCTGGAAGCCCAGCCGGGGCCCGGCGGGCAGGGCGACGACGACGAACCAGCCGTCGTTCTCCTCGAGGATCTCGCCGCCGGTCTGCGTGGCCCACCACCGGGCGAGCGGTAGGGCGTCGGTCGTGTCGACGGTGATCATGGCGGGTTGGAGGACGGGCATGGGAGGCTCCTTGGGTCTGCTCCGGTTGGGGTGCTCGGGACGCTAGCGGCGCCCGCCGACAGCGGTCGGTCGGCGGGTCTCTGCCGGTGGTGTGCCGGCGGCCTGTGGGCGGATCTGTGGGCGGATCTGTCGGCGGATCTGTGGGCGGGTCTGTCTGCGGGTCTGTCGGCGGCGTGGGAGGGTCTCGGCATGAGCGTTGCCGTGCCCGGGCCCGACGGCCTGCCCCGCTGCCCGTGGGCGGTCTCCGCCCCCGAGTTCCCCGCCTACCACGACACCGAGTGGGGATTCCCGGTCGCCGACGACCAGCGGCTGTTCGAGAAGGTCAGCCTCGAGGGCTTCCAGTCCGGCCTGAGCTGGCGCACCATCCTGGTGAAGCGGCCGGCCTTCCGCGAGGTGTTCGCCGGCTTCGACCCCGAGGTCGTCGCGGCCTATGACGAGCGCGACGTCGAGCGCCTGCTCGGCGACGCCCGGATCATCCGCCACCGCGGCAAGATCGAGGCCGTGATCAACAACGCCGCCCGCGCGGCCGAGCTGGTCGCGGAGCGGGGCTCCCTGGCGGCGTACTTCTGGGGGTTCGAGCCTCCCGTCGAGGAGCTCGGCGACCCGCAGACCCTGACCACCTCGCCCGCCGCGGTCGCGATGTCGAAGGACCTGAAGAGGCGCGGGTGGCGGTTCGTGGGACCCACCACGGCGTTCGCGTTCATGCAGGCGATGGGACTGGTCAACGACCACGTGGCGGGGTGCGTGACCCGGGACGAGGTCGCCGCCGCGCGGGCGGCGTTCACGCCTCCGGCATGATCCGGCTCCCGAGGAGGGCGAGCGTGTCCGGCACGAACGGCCTCGTCGCCACCATCTCCCGCAGCTCCTCGACCGTCACCCACGCACCCCACGCGACCTCCTCGGGCTGCCAGGTGATCGGGCCGTCGTACACGCACGTGTAGGCGAACGCGTGGTACGACGTGTCCTCGTCGGCGTAGTCGCCCTCGCCCCACGGCTGCAGCGCGACGCCGGTCACGCCCAGCTCCTCCGCGGCCTCGCGCACCGCCGCGTCGTACGGGACCTCACCGGCTTGGAGCACGCCGCCGGCCGCGAAGTCGTACCGCCCCGGGAACACGTCCTTGGTCTCGGTGCGCCGGTGGACGTAGACCTGCCCGGCGGCGTTGCGGACGACCACCAGCGTCGCCGCGTGACGCAGGTTGCGGGCCCGCACCTCGGACCGCGGTGCGACCTCGCCCGTCGGGCGCCCGACGGTGCCGTACAGCGCGACCTGCTCGTCCACCGGCGCTCCGGACTGCTTCTCTTCGGGACTCAAGAGAACCTCGGCAGCAGGCCGTGCCGATCCTGGCGGTCGTGAAGGAAGATCGTCAGGTCGACGACGTCAAGATGTTCGTGCACGACGTACAGCACGCTGTACGGGAAGTGCGCGTGCATGTGCATCGCGCGTGTCGCGCCGCTCAACGGCCGTGCTGCTCACGGAGCTCCGCGCGGAAGTGCTCCCAGGTCCGGCCTGCGCCGGGCTCGGCGACGGCGACCGCCTGTCGCTCGTCGATCTGATCCGCCAGGGCCGGATCCAGAGCGTCCTGCGCTGCCTCGAACAGCTCACGTCGGTCGTCAGCGCTGAGCCTGACAACTTGCTCGAGGAGAACCGGATCGACCATGGTGCAAGGCTATCTCGTGCTGCCGACGGAGTCCCCTGATCGCGGTACGGCTGTGGAGATCGACTACCAACCCCGCTCTCTCCACTCCGCCAGGTGCGGCCGCTCGACGCCGAGCGTCGAGTCGTTCCCGTGGCCGGGGTAGAACCAGGTGTCGTCGGGGAGCGTGCCGAAGAGCTTGGTCTCGACGTCGTCGATCAGCGTGGCGAACGCGTCGGCGTCGCCGAAGGTGTTGCCGACACCGCCGGGGAAGAGCGAGTCGCCGGTGAACAGGTGCGCCGGACCGGAGGGGTCGCGGTAGAGCAGGCAGATCGAGCCGGGGGTGTGGCCGGTGATCCGGATGACCTCGAGCTCGCAGGAGCCGACGGCGACCGTGTCGCCGTCGGTGACCCGCCGGTCGACGGCGACGCCGGTCTGCTCGGTGATGGCGTCGGCATCGGGCTGGCCGGCGACGACGGAGGCGCCGGTCTCCCGTACGACGTCCGCGAGCGCCCGGTGGTGGTCCCAGTGCTGGTGCGTCGTGACGACCGCGGTCAGCCCGTCAGTGCCGATGAGGGGCAGCAGGACCTCCGGGGAGGCGGCGGCGTCGATCAGGACCTGGTCGCCGGTCGAGGCGCAGCGCAGCAGGTAGCAGTTGTTCGACATCTTCTCGTCGACGGCGACCTTGGTGATCGTCAGCCCGGCCAGCTCGCGGACGTCGGCGGACCCGCCGACGGTGACCTCTCCGGTGTAGCTCATCGTCCCTCCAGGCTCGGCAGCGTTCCTTCCGAACTGGACAGTACCGAGCCGGGGTCGCGGCCGGTGGCCCACCATGCGAGTGCCCGGATCGGGCCGGTCACGGTGTGGGTGCCGGGTCCGCGGGCGGCGGCGTAGCCGAAGGTCCAGCTGTAGCGGGCGTCGGTCGCCTCGACGTGGAAGCCCTCGGACCGCCAGCGGTCACCGTCATCCCTGAGGAACTGTCGCGCGGTGTCCATCGGCCAGTCCGCCCAGGAGTACCCGGCGCCGAGGTCGGCGTGGTGGATCTCCACCTCCCGCAGCCGGAGGAACGGCACCGCGTCCGCGGGCATCAGCCGACCGCCGGGGTGCGCTCGAAGGTGGTGCCCCGAGCCAGCCCCTCGGCGACGTCCACCACCTCGTCGAGCGCCGCGCACCCGGCCACCAGCCGATCGAGTACGACGCCGGCGGGCTCGGCCGCCAGCACGTCGATGTCGCCGTCGCGCGCCTCGTCGGAGGGGTACATCGTCACCGGCGATCCGTCGCGGAACCCGCGGAGAACGCCGGCCAGCCCCTCCGCGTTGAGCGCGAGGTGGGCGAGGACGTGGGCGCGGGTCCACCCGGCGCACAGGGACGGGGCGGGCCACGCCTCGGCGGGCAGGGCACGGGCGGTGGCGAGCAGCCGGCCGGTGGCGGAGGCCAGGGCGGAGGAGGTGGAGGTCACGCGCCCATCATGCCCGCGAAATATCGTTGTCGGCGGTGGGTGAGAAGGTGGTTCCCGTGCGTGGCGACTTGCCTGCCGACGTACCATGGCGAACACTTGTTCGAACACGTCTACCTTCGAGGAGAAGGACCGGTAGTGACCGATCAGCTGATCATCCGCGGGGCACGCGAGCACAACCTCAAGGACGTCTCGATCGACCTTCCCCGCGACTCCCTGATCGTGTTCACCGGCCTCTCCGGCTCGGGCAAGTCGAGCCTGGCGTTCGACACGATCTTCGCCGAGGGCCAGCGGCGGTACGTCGAGTCGCTCTCGGCGTACGCCCGCCAGTTCCTCGGCCAGATGGACAAGCCCGACGTCGACTTCATCGAGGGACTCTCGCCGGCGGTCAGCATCGACCAGAAGTCCACGAGCAAGAACCCGCGGTCGACGGTCGGCACGATCACCGAGGTCTACGACTACCTCCGCCTGCTCTACGCCCGCGCCGGCCGCGCCCACTGCCCGACGTGCGGCGCGCCGATCGAGCGGCAGACCCCGCAGCAGATCGTCGACCGGATGCTGGCGCTCGAGGAGGGCACCCGGTTCCAGGTGCTGGCGCCGGTCGTCCGTGGCCGCAAGGGCGAGTTCGTGGAGCTCTTCCGCCAGCTCCAGGCCCAGGGCTTCTCCCGGGCCCGCGTGGACGGCGAGACCCACAACCTCGACAGCCCGCCGACCCTCGACAAGAAGTACAAGCACACGATCGAGGTCGTGGTCGACCGGCTCGCGGTCAAGGAGTCGGCCAAGCGCCGGCTCACCGACTCGGTCGAGACCGCGCTCGGGCTGGCCGGCGGCCTGGTCGTGTTCGACCTGGTCGACTCCGGCCAGGAGCTCAGGTTCTCCGAGAAGATGGCGTGCCCCAACGAGCATCCCATCGAGACCGACGACCTCGAGCCGCGCTCGTTCTCCTTCAACTCGCCGTTCGGCGCCTGCCCGGCCTGCACCGGCCTCGGCACCCGGATGGAGGTCGACCCGGAGCTCGTCGTACCCGACCCGACGGCGACCCTCGCCGAGGGCGCGCTCCAGCCGTGGAGCCACGCCCACGTCGCCGACTACTTCGGCCGCCTGCTGATCGCGCTCGGCGACGAGCTCGGCTTCGACGTCGACACCCCCTGGGAGCAGCTCGCGCCGAAGGCGCGCAAGTCGATCCTCGAGGGCCACCCGACCAAGGTCCACGTCGTCACCCGCAACCGCTACGGCCGCGAGCGGTCCTACTACGCCGACTTCGAGGGCGTCCGCACGTACGTCGAGCGCCGGCACCGCGAGGCCGAGAGCGACACGAGTCGCGAGCGGTTCGAGGGCTTCATGCGCGAGGTCCCGTGCCCGGTCTGCGCCGGCAGCCGGCTCAAGCCGGTGTCGATGGCGGTCACCCTCGGACCGCGCGACCGCGGCGGCAAGAACATCGCCGAGGTCTGCGCGCTGCCCATCAACGAGGCGGCCGCCTACCTCGCCGACCTCGACCTGTCCGCCCGCGAGCGGCAGATCGGCGAGCGGGTGCTCAAGGAGATCCAGGAGCGGCTCAACTTCCTGCTCGACGTCGGCCTCGACTACCTCTCGCTCGACCGGCCGTCGGGCTCGCTCTCGGGCGGCGAGGCGCAGCGGATCCGGCTGGCGACCCAGATCGGCGCCGGCCTGGTCGGCGTCCTCTACGTCCTCGACGAGCCGTCCATCGGCCTCCACCAGCGCGACAACCAGAAGCTGATCGAGACCCTGGTCCGGCTCAAGGACCTCGGCAACACCCTCATCGTCGTCGAGCACGACGAGGACACCATCCGGGTCGCCGACTGGATCGTCGACATCGGCCCGGCGCCGGCGAGCACGGCGGCCAGGTCGTCCACTCCGGCACGGTCAAGGAGCTCCTGGAGCACCCGGACTCGATGACCGGGCAGTACCTCTCCGGGCGCCGCGAGATCCCCGTGCCCGCCGTACGCCGCCCGCGCACGAAGGGCCGCGAGCTCAAGGTGATCGGCGCCCGCGAGCACAACCTCCAGAACGTCGACGTCGCCTTCCCGCTCGGCGTCTTCACCGCGGTCACCGGCGTCTCCGGGTCCGGCAAGTCGACCCTGGTCAACGACATCCTCTACACCTCGCTGGCCAAGCAGATCTACAACGCCCGCGCCATCCCCGGGCGGCACCAGAAGATCACCGGGCTCGAGCACGTGGACAAGGTGATCCACGTCGACCAGTCGCCGATCGGGCGTACGCCGCGCTCCAACCCGGCGACGTACACCGGGGTGTTCGACCACGTCCGCAAGCTGTTCGCGCAGACGCCCGAGGCGAAGATGCGCGGCTACCAGCAGGGCCGGTTCTCGTTCAACGTCAAGGGCGGGCGCTGCGAGGCGTGCGCCGGCGACGGCACGATCAAGATCGAGATGAACTTCCTGCCGGACGTCTACGTCCCGTGCGAGGTCTGCCACGGCGCCCGCTACAACCGCGAGACGCTCGAGGTCCACTACAAGGGCAAGACCATCGCCGAGGTCCTCGACATGCCGATCGAGGAGGCCCAGGAGTTCTTCGCCGCGGTGCCGCCGATCGCGCGGCACATGAAGACGCTGACCGAGGTCGGCCTCGGCTACGTCCGGCTCGGGCAGCCGGCGACCACCCTCTCCGGCGGCGAGGCGCAGCGGGTCAAGCTGGCGGCGGAGCTGCAGAAGCGGTCGACCGGGCGCACGGTCTACGTCCTCGACGAGCCGACCACGGGCCTGCACTTCGAGGACATCCGCAAGCTTCTCGGCGTGCTGTCGGGCCTGGTCGACAAGGGCAACACGGTCCTGGTCATCGAGCACAACCTCGATGTGATCAAGACCGCCGACTGGCTGATCGACATGGGTCCCGAGGGCGGCTCGCGCGGCGGCACCGTGGTCGCCGAGGGCACGCCCGAGGACATCGCCGCGACGCCGAGCAGCTACACCGGGCAGTTCCTCCGGCCGCTGCTCGACGGGCGGGCCGCGCTGCAGCCGTCGGCACCGAAGCGGGCGGCGGCAGCGCCGGCGAAGAAGGCGCCCGCCAAGAAGGCACCCGCGAAGAGGGCGATGGCGACGAAGGCGGCGCCGGCGAAGAAGGCGGCGCTCGCCAAGAAGACCGCCGCCCGGAAGAGCACGGCCAGGGCGAAGTCCTAGCTCGCTCTCAGACAGCGCCCGTAGCCTGACGCCATGACTTCCTCGGTGAGCAGGAGACGTGCCCTGGCCGGTGCCGCGACCCTGGGCGTCGGCGTACCCCTGCTCGCCGCCTGCGGGGACGACGGCTCGACGGCGGACGACCCCGCGGGCGACCCGAGCTCGGACGCGCCGTCGGCCGACCCGTCCTCGGCGCCACCCGCCGAGACCGACACCGCGTCCACCGCGCCCGACGGAGGCGCCCTGGACGGCCTGGTCGCCGCCGACGAGGTCCCGGTCGGCGGCGGGGTGATCCTCGAGGACGAGGAGCTCGTCGTCACGCAGCCCGCGGCGGGCGACTTCAAGGCGTTCGAGGCGATCTGCACCCACCAGGGCTGCCTGGTCGGCTCGGTCACCGGCGGCCAGATCGTCTGCCCCTGCCACGGCAGCACCTTCTCCATCAGCGACGGCTCCAACGAGGGCGGCCCGGCGTCGGGCCCGCTGGCCTCGGTCGCGGTCACCCTCGTCGACGGCCAGGTCCAGCGCTCGTGAGGTCGCTGGCCGAGGTCCGGGCCAACCGCCGCATCGTCTTCTCCGGCCTCGGCGCGCTCGGCGTCGCCACCGCGCTCGGAGGCTGCGCCGGCAGCGGCGGGGGCAGCTCGTCCGGCCCTGCGGTGGACGCCGGCACCGAGCTCGCCGCGACCTCCGAGGTCCCCGTCGGCGGCGGCCTCATCCTGGCCGACGAGAAGGTCGTGCTGACCCAGCCGAGCGCCGGCACCTTCGAGGCGTTCACCGCCGTCTGCACCCACCAGGGCCTGCTGGTCACCTCGGTCGAGGACGGCACGATCCATTGCGCCAACCACGGGTCGTCCTACTCGGCGAGCACCGGCGAGGTCGAGGGCGGCCCGGCGCCGTCCGCCCTGGCGAAGGTGGACATCACCGTCGAGGGCGACCGGATCCTGGCCGCCTGAGCGTCGGCGACCTGCGCTCGTGGCCGGTCCGCGGGCCGGGTGCACGAGTGGGTCGGGCGGCCGGGAGGTCGGCTGCGGGGCGCGAGTGCGGGGCGCTAGAACCTGTTTCGATTGGGCAGAGACTGCATGTCTCGGGCCGGAATTGTTGCGGTTTGGGACCAAACCGCAACATTCGGCGGCCCACCCGGACGCCCGGAAGCCCCCGGCTCGGGCCGGCGCGGGGCGGCGATCCCGGGCGAGGAGGCGGTCGCCCGCCACCGCTGGTCGCGGGGCGACACCCGCCGGTCCAGCCGGTCGTCGAGCACCCGGCGCGCCTCGTCGTACCGTCCCGCGCGCAGCAGCGCCGCGATCCGGGCCTCCTCGACGATCTCCCGCTGGGCGTCGGATCCGCCGAGCCGCCAGGTCGAGGAGGCCAGGGCGGCGAGCCGGTCGGCGGCCGCGGAGCAGCGCCCGGCGGCGAGCAGGCCGAGCGCGGCGGCGAGGGGTGCGACGACCTCGCGGTGCGTCGGGTTGGGGTGCGCCGCGCACCAGGTGGCCAGGTTGCGCAGCCCGACCCGGTCGCCGGTGGCGAGCAGCGCGACGGCGGCGTGCAGGCCGAGGAAGGCGGTGCCGGGCCGCTCCAGCACACCGCGGCCGGTGACGGCGACGACCTCGTCGAGGGTGGGTACGTCGGTGGCGTCCGGCGTGATCGCCCAGCGGAAGAGCAGCGACCCGCTGTCGACGAGGGCGCGGCAGCCGACGGCGTGCCGCGGCTGGAGCTGGGTCTCGTACCGCGCCCGCACCGCGTCGAGGTCGCCGATCGACAGCTCGTGCAGCGCGGCGTGCCAGGAGAAGTGGGTGAGGCTGTCGGTGGCGGCGCCGTCGCCGACGATCCAGGCGTCCATCCAGGCCAGCCCGGCGGCGTGGTCGCCGGTCTCGTAGTGCGCGTGCGCCCGCGCGTGCGCGGCGTGGCCGCCGGCCGGCTCGAGCGCGAGCGAGCGGCAGGACAGCTCCATCGCCTCGTCGAAGCGTCGCTGCTCCTGGCGCACGAAGGCCATCAGGCCGGTGATCCACGGGTCGTCGCCGTACGCCGGCGCCGCGTCCTCGACGATCCGCCACGCCTGCTCGGGCACGTCGGTGACGCCGGCGAACGCGATCGTCGGCATGGCCACCGAGAGCAGCAGCGCGTCGCGCGGGTACGCCGCCAGGTGGGCGATGAGGGGAGCGCCGTCGCCACGCAGGTGCCGTTCGACGGCGTGGACGTGGCTGCGCTCGCGCTCGGTCGCGCGGCCGGCGTGCAGGCGGGCGTCGGCGAGCCGGGCGGCGATGTCGACCTGGACGCACATCTCGTGGCCGAGCAGGGCGAGCGCGGCATGCCCGAGGGCGAAGGTCGGGTCGAGGGCGATGGCGGTGGCGATCCGGTCGGCCGCGCCGGTGCGCAGCCGGAGCAGGTCCCGCACCCCGTCGACGTACGCCGCGGCGGCGAGCGGTCCGGTGGTGAGGTCGTAACCGTAGGCATCCCGACATCGCATAAGTCAAGTAAACCACGTGACTAACGACGATAAAGACATGTCGGTGCATCTCCGTAGGGTTGTTCTCGTGTCACCCGCGTTGAGCTACCGGCCGAAGCCCGGCTCGATCCCCACCCAGCCCGGGGTCTACCGGTTCCGCGACCGCACCGGCCGGGTCGTCTACGTCGGCAAGGCGAAGAACCTGCGGGCCCGGCTGTCGTCGTACTTCCAGGACATCGCGAACCTCCACCCCCGCACCGCGACCATGGTCACCACCGCGACCTCGGTCGAGTGGACGGTCGTCGGGACCGAGGTCGAGGCGCTGCAGCTGGAGTACTCCTGGATCAAGGAGTACGACCCGCGGTTCAACGTGAAATACCGCGACGACAAGTCCTATCCCTGGCTCGCGGTCACCGTGTCCGAGGAGTTCCCCCGGGTCATGGTCGGGCGCGGCGCGAAGCGCCGGGGCACCCGCTACTTCGGCCCCTACAGCCACGCCTGGGCGATCCGCGAGACCGTCGACATCCTGCTGCGGGTCTTCCCGATGCGCTCGTGCAGCAACGGCGTCTTCAAGCGATCCAGCCAGATCGGCCGCCCTTGCCTGCTCGGCTACATCGACAAGTGCTCGGCGCCCTGCGTCGGCAACGTCTCTCCCGAGGACCACCGCGCGATCGTCGACGACTTCTGTGAGTTCATGGCGGGCCGGACCCGGCCGTTCATGAGGCGTATCGAGCAGGAGATGTACGCCGCCTCCGACGCGCTCGACTTCGAGAAGGCCGCCCGGCTGCGCGACGACCTCGGCGCGATGAACAAGGCCCTCGAGAAGCAGGCCGTCGTCTTCGGCGACGGCTCCGACGCCGACGTGATCGCCCTGGCGGAGGACCCGCTCGAGGTCGCCGTCCAGGTGTTCTACGTCCGCGGCGGCCGGATCCGCGGCCAGCGCGGCTGGGTCGCCGACCGCACCGACGAGGGCGACACGGCCGCGCTCGTCGAGGACTTCCTGCTCCAGCTGTACGCCGGCGTGGCGCCCGAGGACGCGCGCGACGCTGTACCTCGCGAGATCCTGGTCCCGGCGCTCCCGGCCGAGCACGCCACCTTCGAGCAGCTGCTCTCCGACCTGCGCGGGTCGCGCGTGGAGATCCGGGTCCCGCAGCGCGGCGACAAGCGGACCCTGCAGGAGACCGTCGCCCGCAACGCCACCGAGTCGCTGGCGCTGCACAAGACCAAGCGGGCCAGCGACCTCACCACCCGCAACCGGGCGCTCGCCGAGATCGCGGAGGCGCTCGAGCTCGACGAGGCGCCGCTGCGGATCGAGTGCTACGACGTCTCCCACATCCAGGGCACCGAGATCGTCGCCTCCATGGTGGTCTTCGAGGACGGCCTGGCCCGCAAGGGGGAGTACCGCCGGTTCGTGATCAAGGACCAGGACGGCTCCGACGACGTCCGCGCCATGCACGAGGTGATCACCCGCCGGTTCCGCCGGTTGCTCGACGAACAGGCGCGCTCGGAGCTGCGACCGGGCGACCCCGAGGCCGGCACCGGGCCGATGCTGGTCGATCCCGACACCGGACGCCCCCGGAAGTTCGCCTACGCGCCGGGACTGGTGGTCGTCGACGGCGGTGCGCCGCAGGTCGCCGCCGCGCAGCGGGCGCTCGACGAGCTCGGCATCGACGACATCCCCGTCTGCGGCCTCGCCAAGCGGCTGGAGGAGGTGTGGGTGCCCGGCGAGGAGGACCCGGTCATCCTGCCCCGCACCTCCGAGGGCCTCTACCTCCTGCAGCGGGTCCGCGACGAGGCGCACCGGTTCGCGATCACCCACCACCGCAACCGGCGGTCCAAGTCGATGGTCGAGAGCCTGCTCGACGACGTCCCCGGCCTGGGCGAGGTACGCCGCCGGACGCTGCTGCGCCACTTCGGCTCGCTGCGCAAGCTCCGTGCCGCCACCGTCGAGGAGATCGCCGCGGTGCCCGGCGTCGGGCCCCGGACCGCCACCGCGATCAAGGACGCCCTGGACGCCGACCGGCAGCCGGACAGTCGGCACAATGGCGCCCATGGATGACAGCACGCACGGGCAGCTCGTCGTCGTCACCGGCATGACCGGCGCGGGCCGCAGCACCGCCGCCAAGGAGCTGGAGGACCTCGGCTTCTTCGTGGTCGACAACCTGCCCCCCAGCCTGCTGCCCGACGTCGTCCGCCTCGTCGACGAGACCCACGGACCGGCCCAGCCGGTGGCGGTCGTGGTCGACGTACGCTCCGGCTCCTTCTTCCAGGGCCTGCGCAGCGCGCTCGCCCACGGCGTCGCCGGCCGCGACACCACGCTGGTCTTCCTCGACGCGACCGACGAGGTGCTGGTCCGCCGGCAGGAGGCCGCGCGCCGCCCCCACCCGCTCCAGCAGGGCGGCCGCCTGCTCGACGGCCTCCGGCGCGAGCGCGTGGTGCTCGCCGACCTGCGCTCCGAGGCCGATCTGGTCATCGACACCACCAGCCTCAACGTCCACCAGCTGACCGACCGGATCGCCGACTCCTTCGGCACCACCGAGGCCACCCGGCTCCGGGTCTCGGTGGTCAGCTTCGGCTTCAAGTACGGCATCCCGGTCGACGCCGACTACGTCGCCGACATGCGCTTCCTGCCCAACCCCCACTGGGTGCCCGAGCTGCGGCCCCGCACCGGCCAGGACGCCGAGGTGGCGGCGTACGTCCTCGGCCGCCCGGGCGCCGCGGAGTTCGTCGACGCCTACGTGCCCCTGCTGGCCGGCGTCGCCGAGGGCTACCTCCGCGAGGGCAAGCGGTTCATGCGGGTCGCGATCGGCTGCACCGGCGGCAAGCATCGCAGCGTCGCGATGACCGAGGAGATCGCCCGCCGGCTGGGGGAGCAGGGGTACGTCGCCCGCGCGATCCATCGTGACCTCGGCCGTGAGTGAGCGGGCGCAGGCGGTCGTGGCGCTCGGCGGCGGCCACGGCCTCCACGCCTCGCTGAGCGCCCTGCGCCAGCTCGTCGACGACCTCACCGTCGACGAGCTCACCGCGGTCGTCACCGTCGCCGACAACGGAGGCTCGTCCGGGCGGCTGCGCGGCGAGTTCGGGGTGCTGCCGCCCGGCGACCTGCGGATGGCGCTCGCCGCCCTGTGCGGCGACGACGCGTGGGGCGACACCTGGGCGCGGGTGCTGCAGCACCGGTTCGCCGGCGACGGCGAGATGCGCGGCCACGTCGTCGGCAACCTGCTCATCGTCGGCCTCTGGGAGCTCCTCGGCGACCACGTCGACGCGCTCGACTGGGTCGGGCGGCTGCTCGGCGCGAAGGGCCGGGTGCTGCCGATGGCGATGACGCCGATGGACATCACCGCGGAGGTGCGCGGCCTGGTGCCGGGCCGGCCCGACGTGCTCACCTCCGTGCGCGGACAGGTCGAGGTCGCCACGACCGACGGCGTCATCACCTCGATCGCGCTCGACCCCGCGGACCCGGAGGTGAGCCCGGCCGTGGTCGACGCGATCGCCGAGGCGGACTGGGCCGTGCTCGGGCCGGGCTCCTGGTTCACCAGCGTCCTCCCGCACCTGCTCGTCCCGCGGCTGCGGGAGGCCCTCGTCGCCACGGACGCCCGGCTGGTCGTCGTCCTCAACCTCGCGGAGCAGGCCGGCGAGACCGGCGGCTTCGGCCCGGCCGATCACCTCGCGGTGCTCGCCGAGCACGCCCCCGAGCTGGGCATCGACGTCGTGCTCGCCGATCGCGGCTCGGTCGGCGACGACCTCGGCGAGCTGGAGGAGACGGTGGCGGCGCTCGGCGCGCGGCTGGTGGTCGACGACGTCGCGGCCGACGACGGCTCCCCGCGGCACGACCCGGTGAAGCTCGCGGCGGCGTACGCACGGATTCTCGGCCTGCGCTGACGGGCTCGGCCCGGGGTCGTTGACCACCGTGGGAGGATCGGGCTCATGGCGATGACGGCACAGGTGAAGGCGGAGCTGGCCAACATTCCGGTCACGAAGGTCTGTTGCCGCAAGGCCGAGGTGGCCTCGATGCTGCGCTTCGCCGGTGGTCTGCACATCGTCGGCGGCCGGATCGTGGTGGAGGCCGAGCTCGACACCGGCGCCGCCGCCCGCCGCCTGCGCAAGGACATCTCCGAGATCTACGGGCAGGGCTCCGAGGTCGTGATGGTGCAGGGCAACGGCTTGCGCAAGGGCAGCCGCTATATCGTCCGGGTCGTCAAGGACGGCGAGGCGCTGGCCCGCCAGACCGGACTGCTCGACCAGCGCGGCCGTCCCGTGCGCGGCCTGCCGCCGGCGGTCGTGTCCGGAGGCGCGTGCGACGCCGTGGCCGCGTGGCGCGGCGCCTTCCTCGCCCACGGCTCGCTCACCGAGCCGGGCCGGTCGTCCTCGCTCGAGGTCACCTGCCCGGGCTCCGAGGCGGCGCTCGCGCTCGTCGGGGTCGCCCGCCGGCTCGGCATCCAGGCCAAGGCCCGAGAGGTCCGCGGGGTCGACCGGGTCGTGATCCGCGACGGCGACGCGATCGGCCAGCTGCTGGCCCGGCTCGGTGCCCACGAGACGCTGATGGCCTGGGAGGAGCGGCGGATGCGCCGCGAGGTCCGTGCCACGGCCAACCGGCTCGCCAACTTCGACGACGCCAACCTGCGCCGCTCCGCCCGGGCCGCGGTCACCGCCGGCGCCCGGGTGCAGCGGGCGATGGAGATCCTCGGCGACGAGGTCCCCGACCACCTGCGGATGGCGGGCGAGCTCCGCCTGGAGCACAAGCAGGCCTCGCTCGAGGAGCTCGGGCAGCTCCACGACCCGGTGCTCACCAAGGACGCCATCGCCGGGCGGATCCGCCGGCTGCTGGCGATGGCGGACAAGCGGGCCGAGGAGCTCGGCGTACCCGACACCGAGGCGTCGCTGACCCCGGAGATGCTCGCCGGCGACGCCTGACGCGCTCGGGTGCCCGAGGGCTCGTCCCAGCATGTGATGCGGGTCACCCCCGCCCACCGCCGGCCGCCCCCTGCGGGATAGGGTCGAGGCACCGCTGAAGACCTCGCTCTCTCACAGGAGAACCCCATGACTGTTCGTGTCGGAATCAACGGATTCGGTCGGATCGGCCGCAACTTCTTCCGCGCCGTGCGCGCGAGCGGAGCCGATATCGAGATCGTGGGCGTCAACGACCTCACCGACAACGCGACCCTGGCCCACCTGCTGAAGTACGACTCCATCCTCGGCCCGCTCGACGCCGACGTGGAGTCGACCGACGACGCCATCATCGTCGGCGGCGCCGAGATCAAGGCGTTCGCCGAGCGCGACCCCGCCGCGCTGCGCTGGGCCGACCTCGGCGTCGACATCGTCGTCGAGTCGACCGGCTTCTTCACCGACGCCACCAAGGCCCGCGCCCACGTCGACGGCGGCGGCGCCAAGAAGGTGATCATCTCCGCGCCGGCCTCCCACGAGGATGTCACCGTCGTGATGGGCGTCAACGAGGGCGACTACGACCCGGCCGCGCACACCGTCATCTCGAACGCGTCCTGCACCACCAACTGCCTCGGGCCGATGGCGAAGGCGCTCAACGACGGGCTCGGCATCGTCAAGGGCCTGATGACGACGGTGCACGCCTACACCGCCGACCAGAACCTGCAGGACAACATCCACAAGGACCTGCGCCGGGCCCGCGCCGCCGCCCTCAACATCGTGCCGACCTCGACCGGCGCGGCGAAGGCGATCGGCCTGGTGCTGCCGGAGCTCAAGGGCAAGCTCGACGGGTACGCCCTGCGGGTGCCGACGCCGACCGGCTCGCTCACGGACCTGTCGTTCGAGGCCTCGCGGGAGACGTCGGTCGAGGAGGTCAACGCGATCGTGAAGGCGGCCGCCGACGGCCGGTTCCTCGTCTACTCGACCGACCCGATCGTGTCCTCCGACATCGTCACCAACCCGGCGTCGTGCATCTTCGACGCGCCGCTCACCAAGGTGATCGGCAACCAGGTCAAGGTCGCGGGCTGGTACGACAACGAGTGGGGCTACTCCAACCGGCTGGCCGACCTCATCCTGCACGTCGGCGCGAGCCTCTGACACCCGGCGCTAGGCTCTGACGCTTGTGACTGACTTCAACGGCCTGGGCGACGTACGCGGCAAGCGCGTCCTCGTCCGCTCCGACCTGAACGTGCCGCTGGACGGCAGCCGGATCACCGATGACGGCCGGATCCGTGCGAGCGTGCCGACGATCAGGGCGCTGGCCGACGCCGGCGCCCGCGTCGTCGTCACCGCGCACCTCGGCCGGCCGAAGGGGGAGCCGGACCCGGCGTACTCCCTGGCTCCGGTCGCCGCCCGTCTCGGCGAGCTGCTCGGCGTGCCGGTGGCCTTCGCCACGGACACCGTCGGCGCCTCGGCGCAGGAGACGGTCGCGGCGCTGGCCGACGGGCAGGTCGCGCTGCTGGAGAACGTCCGGTTCAACGCCGGCGAGACGAGCAAGGACGACGCCGAGCGCGGCGCCTTCGCCGGTCAGCTCGCGGCGCTGGCCGACGCGTTCGTCTCCGACGGGTTCGGCGTCGTGCACCGCAAGCAGGCCAGCGTCTACGACGTCGCGCAGCGGCTCCCGCACGCCATGGGCGGTCTCGTCGCGGCCGAGGTCGAGGTGCTGCGTCGCCTGACGGTCTCGCCTGAGCGGCCCTATGTCGTGGTGCTCGGCGGCTCGAAGGTCTCCGACAAGCTCGGCGTGATCGACAACCTGCTCGGCAAGGCCGACCGGCTGCTCATCGGCGGCGGGATGGTGTTCACCTTCCTGAAGGCCGACGGGCTCGAGGTCGGCAAGAGCCTGCTCGAGGAGGACCAGCTCGACACCGTGCGGGCCTACCGGGCCCGGGCCGAGGAGCTCGGCGTCGAGATCCTGCTGCCCACCGACATCGTGGTGGCCGACGCGTTCGGGGACGAGGCGTCGGCCCGGGTGGTCGCCGCCTCGGAGATTCCCGCGGACGCGCTCGGGCTCGACATCGGTCCGGAGTCCGGCGCGGCCTTCGCCGCCGCGCTCGCGGACGCCAAGACGGTGTTCTGGAACGGGCCGATGGGGGTCTTCGAGCAGCCGGCCTTCGCGGAGGGCACGCGCGCGGTCGCCGATGCGCTGACCAAGGTCGACGGGCTCTCGGTCGTCGGTGGCGGCGACTCCGCGGCCGCCGTACGCACCCTCGGGTTCGACGAGGCCGCGTTCGGTCACATCTCGACCGGCGGCGGCGCGAGCCTGGAGTACCTCGAGGGCAAGGAGCTGCCCGGCATCACGGTCCTCGAAGAGGAAGGCGCCTGACATGGCCGCTGCACGCACCCCGCTGATGGCGGGCAACTGGAAGATGAACCTCAACCACGCCGAGGCCGTGGTGCTGGTGCAGAAGCTCGCCTGGACGCTGTCCGACAAGCGGCACGACTACGGCAGGGTCGAGGTCGCGGTGATCCCGCCGTTCACCGACATCCGCTCGGTGCAGACCCTCGTCGACGGCGACCGCCTCTCGATCCGGTACGGCGCCCAGGACGTCTCGCAGCACGCCGGAGGCGCCTACACGGGCGAGATCTCGGCGGCGATGCTCGCGAAGCTCGGCTGCTCCTATGTGGTCGTCGGGCACTCCGAGCGCCGGCAGTACCACACCGAGACCGACGAGATCGTCAACGCCAAGGCGAAGGCCGCGCTGGGGTCCGACATCACCCCGATCGTCTGTGTCGGCGAGGGCCTGGAGGTCCGGCAGGCCGGCGAGCACGTGCCGTACACCATGGCGCAGGTCGAGGGCTCGCTCGCCGGGCTGTCGAAGAAGCAGGTCGCCGGGCTGGTCATCGCCTACGAGCCGGTCTGGGCGATCGGCACCGGCGAGGTGGCCACCCCCGACGACGCGCAGGAGGTCTGCGCCGCCATCCGCGGGCAGGTGCGGGAGTCCTACGGCGACGAGGCCGCGGACGCCGTACGCATCCTCTACGGCGGCTCGGTGAAGGCCGCGAACGTCGCCGGGATCATGGCCAAGCCCGACGTCGACGGCGCGCTCGTCGGCGGCGCGAGCCTCGAGGCGGACGAGTTCGGCGGCATCTGCCGGTTCTACGACATGCCGGTGCTGTCGTAGTACCGGACCTGACGTAGGATTCCTCGCGTGTCGACGCTTCTGACTGTGCTGCTCATCCTGACGAGCCTGATCATGATCCTGCTGGTGCTGCTGCACAAGGGTCGGGGCGGCGGCCTCTCGGACATGTTCGGTGGCGGCGTCTCGAGCTCGCTCGGCGGCTCGTCGGTCGCCGAGCGCAACCTCGACCGGTTCACGGTCGGGATCGGCGTCATCTGGTTCGCCTGCGTGATCGCGCTGGGCCTGCTGCTCGCCTATCAGAACTGACAGCACAGACCGTCTAGAGCAACCGCATCCGGCGAGGCCGGGGCGTCCGAGGGCTTGAGGAGAGAATCCGTTGGCTGGTGGTGGGAACGCGATCCGCGGTAGTCGCGTCGGTGCGGGTCCGATGGGCGAGGCCGAGCGTGGCGAGGCCGCTCCCCGTCAGGCGGTCACGTACTTCTGTGCGAACGACCACCGCTCGGTGATCACCTTCTCCGTCGAGGCGTCCGTCCCGGACTCGTGGGACTGCCCCAAGTGCGGCCTCCCCGCCGGCCTCGACTCCGAGAACGCGCCCCCGGCGCCCAAGATCGAGCCGTACAAGACGCACCTCGCCTACGTGAAGGAGCGCCGCTCCGACAAGGAGGCCGAGGTCATCCTCGACGAGGCCATCCAGCTGCTCCGCTCCCGCCGCAAGTCCGGCGAGATCATCTTCTAGCGCGACCCGGCGCATCCTGACCTGATTCTCGCGCTGACCCGGCTGCTCCTGACCCGGGATTTGCGTCGACCCGGCGCATCCTGACCTGTGGTGGTCGCCGACCCGGCGCATCCTTACCCGACACGTGAGCATCGCTGACTCGGACGACGGCGGGCTTCGACGATGCCGCGACGCAGGACTGCCTCGGCATCGGCCTTCGGCCCGAAGAGGTTCTCCTTCCTGAGCGCCTTGATGAGGTACGGCGTCTCGGCCTCGACGAGCGCACGCCGTTCGCGGTCGTGCCGCAGCTGGTCAGGCGTCGAGTGCCACTCGTCGCCGTCGTACTCCGCTGCGAACCACAGCTCCTCATTGCCGAGATCGAGTCTCGCCAGGAACATGCCATCGGCGTTGTGAACCTCGAGCTGGGGAACGGGTGTGGGCAGATTGGCCTGGATCCATCGGAGCCTGAGGATCGACTCGGGCGGCGACTCGGCGCGGCCATCGGCGTACCCGGCCATGACGCGAAGCGTCCGCACCCATCGCATGCCCTTGAACCGCGGAACGCCGTCGATCAGCTCGCCCGCCGAGAACAGACCGAGACGGAGCATCTGGTCCATGGCGGCCAGTGAACGCTCGACGAACCGGCTCCGGCCGAGATCCCAGGTCGTGCGCAGCGGCGAGGTGACACGGAGTCCGTTGATCTCCACGATGTCGCCGCGACCGAAGGTGCGCTCCCCGCTGTCCGCCAAGCCGTTGCGAAGCCGACGGCCAGCGGCGGGCAGGAAGACACGAACAGGGGCGATGTGGATGTGCTCGTTCGGCGCCAGAACCATCTCCGCGCCGTGCAGCCAGCCGGCGTGGCGGTCGCAGACCACAGCGTCGGGCGGTACGACGAGCTTGAGGGCCGAGCAACGAAGGTCGAGACTGTCGGGCACCGGGCTCGCGACGTACACGCTCTTGATCAGGCGCCGGATGAAGCCCTGGCCGACGAGCCAGGTGAGGTCCTTGCCGAGGAGACCTGCCTCTCGGCCGGCCATGGTCGTCGTGAACGGGCGGTCCAGCGGCAGCGGGAATCCGGCGGGGAGGAGGGCGAGGCCCTCGAAGTCGGCACGTTTCATGGCGAGCCTCGTGCCCCTACCGGCCTGTGGATCAATCATGTGCCCCGAGGACCTGTGGATGGGAGCGTGAATCGCGTGCAGTTTCGAGCCAGGTCGGCGAAATTCGCAGGTCAGAACGTGCCGGGTCGGTGGCGTTTGCAGGTCAGGATGCGCCGGGTCGGCGCGAATCCCGGGTCAGTTCGAGCCGGGTCGGGTCAGATCAGGGTCGCTGCGTCCGCGTCGAGGAACCAGACGGTCTCGGCCCTGCCGGTGACGCCGCGGGCGGGGGTCTCGCGGAGGGCGGCGGCCGCCTGGCCGGCGGGGACCTCGGCGAGGGCGCGGCGGACGGCGTCGGCCTTGGGCTCGCCGCTGACCAGGAACCACACCGACTGGGCGCGGTTGAGGGCCTCGAAGGTGAGGCTGACCCGGTCCGGCGGCGGCTTGGGGGAGTCGTGGACGGCGACGGCGATCGCGTCCGTGGCGTCCAGGCCGGGGTGGCCGGGGAAGAGGGAGGCGATGTGGCCGTCGGGGCCGACGCCGAGCATGAGGACGTCGAAGTCCCCGCCGCCCTCGGCCCGGACCGTGTCGGCGTACGACGCCGCGGACTCCTCCGCGGAGCCGGCCTCGGACGAGGCGGGGGCGGTGTGCACGCGGAAGGCGCCGACCTCGTCGAGGAACGCCGCCCGCGCCTGGTTGACGTTGCGGTCGGGGGAGTCGGCGGGGACGAACCGCTCGTCGCCGAACCAGAGCACCACCGCCCCCAGTCGACGCCGGAGGCGGGCGCGAGGCGGGCCACCTCGCGGTGGATCGCGTCGGCGATCGAGCCGCCGGTGAGGCCGATGTGGGGGACGTGGCCCGCGGCCTGGGCGTCGGCGATCCGGTTGAGGAGCTCGCCGGCGACGGCGGTGGCGAGCGCGGCGGCGTCGGGGTGCACCTCGATGAGGGGCTGGGGGGTGTCGGTCATCGGCGGCGGTGCTCCCGGTAGTAGTCGATCATCGCGCGGGTGGAGGCGTCCTGCTCGGCCAGCACGGCGGCGTCGCCGCCGAGGGCGGGGACGATCTGCAGGGCGAGCTGCTTGCCGAGCTCGACGCCCCACTGGTCGAAGCTGTCGATGCCCCACACCACGCCCTGGGTGAACGTGATGTGCTCGTACAGCGCGATCAGCTGGCCGAGCACGGACGGCGTCAGCGCGGGCGCCATGATCGAGGTGGTCGGCCGGTTGCCGGAGAACACCCGCGCGGGTACGACGGCCTCGGCCGTGCCCTCGGCGCGCACCTCGTCCGCCGACTTGCCGTACGCCAGCGCCTTGGTCTGGGCGAGGAAGTTGGCGAGCAGCAGCTCGTGGACATCGGTGGAGCCGTCGGTGAGCGGGTACGACGGCGTCGCGAACGCGATGAAGTCCGCCGGGACGAGCCGGGTGCCCTGGTGCAGCAGCTGGTAGAAGGCGTGCTGGCCGTTGGTGCCGGGCTCGCCCCAGAACACCTCGCCGGTGTCGGTGGTGACCGCGGTGCCGTCCCAGCGCACGCTCTTGCCGTTGGACTCCATGGTCAGCTGCTGCAGGTACGCCGGGAACCGGTGCAGCGACTGCGCGTAGGGGAGGACCGCGTGGGACTGGGCGCCGAGGAAGTCGGTGTACCAGACGTTGAGCAGCCCCATCAGCGCCGGGACGTTGTCCTCCAGCGGGGTGGTGCGGAAGTGCTCGTCGACCGCGTGGAAGCCGGCCAGGAACTCCGCGAACCGCTCGGGACCGATCGCGACCGCGAGCGAGGTGCCGATGGCCGAGTCGACGGAGTAGCGCCCGCCCACCCAGTCCCAGAACCCGAACGCGTTGGCCGGGTCGATGCCGAAGGCCGCCACCTTGTCGAGCGCGGTGGAGACGGCGACGAAGTGCCGGGACACCGCCTCCTCGCCGGCGCCGAGTCCGTCGAGCAGCCAGGTCCGGCACAGCCGGGCGTTGGTGAGCGTCTCCAGGGTCCCGAAGGTCTTGCTGGCCACGATGAACAGCGTCGTCGCGGGGTCGAGCCCGGCGAGGGTCTGCGCCGCGTCCGTCGGGTCGATATTGCTGATGAACCGGCACTCCAGGCCGTCCTGGACGTACGCCTTGAGCGCCTCGTACGCCATCACGGGTCCGAGGTCCGAGCCGCCGATGCCGATGTTGACGACCGTGCGGATGGGCTGCCCCGTGAAGCCGCGCCAGGCGCCCGAGCGCACGTCGTCCGCGAAGGCGTAGACGCGACGCAGCACCTCGTGCACCTGCGCGACGACGTCCTCGCCGCCGACCTCCGGGCCCTCGGCGTCCGGGGGCCGGCGCAGCGCCGTGTGGAGCACGGCACGGTCCTCGGTGACGTTGATCCGCTCGCCGCGGAACATGGCGTCCCGCCGCTCCTCGAGACCGACCTCCGCGGCCAGGGAGCGCAGCGCCTTCCAGATCTCGGGCGTGACCAGGTTCTTGGAGAGGTCCACGCGCAGGTCCGCGGCCCGGACCGTCGAGCGGCTCACCCACTCGGCGTCGGTGAGCAGGCCGGGCAGGTCGGGCCGGAAGCCCGACGCCAGCTCGGCGAGCCGCCCCCAGGCCTCGGTCGCGGTCGGGTCGACGGGAGCCGCGCCCACGGCTCAGCCCTTGGCCTTGTCCATCTGCGTCCGGACGGTGGCGACGAGCTCGGTCCAGGAGGCCTTGAACTTGTCGACCCCCTCGGTCTCGAGGACCACGAACACGTCGTCGAGGTCGATCCCGGCCGCGGCCAGCTGGTCGAACACGGCCTGCGCGTCGGCGGCCCGGCCGGTCACCTGGTCGCCGGTGACGTCGCCGTGGTCGGCGAACGCCAGCAGCGTCTTCTCGGGCATGGTGTTGACGGTGTCGGCGACGACCAGGTCGGTGACGTAGAGCGTGTCGGGGTACGCCGGGTTCTTGACGCCCGTGGACGCCCACAGCGGCCGCTGGGGGTTGGCGCCCGTCCCGGCGAGCGCCTGCCAGCGCGCGGAGCCGAGCACCTCCTCGAAGGCGGCGTACGCGAGCCGGGCGTTGGCGACGGCCGCCTTGCCGCGCAGCGCGAGCGCCTCGTCGGTGCCGATCTTCTCAAGCCGCGCGTCGATCTCGGTGTCGACGCGGGAGACGAAGAACGAGGCGACGGACTGGATCGTGGACAGGTCGACGCCCGCCTCCTGCGCCTGCTCCAGCCCGGAGAGGTAGGCGTCCATGACGGCGCGGTAGCGCTCGACCGAGAAGATCAGGGTGACGTTGACGCTGATCCCGGCCGCGATGGCGGCGGTGATCGCCGGCAGCCCCTCGAGAGTCGCGGGGATCTTGATCAGCGCGTTGGGACGGTCGACGGCCGCCCACAGCGCCTTGGCCGAGGCGATGGTGGCCTCGGTGTCGTTGGCCAGCGTCGGCTCGACCTCGATGGACACCCGACCGTCCGCGGGGTGGGCGGCGGCCACCGGGGCGAGCACGTCGCAGGCGTTGCGGACGTCGTCGGTGGTGAGCGCGAAGATCACCTCGTCGACGCCGGAGCCGCCGGCGACGAGGTCGCGCACCTGGGCGTCGTACCGCTCTCCGTCCGCGATCGCCCCGGCGAAGATCGTCGGGTTCGTGGTCACGCCGACGACCGAGCGCTCCCGGACGAGGTCGGCGAGGTTGCCGGTCTCGATCCGCTCGCGGGACAGGTCGTCGAGCCAGATGGACACCCCCGCGTCGGCGAGGGTCTTCAAGCGATCACTCATGAGTTCCTCCTGCGGGTGGGTGCTGCGGGTAGGTCAGTCGCGGGCTGCCGCCGCGATGCTCTCGCGGGCCGCCTGCACGACGGCCTCCGGCGTGAAGCCGAACTCGCGGAACAGGGTGGCGGCGTCGGCGCTCGCGCCGTAGTGCTCGATGCCGACGATCCGGCCGGCGTCGCCGACGTACTCGCGCCAGCCCTGCTTCACGCCGGCCTCGACGGAGACCCGGGCCTTGACGGTCGGCGGGATCACGGAGTCGCGGTAGGCCTGGGTCTGCGCCTCGAACCACTCGATGCACGGCATCGAGACGACCCGGGCGTGGACGCCCTCGGCGGCGAGCTGCTCGCGGGCGGCGACGGCGTACTGGACCTCGGAGCCGGTCGCGATGAGGACGACGTCGGACTGGCCGCCCTCGGCGTCGAGCAGCACGTAGCCGCCCTTGGCCACATCGTCGGTCGTGGCGTACCCGTCGGTGCCGCGGGGGAAGATCGGGACGTTCTGGCGGCTCAGGACCAGGCCGGCCGGGCGGTCGCTGTTGCGGAGGACCTGGAGCCAGGCGGCGGCGGTCTCGTTGGCGTCGGCGGGCCGGACTACGTCGAGGCCGGGGATCGCGCGCAGGGCCGCGAGGTGCTCGATCGGCTGGTGGGTGGGGCCGTCCTCGCCGAGCCCGATGGAGTCGTGGGTCCAGATGTAGATGACCGGCGCCTGCATCAGCGCGCCGACCCGGACCGCGCCGCGCATGTAGTCGGAGAAGGTCAGGAAGGTGCCGCCGAAGACGCGGGTGCCGCCGTGGACGGCGATGCCGTTCATGACCGCGCCCATGCCGTGCTCGCGGATGCCGAAGTGCAGCACCCGTCCCTGGTAGGGGTCGGCCGGCCACTCCTCGACCCCGCGGTCGAGGGGGAGGAAGGACTTGGCGTCCTTGATGGTCGTGTTGTTGGAGCCGGCGAGGTCGGCCGAGCCGCCCCACAGCTCCGGCATGACGGGGGCGAGGGCGTTGATGACCTTGCCGGAGGCGGCGCGGGTGGCGACGCCCTTGGCGTCGGCCTCGAAGACGGGCAGCGCGTCCTCGACGC
The DNA here is from genome assembly GCF_006494775.1 of Nocardioides humi. Lineage (NCBI taxonomy): Bacteria > Bacillati > Actinomycetota > Actinomycetes > Propionibacteriales > Nocardioidaceae > Nocardioides > Nocardioides humi. The sequence goes on along the minus strand of NZ_CP041146.1, from coordinate 6,131,772 downwards.
CGTCGGGCAGGCGGCGGTCCTCGAGGCGGTGGAGCAGGGCGGCCTGCTCGGGGTTCGCGGCGGCCCAGGCGTCGTACGCCGTGCCCCACTCGGCGGCCCGCGCCTTGCCGCGCTCGATCAGCCCCCGGGTGTGGGCCAGGACGTCGTCGGGCACCTCGAAGGTCCGGTCGGGGTCGAAGCCGAGCACCGCCTTGGTGGCGGCGACCTCGTCGGCGCCGAGCGCCGAGCCGTGGGCGGCCTCGGTGTTCTGGGCGTTGGGCGCGGGCCAGGCGATCACGGTCTTGAGCACGATGAGGGACGGCTTGTCGGTGACCGCGTCGGCGGCCTCGAGGGCGTCGTACAGCGCCGGGACGTCCTCCTCGTAGTTGGCCAGATCGTTGTGGTCGGTGCCGGTCCAGTCGACGGTCTGGACGTGCCAGCCGTAGGCCTCGTAGCGCTTCGCGACGTCCTCGTTGAAGGCGATGTGGGTGTCGCCCTCGATCGAGATCCGGTTGGCGTCGTAGATGACGGTCAGGTTGCCGAGCTGCTGGGTGCCGGCGATCGAGGACGCCTCGCTGCTCACGCCCTCCTCGAGGTCGCCGTCGGAGGCGAGCACGTAGACGTGGTGGTCGAAGATCGAGGGGCCGTCGCCGGCCGCGGGGTCGAGCAGGCCCTTCTCCCGGCGCGCGGCCATGGCCATGCCGACCGCGTTGGCGACGCCCTGGCCGAGCGGGCCGGTGGTGACCTCGACGCCGACCGTGTGGCCGAACTCCGGGTGGCCGGGGGTCTTGCTGCCCCAGGTGCGCAGCGCCTCGAGGTCGGCGAGCTCGAGGCCGAAGCCGCCGAGGAAGAGCTGGGTGTAGAGGGTGATCGAGGAGTGGCCGCAGGAGAGGACGAACCGGTCGCGGGCGATCCAGGCGGGGTCCGCGGGGTCGTGCCGCATGACCTTCTGGAACAGCAGGTACGCCGCGGGCGCCAGGCTCATCGCCGTACCGGGGTGGCCGTTGCCGACCTTCTGGACGGCGTCCATGGCGAGCACGCGCGCGGTGTCGACGGCCCTGCGGTCGAGATCGGTCCACTCCAGCTCCGGGATCATGGTGTCGAGCCTACTCAGGGTCGTGGCGAGCACGACACCGGCTCGGTGCCCGGCCGGAGATGGACTCGGGCTACACTCGGACCGCTTCAGCCCCTGCCCGCGAGGACCTTTCGTGACCTACGTCGACCCGACCAGCCCCGAGCTGCTCGCCGGAGACGAGGGACCGCACCGGGCCACCTTCCGCGATGTCGTCATGGCGTACGTCGGCCTCACCAAGCCGCGCGTGATCGAGCTGCTGCTGCTCACCACCGTGCCGGTGATGTTCTTCGCCGCGCGGGGCGTGCCGCCGCTGGGCCTGGTCCTGGCCACCGTCGTCGGCGGGACGCTGTCCGCCGGCTCCGCCTCGGTGTTCAACTGCGTCTACGACCGCGACATCGACGAGCAGATGCGGCGTACCCGCCGCCGGGCGCTGCCGCGCCACATCGTCTCGCCGGGTGCCGCGCTGGTCTTCGGCGTGGTGCTCGGTGTGCTGTCGACGGTGATCCTGGCCGTCTGGGTCAACCCGCTGTCGGCGGTGCTGTCGGTGAGCGCGAACGCGTTCTACGTGTTCGTCTACACGATGCTGCTCAAGCGCCGGACCACCCAGAACATCGTCTGGGGCGGCATCGCCGGCTGCTTCCCGGCGCTGATCGGCTGGACCGCCGTGACCGGCGAGCTCTCGTGGGTCCCGGTGGTGCTGTTCGCCGTGGTCTTCTTCTGGACCCCGCCCCACACCTGGGCGCTGGCGCTGCGCTACCGCGAGGACTACGCGCAGGTCGACGTCCCCATGCTCCCGGTGGTCAAGCCGGCCCGGGTCGTGGCGCTGCAGATCGTCGTCTACAGCTGGGTGATGGTCGCGACCTCGCTGCTGCTGTGGCCCGTCGCCGACACCGGCCCGCTCTACCCCGTCGCGGCCGGCGTCCTCGGCGGCGTCTTCCTGGCCCAGGCCCACGGCCTGCACCGCCGCGCCAAGACGTCGAACGAGCTGAGCGTGCTCCAGCCGATGCGGCTGTTCCACTCGTCGAACCTGTACCTGTCGCTGCTGTTCGTCGCTGTCGCCATCGATCCGCTGCTGCACTGAGGCGCGGGTCTGTGGCGCGGGGCTGCATGGATCCCCGGATGTCCGGGGATCCATGCGGTTGTCAGGTGTTGCAACCCCTGACAACCGCATGAACCGCCCTCCGCCAGTGACGCGTGGGACGCGAGTGACATCCGCCCGGGGCTGGCCGGACACCGGATCCGGCGGAAGGCGGAACGAGCGAGCCGATCAGCGCCGCGGCCGCGTGGTGACGACCACCCGGGCCAGGCCGGCGGAGACGAGCGCGGCGCCGAGCATGTGCAGGCCGACCAGGATCTCGGGCAGGTCGGTGAAGAACTGGACGTAGCCGAGCAGTCCCTGCGCAAGCTCGACGGCCAGGAGCACGCCGGCGAACATCGCGAGGACCCGCTCGCCCCGCCGGTGCGCGACGACCAGGAGGGCGATCGTCGAGAGCACGAGTACGCCGACGGAGACGCCGTGGACGTGGGAGACGACCTCGGGGTCGAGACCGGTGCGCTTGGAGTCGAGGTCGCCGGAGTGCGGGCCCGAGCCGGTGACCACGGTGCCGAGCCAGAGCACGACCCAGCCGGCGGCGAAGGTCGCCCACGCCAAGCGGAGCGACGGCCCGGACGCCGCCGCGCGTACGGGGCCGGTGAGCTCGTCGAGGATCCACACGCAGACCGCGACCATGGCCATCGACACGAGCAGGTGGAAGGCGACGATCCACGGGTTGAGGTCGGTGAGCACGGTGATGCCGCCGACGACGGCCTGGGCCGGGATGCCCGCCAGGACGACGAGCGCGAGGGTGCGCACGCGGCCGCCGCGCTGCCAGGCCGCGACCACGAAGGCGAGGGCGATGACGAGGAGGACGTAGGTGAGCAGCCGGTTGCCGAACTCGATCACGCCGTGGATGCCGAGCGCGCCGTGGGCGGTGTAGGACTCGTCGGTGCACTTCGGCCAGGTCGGGCAGCCGAGCCCGGAGCCGGTGAGCCGCACGGCGCCGCCGGTCACCACAATGCCGATGTTCGCGACGAGGTTGGCCCACGCGAGCGGCACCAGGCGCGCGCCGACGACGCGCTGCAGGTCGGCCAGTCGGGTCGTGGTGCTCACGGTCACTCCCACTTGAAGGTACGGGCGGTCAGGGCGGAGCCGAGCCCGGCCCAGGCGAGGAGCACCACGAGATCGCGGACGGCGACCGCGCCGTCGCACGCGGAGCGGACCGCCTCGCCGAGGGCCCCGGAGGGCAGCCAGCGCACGACGTCGCCGAGCCCGCCGTACATGGTGACGGGCAGGATCACGGCGCCGCCGGCCAGCAGCAGGAGGTAGACCAGGTTGGCGGCGGCGAGCGTGGCCTCGGCCCGCAGCGAGCCGGCGAGCAGCATGCCGAGCGAGGCGAAGGCGGCCGTACCGCACAGCGCGGCGAGCAGGAGGGCGAGGACGCCGCCCGCGCCGGACGGGCCGGACCAGCCGAGGGCGAGCCCGACCCCGCCGATGACGACGAACTGGAACGCCTCGACGAGCAGCAGCGCGAGCACCTTGCCGCCCAGCAGCGTGGTCCGGGAGAGGGGGGCGGTGCCCAGCCGCTTGAGGACGCCGTAGCGCCGCTCGAAGCCGGTGGCGATCGCGAGCGAGGTGAAGGCGGTCGACATCACGGCGAGCGCGAGCACCCCGGGAGTGAGGACGTCGATCGGGCGGCCGTCGAGGTCGAGCCCGACCCGCTCGGCGCCGCGGACCGCGCCGACGAGCACGATCACGGGGATGACGACGGCGAGCAGCAGCTGCTCGCCGTTGCGCAGCATGAGCCGTGCCTCCATGCCGGCCTGCGTCAGCAGCTGGCGGACGACGGGCGCGGCTCCCGGCGCCGGGGCGAAGGTGCTGCTCATCGGAGCTCCTCCCTGCCGGTGAGCTCGAGGAACACGTCCTCCAGGTTGCGCTGGCCCAGCGACAGCGACTCGGGCAGCACGTCGTGGGTCGCGCACCAGCTCGCGACGGTGGCGAGCGTGGTGCTGTCGGCCGGTCCTGACAGCTGGAGGCTGAGCGGGTCGAGCACGGTGAGCTCGGTGCCCTCGCCGAGCTCCTTCACGAGGGCCTCGGGCGCCCCGGGCGGGAACGGCTGGGTGACGACGATCCGGATGGTGGCGACGGTGCCGCCGCGGGTCAGCTCCAGCGGCGTGCCGCTGGCGACCAGCCGGCCGCGGTCGAGGATGTGCACCCGGTCGGCGAGCCGCTCGGCCTCCTCGAGGTAGTGCGTGGTCAGCACGACGGTCACGCCGTCGGCGCGCAGCTCCTCGAGCAGCTCCCACACGGCCCGCCGGATCTGCGGGTCCATGCCGGCGGTCGGCTCGTCGACGAACACCAGCTCGGGGCGCCCGACGAGCGCGAGCGCGAGGCCCAGGCGCTGCTGCTGACCGCCGGACAGGCGCCGGTACGGCGTCCGGCCGCACTCGTGCAGCGCGAGCCGCTCCATGAGCAGGCCGACGTCCTGCGGGTGCGCGTGCAGCCGGGCGAGGTGGCGGAGCATCTCCTCGGCCCGGGCGCCGCTCCAGGCGCCGCCCGACTGCAGCATCACCCCGATCCGCGGCAGCAGCGCCGACCGCTCGCGGACCGGGTCGAGGCCGAGCACGCGCACGGTGCCGCCCTGCGGCCGGCGATAGCCCTCGCAGGTCTCCAGCGTCGTGGTCTTCCCGGCGCCGTTGGGACCCAGGACGGCGGTGACGGTGCCCCGGTCGACGGTCAGCGACAGGTCGTCGACGGCGACCGTGTCGCCGTACCTCATCACCAGGCCGTCGACCTCGACAGCATGGTCCTGAGCGAGTGACACGGCGGACAGTCTAGGAACGGCCTCTCACAGCCCGTCGGGCAGGGCCAGCGGCGCGAGCTCGGCGAACCGGTCCCCCGGTCCGGGGTTGCCGGGAGCGCTCGTGCCGCCGAAGTGCCGGACCACGCCCCACACGGCGTTGAGCGCGGTGGTGACCGCGCCCTCGGCCCAGCCGGCGGTCCACGAGATGTCGTCGCCGGCGAGGAAGATCCCGCGGCGGTGGGCGGGCAGGTCGTCCTGCACGAAGTGCGAGAACAGCCGCCGCTGGTAGCGGTAGTGGCCGGGCAGGTTCGCCTTGAACGCCCCCATGAAGTTCGGGTCGGACTCCCACGACACCGTGATCGGGTCGCCGACGATGTGCGCGGCGATGTCGACGCCCGGGTAGATCTTGCGCAGCGAGTGCAGCTGCAGCCGCACCCGCTCCTCGACCGGCAGCGCCAGCCACTTCAGGGCGTCGTCGTTCCAGGTGTAGGACAGGCAGATCGAGGCGGCGCCGTCGTCCTCGAGGAGGTACGTCGCCCGGTTCAGGCGGTCGGTGAGCGTCATGCTCATCACGTGGCGCCCGGTGCCGGGGTCGACGTCCCTCCAGAACGGCCGGTCCACGCGCACGAAGGTCTTCGAGGACTGCATGTAGTGGGTGCGCTCCATCGCCATCCACAGGTCGGGGGAGAACAGCGTCTCGTCGACGTCGATCCGCGCCGAGAGCAGCCACACCTGGCAGGTGACGACCACGGCGTCGTACGCGCGGGTGGTGCCCCAGCGGTCGGTGACCTCGAGCCGGCCGCCGTCGCCGCGCGCGATCCGGGCGACGCCCGGCAGCGGCGCCCCGCCGTGCAGGCCCTCCAGGGAGGTGCCGGCCCGCCAGTGCGCGCACTCCGGGGCGTCCCGCCAGAGGCCGACGGGCAGCTGCTGCGCGCCGCCGTGGACCAGCTGGTGGTCCTCGTCGGCGTGGGTGAAGATCACCCGCAGGATCTCGAGCATCGAGTTCGGGAAGTCGGTGTCCCAGCCGCCGGTGCCGAAGCCCACCTGCCCGAACACCTCGCGGTGCCGGAAGCTGCGGGAGCCGAACGCCTCGCTGCCGGCGAGGAGGCCGGAGAAGGTCTCCTCGTCCAGGGTGGGGACGAGCTGGTTCCACAGCTCCTTGATGCGGGGTACGTCGCGGCGCGCGATCGCGTCCTGCACGGCGGCGAAGCCGACCTCCCCGAGCGCCTCGTGCCAGGCGTCCGCGACGTCCTCGAGGAACGGCGGCAGGTCGTCGTACCCGCGGGCGTAGAACGACTCGCCGCCGAGCTCGACGACCGTGCTCGGCGTGGCCTCGGACAGCGGGTTGGGGAACGGCGAGGTCCGCAGCCCGAGCCGGTCGACGTAGTGGAACAGCGCCCGGGACGAGAGCGGGAAGCGCATGCCGCCGAGAGCTCCGCGATCGGGCAGTGCGGGCCGCCGAACGGCTGGGAGCGCAGCCGGCCGCCGATCCGGTCGGCCTCGTAGACGACCGGCTTCAGCCCCATCCGCATCAGCTCGTAGGCGGTGACCATGCCGGACAGGCCGCCGCCGACGATCGCGACCTCGCGGCCGTGGTGCTCGGCCGGCACCGAGCCGAGGCCGGCGGGGTGGGCGAGGTGCTCGTCGTACCCGAAGGGGAAGTCGGGCCCGAGCATGGTGACCGCGGCGGGCCGGGTGAGCGCCGCGTCGGGCGTGGTCTGGCCGGTCGTCATCGGGCCAGGCCTCCGTAGACCTCGGGCCGGCGGTCGGCCAGGTGGGTGTTGGCGCGCCGGGCGTCGTCGAGCCGGGGACGTAGGCGGCCGCCTCGTCCGGGCCGTACAGGTGCGTCTTGCGGTGCCGCGCGAGCACCGTCCCGTCGCGGTCGACCAGCTCGGCGGCGATGTGGACCCGCTCGCCGTCCCGCTCGGGCCAGCTCCACGCGATCGCGAGGCCGTGGCGCCGCGCGACGCCGGCCACGGCCCGCGCCATCGGGCCGCCGGCCGGCTCGGCGAGGGCGGCCGCCTGCGGCGCGATGTCGTAGCCGGTGAGGGTGAACTCGGGGCACACGAGGAGCCGGGCTCCGCGCCCGGCGGCCTCGGCCGCCACGGCGTCGAGGGCGCCGAGGGCGGCGGGCACGTCGAGCAAGGGGCCGTCCGGCTGCCAGACGGCGACCACGAGCTCGGCCGCGCGGCCGGCGACAGGGGAGTCGGTCACGCGTCCACGGTAGGACCGCGGCCGCGCACGATCGATGCCTCGGGATTGCAGGTGGGCGACGATCCGTTGCGTCAGACGGTCAGGATGCGGCGATTCCTTGCGCCTCCCGGCGGAGCAGCGGTGACATGACCAGCTCGCTCTTGGTGCGCACCATGAACCGCTCCCGCGCGATCCGCTCGACGACCTGCTCGAAGTGGCGCACGTCGGCGGCGAGGATGTGCAGGATCGCGTCCGCCTCCCCGGTCACGGTCAAGGCCGAGACGATCTCCGGGTGCCGCTCGACCGCCGGCGCGGACAGCCCGACCCGGTGCCCGATCTGCGCGAACGTGGCCCGGCCGTCCTCCAGGAGGGCGTCGACGATGAGGCGGTCGAGCTGATCGAGCTGCATGCGGCTCATTGTCCCCGAGCCCCTGCGTCTACGCTGACGGCCGTGAATCCCTGGCTGTACGGCGTCGCGCTCGCCCTCGCCGGCGTGGCCGCCGTCGTGCTGGTCGTCGACCTCGTGCGCGACCGCGCGGCGCAGGACTCGCACTTCGTCGCGCTCGCCGTCCTCGAGCTCGTCATGGTGGTGCAGCTGGTCGTCGGGATCGTGGCCCTGTCCCGCACCGACCGGGACGTCGAGGGAGCCGTCTTCGTCAGCTACCTGGTCACCAACCTGCTGGTGCCGGTCGTCGCGGCCTTCTTCGCGCTCGCGGAGCGCTCCCGGGTCGGTACGACGATCCTGCTGCTCGGCGTGGCCACGGTCGCCGGCCTCGAGGTGCGGCTGTGGGACGTGTGGGGAGGTCGCGGTGCCTGAGCAGCAGGAGCCCCAGGCGCTCGCCGAGGGCTGGGGACGCGCGCTGGTGTTCGCCTACGGCCTGTTCGCCGTCGCGGCGACCGGCCGCTCGGCGGTCCAGCTCGGCATGGAGCCGGGCAGGGCGCCGCTGGCCTACTCGCTGTCGCTGGCCGCCGCCGTCCTCTACCTCGTCGCCACCACCTGTCTCCTCCTGGGCGGCAGCACCGGCTGGCGGGTGGCCGGCATCGCCGTCACGATCGAACTGCTCGGCGTGCTGTCGGTCGGCACGCTCAGCTATGTCGCCACCGACCTGTTCCCCGACAAGACCGTCTGGTCGCACTTCGGCCAGGGCTACGGCTTCCTGCCGCTCGTGCTGCCCTTCGCCGGACTGGCCTGGCTGCGCCACACCCGGCCGCGCCCCGAGGCCGATTGACGGCCGGTCGGTACCGCAACCTGGGGAAAGTCTCTCCTCGACCGCACCCGGAGCGCGGCGTCACCGCAGCCTGAGCACATGGTCGCCACGCAGTCCCGGAAGAGGGTCGAGCGCGCTCGCCCGCGTTCGTCGTCGGTGCTGGTCGCCGTCCTGTTGGTGCTCGGTGCGCTGGCGAGCCCGGGTGCCTCGGCGAGCGTGGCACGTACGGCGGCCGGTGGCGCGTGCACGAGCGCGAAGGGCGGCCTGACGGCCGCCGAGGAGTCCCTCGCCACGGCGCAGGCCCGCGTCGCCAAGGCGAGGAAGCAGCTCACGAAGGCCCGTGCCTCCCGCACGGCGGCCAAGGTCGCGAAGGCGAAGAAGAGGCTGAGGCTCGCCAAGCACCGGGTGAAGAGCGCCGCGGCCGGCGTGCCGACGGCACAGTCAGCCGTCGCGAGCGCCTGCGCGACGCCCGCCATCCCCGATCCCGAGCCCGGCCCGCAGCCGAGCGCGGGCTGCGTCGGCCAGTCCAGCATCCCGGTCCTCGAGTGCAACGCGCTGATGGCTCTGAAGGACGCCAACCCCGGCGGCACCGGTCTCGGGGACTGGGGTACCGGCGACCCCTGCGCCTGGGGTGCGGACGATGTGATCTGCGCGGGCGGGCATGTCCAGTACCTCGCGCTGCAGGAGCAGGGCCTGACCGTCCTCCCCGACCCGATCGAGGACCTCACCCAGCTCCGGATCCTGGCCCTGGCCGGCAACGAGCTGACCACGCTCCCGGCCTCGATCGGACGCCTCACGAACCTCGAGGTCCTCGGCCTCGGCGGCAACCGGCTCACGAGTGTTCCCGACGCGATCGGGAGCCTCGGCCGGCTCCAGGACCTGGATCTCTACGGCAACCGGCTGAGCGGCGACATCTCCGGCTGGGCGGCGCCGCTGCGCCACGCCCACGCCGACGTGGTGCTCGACCTGTCCGGAAACAGGTGCCTCAGCGTCGTGAACGAGGGCCTCGCCGCCTGGCTCGACAGCAAGAACAGCCTGGACTCGGACGGCGAGGTCGTCGCCGGCTGGCGCGACGGCTGCTCGCCGACGACCTGATCGACTCCTGTGACCCGGGTCGCTTAGGGCCGCCTCAGTAAGCCTCGCCTTGCTTGAAGGGCTGGAATCAATAACGGCACACTGGCGTTGTGGAAATCGTGCGGACCTCCGAGGACGGCGACCAGCCGACGCGCCAGCGCGTCGCGCGGTCGATCCTCGTCAACGGTCCGTCGACGGCCGCGGCGCTCGCCGAGCGCCTCGAGCTGACCCCGGCGGCGGTACGCCGCCACCTCGACCAGCTGCTCGCCGAGGGCGCCGTCGACGCCCGTGACCCGCGCCCGGTCGGCGCCCGCGGCCGCGGCCGCCCGGCCAAGGTCTTCGCGCTCACCGAGCGGGGCCGCGACGCCTTCGACCAGCAGTACGACGACCTGGCCACCGAGGCGCTGCGCTTCCTCGCCGAGACGGTCGGCGAGGACGCCGTCCGCGCGTTCGCCGAGCGCCGGGCCGCGTTCATCGAGGAGCGGTTCCCGGAGGTGCAGGCGGCGCACCCGGAGGCCTCGCCGGCCCAGGTGCTGGCGATGGTGTTCTCCGAGGAGGGGTACGCCGCCGCCGTCCGCGAGCTGCCGGTCGTGGGGGAGCAGCTGTGCCAGCAGCACTGCCCGGTCTCCCACGTCGCCCACGAGTTCCCCCAGCTGTGCGAGGCCGAGACGGAGGCCATCGGCCGCGTCCTCGGCACCCACGTCCAGCGGCTGGCCACGATCGCCCACGGCGACGGGGTGTGCACCACGTGCATCCCCGACGCCGGCACGGTCTCGTCCCGAGAGAAGAAGGAGCAGGTCACCTCATGACCTCGATCGAAGAACTGAACCCCGAGCTCAAGGGGATCGGTCGCTACGAGTTCGGCTGGGCCGACAAGAACGACGTCGGCGCCAACGCCAAGCGCGGCCTCAACCAGGACGTCGTCCGCGACATCTCCGGCAAGAAGAGCGAGCCGGGCTGGATGCTCGACCTGCGCCTCAAGGGCCTCCGGCTCTTCGACCGCAAGCCCATGCCCACCTGGGGCTCGGACCTGTCGGCGATCGACTTCGACAACATCAAGTACTTCGTGCGGTCCACCGAGAAGCAGGCCCAGAGCTGGGAGGACCTGCCGGAGGACATCAAGAACACCTACGACAAGCTCGGCATCCCGGAGGCGGAGAAGCAGCGCCTGGTCGCCGGCGTCGCCGCGCAGTACGAGTCCGAGGTCGTCTACCACCAGATCCGCGAGGACCTGGAGGAGCAGGGCGTCATCTTCCTCGACACCGACACCGCGCTGAAGGAGCACGAGGACCTCTTCAAGGAGTACTTCGGCACCGTCATCCCGGTCGGCGACAACAAGTTCGCCGCGCTCAACACCGCGGTGTGGTCGGGCGGCTCGTTCATCTACGTCCCGAAGGGTGTCCACGTCGACATCCCGCTGCAGGCCTACTTCCGGATCAACACCGAGAACATGGGCCAGTTCGAGCGGACCCTGATCATCGTCGACGAGGACGCCTACGTGCACTACGTCGAGGGCTGCACCGCGCCGATCTACAGCTCGGACTCGCTGCACTCCGCGGTCGTCGAGATCATCGTCAAGAAGGGCGGCCGCTGCCGCTACACGACCATCCAGAACTGGTCCAACAACGTCTACAACCTCGTCACCAAGCGGGCGGTGTGCGAGGCGGGCGCGACCATGGAGTGGGTCGACGGCAACATCGGCTCCAAGGTGACGATGAAGTACCCCGCCGTCTACCTCATGGGCGAGCACGCCAAGGGCGAGACGCTGTCCATCGCGTTCGCCGGCGAGGGCCAGCACCAGGACGCCGGCGCCAAGATGGTGCACGCGGCCCCGCACACCTCGTCGTCGATCCTGTCGAAGTCGGTGGCGCGCGGCGGCGGCCGGACGTCGTACCGCGGGCTGATCCAGGTCAACGAGGGCGCCCACGGCTCGAAGTCCAACGTCCTGTGCGACGCGCTGCTGGTCGACCAGATCAGCCGCTCCGACACCTACCCGTACGTCGACATCCGCGAGGACGACGTGTCGATGGGCCACGAGGCGTCCGTCTCGAAGGTCTCCGACGACCAGCTCTTCTACCTCATGTCGCGCGGCATGGAGGAGGACGAGGCGATGGCGATGATCGTGCGCGGCTTCGTCGAGCCGATCGCCAAGGAGCTCCCCATGGAGTACGCCCTCGAGCTGAACCGCCTGATCGAGCTCCAAATGGAGGGCGCTGTCGGCTGAGGCCTTCGGCGCTCAGCCCCCAGCGCCGTCGAAGGCTCGATGGTTGCGCATTCCCACCAGCATCACGCATTGAAGGAAACCCTGTGACAGTGACTGAAACGGCTGAGTCGGCCGTCAGGTCGGCTCTGGAAGCAGACCGCGTCGAGAGCCACCTGAACCCGCCCGCGTCGTACGACCTGGCCGACCACCCCGTGCCCACCGGGCGCGAGGAGGTGTGGCGCTTCACGCCGCTCAAGCGGCTGCGCGGCCTCCTCGACGGCGAGGCGTCCGACGCGCACCTGAAGTGGGACACCACGCTGCCGGCCGGCGTCACGCTGACCGAGATCACCGCCGACGAGGCCGTGGCGCTCGGCGAGCTCGCGCCCAACGAGCGTCCCGCCGCGCTGGCCGCCGCGAACGCCGGCGGCGCCGTGCTGCTGGACGTCCCGGCCGAGACCGTCGTCGCGGAGCCGGTGGTCATCCGGCTCACCGGCAGCACGGTCGAGGACCTGGTCTGGAGCCGCCTGGTCTACCGGATCGGCGCCCACGCCGAGGTGACCATCGTGCTGGTCCACAACGGGTCCGCGCGCTACTCCGCCATCTCCTCCTTCCTGGTCGGCGACGGCGCGAAGGTCAACGTGCTGAGCCTGCAGGACTGGGACGACGACGCGGTCCACCTGGGCCGCGACGCGATCCGGGTCGGCCGCGACGCCTCGGTCAAGCACACCTCGATCTCCTTCGGCGGCGACCTGGTCCGGATGCACGCCAACGTCGAGTACGCCGGTCCCGGCGGCGAGGCCGAGCTGCTCGGCCTCTACTTCGCCGACGAGGGCCAGCACCTCGAGCACCGGCTGTTCGCCGACCACAACGCGCCCAAGACCAAGAGCAATGTGGTCTACAAGGGCGCGCTGCAGGGCCAGGGCGCGCACACCGTGTGGATCGGCAACGTGCTGATCCGCAAGGTCGCCGAGGGCATCGAGACCTACGAGGAGAATCGCAACCTGGTCCTCACCGACGGCTGCCAGGCCGACTCGGTCCCCAACCTGGAGATCGAGACCGGCGAGATCGAGGGGGCCGGGCACGCCTCGGCGACCGCCCGGTTCGACGACCAGCAGCTGTTCTACCTGCGCTCGCGCGGCATCTCCGAGAAGGAGGCGCAGCGCCTGGTCGTGCACGGCTTCTTCAACGACCTGATCCGCAAGGTCGACATCCCCTCGATCGAGGAGAAGCTGCTCGAGACCGTCGAGGCGGAGCTCGCCAAGAACGTCCTCAAGGACCTCGCGTGAGCTTCGAGCGGGCGTGCGCGCTGGTCGACGTACCGGACGACGAGGCCCTCGGGGTCACCCTCGACCGGTACGACGTCGCGATCGCCCGCGACGGCGACGACGTGTTCGCGCTGCAGGACCTCTGCTCGCACGCCGCGGTCCCGTTGAGCGAGGGCGAGGTGACCGACGGCACCGTCGAGTGCTGGCTGCACGGGTCCTGCTTCGACCTGCGCACCGGCAAGCCCACCGGCCTCCCGGCGACCGAGCCGGTCGCCACCTTCCCCGTCGAAATCCGCGGTGACGACGTGTACGTCGACATCACCACCACCCTGAACGGAGTCACCCCATCATGAGCACCCTCGAGATCAAGGACCTGCAGGTCCAGGTGCAGACCGAGGACGGGCCCAAGGAGATCCTCAAGGGCGTCACGCTGACCATCAGGGACGGCGAGACCCACGCGATCATGGGCCCCAACGGCTCGGGCAAGTCCACCCTGGCGTACTCCATCGCCGGGCACCCCCGCTACGAGATCACCGGCGGCTCGGTGACCCTCGACGGCGAGGACGTGCTGGCCATGTCGGTCGACGAGCGCGCCCGCGCCGGCCTGTTCCTGGCGATGCAGTACCCCGTCGAGGTCCCCGGCGTCTCGGTCGCCAACTTCCTGCGCACCGCCAAGACCGCGATCGACGGCGAGGCCCCCAAGCTGCGCACCTGGGTCAAGGACGTCAACGGCGTCATGGAGCGGATGAACCTCGACGCCTCCTTCTCGCAGCGCTCGGTCAACGAGGGCTTCTCCGGCGGGGAGAAGAAGCGCCACGAGATCGCCCAGCTCGACCTGCTCGACCCGAAGGTCGCGATCCTCGACGAGACCGACTCCGGCCTCGACATCGACGCGCTCAAGGTCGTCTCCGAGGGCGTCAACCGGTTCCGCGAGCGCGAGGGCAAGGGCGTCCTGCTGATCACGCACTACACGCGCATCCTGCGCTACATCAAGCCCGACCGCGTCCACGTCTTCGTGGCCGGCAAGGTCGCCGAGTCCGGCGGCCCGGAGCTGGCCGAGGAGCTGGAGGCCAACGGCTACGAGCGCTTCCTGACGGCGGCGGTCTGATCATGACCCTCGACGGCCTCCTGCCCGAGCTGGAGGTGATCCGCAAGGACTTCCCGATCCTCGAGCGCACGCTCGCGGGGGGTCTGCCGCTGGTCTACCTCGACAGCGCGAACACCTCGCAGAAGCCGCAGGTCGTCATCGACACGATGGTCGACCACCTGGAGCGGCACAACGCGAACATCGCGCGGGCGATGCACCAGCTCGGCGCGGAGTCCACCGAGGCGTTCGAGGCCGCCCGGGACCGGGTGGCCGCGTTCATCGGCGCGCCCGAGCGGGACGAGGTGATCTTCACCAAGAACGCCTCCGAGGCGCTCAACCTCGCCGCCAACGTCCTGGCCTGGCCCGGCGAGCGCCAGGTCGGCCCCGGTGACGAGGTCGTCATCACCGAGATGGAGCACCACTCCAATATCGTGCCGTGGCAGCTGCTCACCCAGCGCACCGGCGCGACGCTGCGCTGGTTCGGCATCACCGACGACGGCCGGCTCGACCTGTCGGCCGTCGACGAGCTGATCGACGAGCGCACCAAGGTGGTCTCGCTGACCTGGGTCTCCAACATGCTCGGCACGATCAACCCGATCGGCGAGATCGCCCGGCGCGCGCACGCCGTGGGCGCGCTCGTCGTCGTCGACGCCTCGCAGGCCGCGCCGCAGCTGCCGATCGACCTCGCGGCGATGCCGGCCGAGGAGCGCCCCGACCTGCTCGCCTTCACCGGCCACAAGGTCGTCGGGCCGACCGGCATCGGCGTGCTCTGGGGCTCGCGCGCGGTGCTGGAGGCGCTGCCGCCCTTCCTCGGCGGCGGCGAGATGATCGAGACCGTGCGGATGGAGGGCTCGACGTACGCCGGCATCCCGCACAAGTTCGAGGCCGGCACCCCGCCCATCGTCGAGGCGATCGGCCTCGGCGCCGCGGTGGAGTACCTCGGCCACATCGGGCTCGACGCGATCCACGCCCACGAGAGGGCGATCACCGGCTACGCCCTGGAGGGCCTGCAGTCGGTGAAGGGGCTGACCGTGCTCGGCCCCCTCGACCCGGCCGCGCGCGGCGGGGCGATCTCGTTCGAGCTCGAGGGCGTGCACCCGCACGACATCGCGCAGGTGCTCGACAGCCGCGGCGTCGCCGTCCGCGCGGGCCACCACTGCGCGAAGCCCGCCCACGCCCGGTTCGGCGTGCAGAGCTCGACGCGGATGTCGTCGTACCTCTACACGGAGCCGCGGGAGATCGACGCCCTCGTCGAGGGGCTGGAATACACCCGTTCCTACTTCAAGTTGGACTGACGATGACCACGGCGAACGGTCAGGACCTGGACGCGCTGTACCAGGAGATCATCCTCGACCACTACAAGAACCCCCACGGCAAGGGCCTGCGCGAGGCCCACGAGGCCGAGGTGCACCACGTCAACCCCACCTGCGGCGACGAGGTGACGCTGCGCGTCCACCTCGAGGACGGCGCGGACGGCAAGGTGGTCGCCGATGTGTCGTACGACGCCCTCGGCTGCTCGATCTCCCAGGCCTCGGCGTCGGTGCTCTACGACCTCGTCGTCGGCAAGCCGGTCGACGAGGCGATGGCGATCCACCAGGAGTTCCTCACCCTGATGCAGGGCAAGGGCACCGTGGAGCCGGACGAGGACGTCCTCGAGGACGGCATCGCGTTCGCCGGCGTGGCGAAGTTCCCGGCGCGGGTGAAGTGCGCGCTGCTGTCGTGGATGGCGTGGAAGGACGCGACGGCACAGGTCGTCGCAGAAGACGGAGGCAAGTGATGACCGACAACAGCGACCTGCCCGAGGTCCCCGAGGCCAGCACGAACGCGTCGTCGAACGTCGCCCTGGCCGACATCGAGGAGGCGATGAAGGACGTCGTCGACCCCGAGCTCGGCATCAACGTGGTCGACCTCGGCCTCGTCTACGGCATCCACGTCGACGAGGGCACCAATGTCGTGCTCGACATGACGCTGACCTCGGCGGCCTGCCCGCTGACCGACGTGATCACCGACCAGACCAACTCGGCGCTGGAGGGCCTCGTCAACGACGTCGCCATCAACTGGGTCTGGATGCCCCCGTGGGGCCCGGACAAGATCACCGAGGACGGCCGTGAGCAGCTGCGGGCGCTGGGCTTCAACGTCTGAGGCTTCAACGTCTGAGCTGCCCGCGACGGTGGTCGATCACCCGCCGCAGCTTGCGGACGCGTCCGGCGTCGAACGGTAGCCGGTCGAGCTCGCCCAGCCAGCGGTCCGCGCGCTCGGTCAGCTCGTCGAGCATCCGGCGCGTGGCCCGCTCCGGCACGCCCAGCCGCGTCCCGAGCGCCACGAAGTCCTCGCCCCCGAGGCGGGCGTCGGTGCGTCCGTCGACCGCGAGCGCCATGGTGTGGTCGCCGTACACCTGTGAGCACGGCAGGTCGTAGGCGGGCGAGGCCCGCCACTCCCCGGAGAGGTCCTGCAGCACGGTGAAGTTCTTCGCGTGAGCGTCGCCGTTCCCGGTGAGGAAGGCGAAGGCGAGCTGCCGGAGGAGGTCGCGTCCGGCCACCGCGGGCGCGTCGCAGACCGCGGTGAGGGCCGCGAACACGCGATCCGCGCCGAGCCGGTACTTGTCCGCCGGCGGGCGGTCGGCCGCCTGGCACCCGTCCTCGACGGCCAGCGCGCGGACCTTGCCCTCGACGGTCACCCGGTCGAAGCGTCGGACCAGCAGGCCGGGGGCGCCGTCGCGGTCCGTGACCAGCTCGTGGGCGGGCACGGTGAGCCCGGACCTGCGGGCGGCGTCGAGGAAGAAGGCCTCGTTCTCGACGAGGTGGGGGAGCTCGCCGACGGGGTTGAGCTTGAGGATGTGCCGCTCGCCGGCGCGGGCGATCGGCAGGTTGATCATGGCGGCGCTGGTCTTGTCCTGCACGCCGGGCAGCGCGGCGCGCTGGGCCCGGACGCCCAGCTCGTCGAGCAGCTCGGCGAAGCTGGCGCGACCGATGTCGTCGATGGCGATCCGGGGCGGCACCTCGGTAGGCGCGGCGCCGTCGGGGACCGCCTGGACGTCCCCGATCGCGTCCGCGCCCACTGCGAGGAGCAGGGTCAGCTCGTCGTCGGCCGAGGTCTTGGTCTCGCGTCGCAGCACGCCCAGCCGGCGGCCCTCCGGCAGGAGCCCGGCGAAGTACGACGGCAGCGCGCCGCCCGGGGTCACCACCGGGTCGGGGGTCACCGGCAGGCTGGTCGCGACCGGCTGGCCGCCCGCTTCGAGCCACGCGGTCCGGTAGCGGAACTCGACGCCCTCGGCCACGCGGGTGAGCGTGGCGGCGTGCTCGCCGGCCTTGTGGACGTCGGCGCGCTCGACGAAGCGCAAGGACTCCAGATCCGTGGCGGTCATCGGATCTCGCCATCGGCGCCGCGATGGAGCTCCAGGTGCAGGCCGAGCGCGTTGAGGACGGCCAGCACCTTGTCGAGCTGCACGGTCCGTTTGCCGTTCTCCAGGGAGTGGACGAAGCGCTCGGAGACGCCGGCCAGGTCGGCGACCTCCTCCTGGCGCAGGCCGAGCTGCGCCCGCCGGGCGCGCACCTCGGCGGCCAGCCTGCCGCCGGGGGGAGCGGTCATCGTCGCCTCCTCGTCGATACGGCCGCACGAACGTGCGGCCCGATCCCAGAATACGCGTCCAGAACGCCCCAGAATGAGTATTTCCGCACGAACGTGCGGCCACAGTCTGAAAGGATCCGTGATGACCCGGGAAACCGATGCAGGCTGCACGTACGTGCAGCTCAGCCGAACCGCTCGTCGGTGTAGCCACGCAGCCGCTTCAGGAAGTGGCGGAAGGCGGCATTGGAGACCAGGCCGCTGAGCGGCATGAAGTGGCGCCCGATGCCGCCGACGTCGAGCGCGAGGGTCCAGGTGAGCCGGCAGCCGCCGGGCGTGGGGACGATGTCATAGCGCTCGGCGAAGGCGCGGATCGACCGCTCCGAGGCCTCGTTGAAGCGGAAGGCCATCTGCCGCGGGGGATCCCAGACCAGGAACTCCTCGGCGCCCTCCAGTCCGGCCAGCATGGACACCGCCCGGGTGCTGCCGGCCCGAGGAGGCAGGGGAGAGGTCCACTCGACGTGCCGGATCACGCTGGCCCAGCGCGGCCACGCCTCGGCATCCGCGAACACCTCGAACAGCTGCTCCGGCGTGATCGCGAGGTCGACGCTGTTGGCGAAGCGGTGGGGTGCGCTGTCGACGAAGTCGACGCCGACGCGATCGCACGGGTGCAGGGCAGCCATGCCCCAAGGCTAGAACACGTTCTCGTCGGTACCGTGCCCCTGTGCTCGAGGTCCTGGTCCCGCCCGCGCGCTGGCCGCGCTGGCGGGCGAATTTCGCCGCCTCCCACGGCGACCCCGACCTCCGGGTCGCCGACGGGGCGCTCCATGGCGCGGCGCCGGACGGCTCCTGGTTCGCGGCCCGGCTGCCCTTCTCCCAGGAGTACGACGGCCCGCCCGACGCCGACGCGCTGGGCGAGCGGGTCGCGGCGCCGGCCGTGTGGGGCGTGCTGCTGGTCCGCAAGGGCGGGTTCGCCGTCGCCCGGGTCGAGGCCGGCGCGGTCGTGGCGAGCAAGGTCGGCCAGCGTCATGTGCAGGGCCGCACCAAGGCCGGAGGCCAGTCCCAGCAGCGCTTCGCCCGCCGGCGGGCGAACCAGGCGCGGGTGGCCTACGAGGCGGCCGCGGAGCACGCGCACACCGTGCTGGCCGGTGCGCGGGAGATCGTGACCGGCGGCGACCGGACCGCGGTGGCCGAGGTGCTCGCGGACCCGCGACTCCGCTCGCTCGCCGTGGTCGGGCCCTGGCTCGACGTACCGGATCCGCGGCGGGCGGTGCTCGACCGGGCGGTCCGCGACGCCGGGGCGCTGGTGGTCGCGGTGGAGAACGCTGCCCCGCACTGATTCGAGTCTTGGGTCGGATGGCTTCGTCGAGACCGGGTACAGCCACGTCATCCACATGCAGTGAGGAACAGAGCGTCGTTCTCGGGCTATGCCGACGCCTGACCTCGTGGCCGTGAGTTTCCGCGGCGCCTGCTCCCTGCTGCTCTCGTCCGTCCCAGCTCTCGACGCTGGGCGCCTGCGGATGCTGCGCGGAAAGGGGAATTTCTCATGGGGAACCCGTCGACCCTACGGCCGGACAGCCCGCCTCGAAGGCCGCGCCGCCACTGGCGGCCGACCCCGCTCGTCGTCGGCGCCGTCATCGCCGTCGCGCTCGGGCTCGGCGTGGTGCCGGACCAGGTCCAGCCCACAGCCGCCGAGCGCCGGGCGGCGCGGCCGACGATCAGCCTCCCGATCCAGCAGGGGGTGCGGCTCGCCTTCGCGGGCCGGGTCCGGCCACGGGCCGCCGCCCGGCTCCAGGTACGCCGCGCGACGGGCTGGAAGGACGTCGCCCGGGACCGCGCCTCGCGTCGTGGGCAGTACGTCGTGACGACCGTGCTCCCGAGCCGGACCCGCAGCTACCGGGTCGTCGCGGACGGGCGGGCGAGCGTCGTCCGCAAGCTCACGGTGGCACCGGCCGCTGCGCCGGCGCCCGGCGGCGCCGACGTGGCGCCTCCGGCGGCGGTGCCGACACCGGCCTCGCCCGCCTCGCCGGCCGAGCCCGACCCCCGGCCGGACCTGCCGACGCCCGACGTCCCCGCGGCCGAGCAGCGGCCCGAGGAGCCAGCGCAGGAGCCGGCGGAGAAGTCCCCGGAGGAGGCCGCTCCCGCGGAGCCTGCCGAGGAGGCCGAGCCGGCGGCGCCGTCCGACGACTGCGGTGAGCGGCCGCAGAAGTCCGACGACACCTACTGGTCCTGCACCTTCGTCGACGAGTTCGACGGCTCCACCCTGGACGGCGCCAAGTGGATGCCGCAGCAGACGTGGTTCAGCGGCATGGTCGGCGGGGACGCGGGCTGCTACGTCAGCAACCCGGAGACCATCAGCGTCGGCGGCGGGGTGCTGCGGCTGACCTCCCGCCGCAACCTGCCGCCGTTCACCTGCGTCAGTCCCTACGGCAGCTTCGCCTCCCGCGCGACCGTGGCGACCGTCGCCACCCGGTCGCGGTTCACCCAGGTCTACGGGCGCTTCGAGGCGCGGATGCGGGTGCCGGCGGAGCGCGGCATCGCGGGCTCGCACGCCGCCTTCTGGCTGTACCCCCAGGAGCACACGTACGGCGTGTGGCCGGCGTCGGGGGAGATCGACGTCGCCGAGTGGTTCAGCGCCCGGCCCGCGAACGTCTACCCGTCGGTCCACTACGAGGGCGAGGTGCCGCTGCTCAGCTCGGGCGGGACCTGCGCGATACCCACCGCCAGCAGCGCGTTCCACACGTACGCGGTGGAGTGGACGCCCACGGTGATGCGGTTCTACTACGACGACAAGCTCTGCTTCAGCCACCGCTGGACGCCGACGAGGCAGACGCCGCCGCAGCCCTTCGACCAGCCCTTCTACCTCGTCCTCACCCAGGTCTGGGGCGCGGCCTGGAACGCACCGGTCGCGGCCATGCCGGACAGCTCGACCCTGGAGGTCGACTGGGTGCGCGCCTGGCAGTGAGCGCCTGGTGACCGGACGCGGGCCGGCCGGCGGGCGGCTCAGAGCGCGAGGGTGAGGAACACGCTGTTCGGGTCGAGCGCGTAGCCCTCGAAGGGCCCGCACTCCCGGAAGCCGCGGGCGAGGTACAGCGCGCGGGCGGGGGCGAAGTAGTCCTCGGTCCCGGTCTCCAGGCTGAGCCGGGTGTGCCCCCGCTCGCGGGCCTCGCCCAGCACGTGGTCGAGCAGCCGCCCGGCCACGCCGCGGCGCCGGGCCGTGGCCGCGGTCCGCATCGACTTCAGCTCCGCGTGCTCGTCGGAGAGCCGCTTGAGGGCGGCGCACCCGAGCAGCGCGCCGTCGCCGTCGCGGGCGGTCCAGAAGCTCAGCCCGGGGCCGGCGAGCGCGTCCGGGTCGAGGGCGTGGACGCTCTCGGCGGGCGAGGTGGCGTACATGTCGGCGAGGTGCTCCTCGAGCAGGGCCAGGACGTCGGGCCGGCGGGGGTCGTCGGCGGCGATCTGCATGGTTCGATCCTCCCGTACGCGCATGATGGAGCCATGACGAGTCCCCTCATCGAGGTCCGCGGCCTCGTGAAGACCTTCGGTGCGTTCCGGGCCCTCGACGGGCTCGACCTGGCGGTCGAGCCGGGAGAGGTGCACGGCTTCCTCGGTCCCAACGGGGCGGGGAAGTCCACGACGATCCGGGTGCTGCTCGGCCTGCTGCGCAAGGACGCGGGGGAGGTGCGGATCCTGGGCGGCGACCCGTGGCGCGACGCCGCCGTGCTGCACCGCCGGCTCGCCTACGTGCCGGGCGACGTGAGCCTGTGGCCCAACCTGAGCGGCGGCGAGATCGTCGACCTGCTGATCCGGATGCGGGGCGCCGACCCGGCCGCGTCGCGGCGCGACGAGCTGGTCGAGCGGTTCGCGCTCGACCCGACCAAGCGCGGCCGGGCGTACTCCAAGGGCAACCGGCAGAAGGTCGCGCTGGTCGCCGCGTTCGCGACCGAGCCCGACCTGCTGATCCTCGACGAGCCGACGTCCGGGCTGGACCCGCTGATGGAGCAGGTCTTCAACGAGTGCGTCGCCGAGCACACCGCACACGGCGCGACCGTGCTGCTGTCCAGCCACATCCTCAGCGAGGTCGACCGCCTGGCCGACCGGGTCACGATCATCCGCGAGGGCCGGGTCGTCGAGACCGGCCGGATCAGCGACCTGCGCCACCTGAGCCGCAGCCGGATCGTCGCCACCCTGAGCGGCACCGTGCCCGACCTCGCCGGCACGCCCGGCGTCCACGACCTCGCCGTCGACGGGGCCCAGGTCACCTGCACGGTCGACCCCGACGGCCTGCCCGCGGTGCTGGCCGCCCTCACCGCCGCCGGCGTCATCGCGCTGACGAGCACGCCGCCCAGCCTGGAGGAGCTCTTCCTCGACGCCTACCGCGACCGGTCGGAGGCCGGACGGTGAGCCGCTCCCCGAGCACCGCCGGGTGGCCGCTGCTGCTCCGGCTCGCGCTGTGCCAGGACCGGATCCTGGCGCCGGTCGCCGTCGGCGTACTGGTGCTGATGAGCGTGGCGTCCGCGGCCGCGACCCCGGGCCTGTACGCCGACCAGGCCGACCGGGTGCGCGCCGCGGAGGCGATCAACGCGAGTCCCGCGATCGTCGCGCTCTACGGCCCGGTCCTCGACGTCACCAGCGAGGGCGAGCTGGCGATGACCAAGATGACCGTCCTGTACGCCGTCTTCGTGGCCGTCCTGTTCGTCGTGGTGGTGCGCCGGCACACCCGGGTCGAGGAGGAGACCGGGCGCACGGAGCTGGTGGGCGGCACCGCCGTCGGCCGGCACGCGCCCCTGGTCGCGACCGCCGTCGAGGCCGTGGCGCTGGCGGTCGCCCTCGGCGCGCTCACCGCGGCCGGCAACACCGTGTCGGGCCTGGACCCGGTCGGCTCGCTGGCCTTCGGCGCCGTGTGGGCGGGGACCGCGCTCGTCGCGGCGGGCATCGCCGCCGTGACCGCCCAGCTCTCCGCCAGCGCGCGGACCTGCGCGGCGTACGCCGCCGGAGCGGTCGGCGTGCTGTTCGTGCTCCGTGCGGCCGGCGACACCGGTCCCGGTTGGCTGAGCTGGCTCTCGCCGCTGGGGTGGAACACCCGGGTCCGGGCGTACGGCGACCAGCGCTGGTGGCTGCTGGCCTGCTACGTCGCGCTGGCCGCGCTCCTGCTCGCGGTCGCGGCCGTGCTCCGGTCGCGGCGCGACCTCGGCGCGGGCCTGGTGGCCGCTCGTCCGGGGCCGCGGACCGGATCGCCGCGGCTGGCCGACGCGTTCGCGCTGGCGGTCAAGGTGCACGGCACGACGCTCGTGCTGTGGTCCCTCGCGGCCGGCGGGCTGGGCATCGTGTTCGGGATGATCGCGCCGGGCATCGGCGACCTGCTGGACTCCGAGGTGGCGCAGTCGATCATCGACGAGCTGGGCGGCGCCCTGGCGGCCGCGATCCTCTCGGTCGTCGCGGTCGTGCTCACGTACTTCGCCGTGACGGTCGTCAGCCACGCCGGCCGCGACGAGGAGGACGGCCGCGCCGAGCTGGTCCTCGCGACCGCCACCAGCCGCGGCGGGTGGTTCGCGGCGTCGGCCACCCTCGCCCTCGTGGGCACCGCCTGGCTGCTCGCCGTGACCGGCGTCGGGCTCTGGATCGGGTACGTCGCCGCCGACGGGCCCGGCATCGGGAACCTGCTCCTCGCCGCGCTCGCCTGGGTGCCCGCGGCCTGGGCGGTGGGCGCGCTGGCGGTGCTCTCCCTCGCCGCCGGGCTGCGCTGGGCGCTTCTCGTCTGGGCCTGGCCCGCCGCCTTCCTCACGCTGAGCCTGCTCGGCGACCTGCTCGAGCTCCCGGGCTGGCTGACCGGGCTGTCGCCGTACTCCCATGTGCCGTCGCTGCCCGCCCACGCGTGGAGCTGGGGGAGCGCCGGCGGCCTGAGCGCGGTGACGGCGGTGCTGCTCGCCGTGGCGTGGTGGCGCTTCCGCGAGAGGGACATCGGCTAGCCAATTCTCACCTTGTTATATAACGTCGTCTGGATTAACCTGCCGGCATGGCGCGACCTCGAACGCACACCGCGGAGCTGCGGGAGCGGATCATGGCGTGCGCCCTGGACACGGTGGCGGAGCGCGGGGTCGCCGCCCTGGCGCTGCGGGACGTCGCGGAGCGTGCGGGGACGTCCACGGCGGCGGTGTACTCCCTGTTCGGGAGCAAGGAGGCGCTGCATCGGGCGGTGCTGATCGCGGCGTTCACCGACTTCGGTGCCGAGCAGGCGGCGCAGCCCGCGAGCGACGACCCCGTCGCCGACATCGCCGGGCTCGGTGCGCGCTACGTCCAGTGGGCGCTGGACCACCCCCGTCTCTACGAGGCGATGTTCACCGAGGGTGCCGCCGGCCTCGCGCCGACGCCGGAGCTCGACCGGGCGCGGCTCCAGGCGATCGCCGGGGTGTCCGACGCCGTCCGCCGGGCGTTGGAGGCCGGTGCGTTCCGGCCCGCCGACGAGGTCACCGTCGTCACCTCGCTGTGGGCCCAGGTGCACGGCCTGGCGGCGCTGACGACCGCCGGACAGCTCCCCGACGAGGCCGATCCCGCCGCCGCCGCGTGGGCCGTGATCGAGGGCTGGCTGGCGCCATGACCATGTCGCTGCACCTCGTCGAGCACCGGCTCCGGGACCTGCCCCGGCTGGGAGGATCGCTCCGCGCGCGACGCCTGCTTCGCGGACCCGTCCTGGCCCGCGCCGTACACCGAGGACGCCGTGGAGTCGTGGGCCGTCGCGCTCGACACCGTCCGGGTGATGCGCGGCGACTGGCACGGCTGGCGCCCGCAGGGCGGCCGCACCGAGCGCCTCACGGTCGACGAGCCGTTGGCCGTGCTCACCCTGGGCTTCGTGCGCCCACGCAGCGTCCCCGCGTTCGTGCAGGGCAACCGGCGGGTGCTGCGCGACCTCGACCGCAACCCGGACGAGACCTTCCGGCTCGGCCTCATGGACGGTCCGCTCGGGTTCGGCACGTTCACGCTGTGGCGCTCCGCCGACGGCGATGGCGCGGTTCGCCTACGGCGCCGGCAGCCACGACCCGACCCGGCGGCGCTTCGAGGGGGAGGGCAGGATCGACGACCACTTCTTCGTCCGTTTCCGCCCGGTGGCGGCGCACGGCACCTGGCGCGGCCGCGACCCGCTCGCCGAGGTGCGGTCCGTGACGGGGCTTGCCGCCATCGGGGACACTGGCCGGGTCGGTCGATCGTGAAGGAGTGCCGGAGCACGATGAGGAGCACCACGCAGCCGAGGAGCCGGGCCCGCGGCTCCCGAGGAGTCCGGGCCGTGGTCGGCCTGCTGAGCGCCGTCCTGGTGGTGGGCCTGGTCGGCTCCGCGCCGGTCGCGGAGGCCGCGCCGAAGGCCAAGCCCGGCCGCTACGCCGGCAACCTGCTCGGGGACGACGGCCGGCCGGTCGACGCGGAGTGGATCAGGTTCAAGGTCAAGAAGAAGAAGGTCGTCAAGCTGCGCAGCCGCGTCTGGCTGCACTGCTACACCTACCCGAACAGCTACTCCCAGCTCCCGGTCGTGTTCACCATGCCGAAGGCCAAGATCAAGAAGGGCCGGGTCGACCTCGCCTGGCAGGAGAGCTTCGTCGTCGACGGCGAGCCGGAGACCCTCGAGGGCCGGGTGCAGCTGCGGTTCAAGAAGAACGGCACGGTCACGGGGCAGCTCTCCGTCGACGTCGCCAACTGCGCGAGCCGGCTCGGCGACCCGCCGCACTGGGTGAAGCTGCGCGCGAAGCGGAAGTGACGCACTCCGAGGGCGACATCGGCTAGTTTCAGCCGCATGTGGCAGCCCGAGCCCGACTGGGTGGCGCTCCCCGGTGGCACCGGGACGTCCACCGTGGGCGTGTGGCGGACCGCGCTCGGCGGGCGGCCCGTGGTGGTGAAGCGGCTCGGCGCACCGGCGCCGGGCGACCCGGCCGTGCTCGCGGAGCGCTCGCACGCCGGCTACTGGCGCCGCGAGGCGGACGTCCTGATGACCGGCCTCACCACCGCGACGCCGGGTCTGCGGGCCGCCGGCGCCTCGATCGAGGAGGACGACGAGGGCGTCACGATCGTCCGCGACTGGGTGGAGGACGCGGCGTCCAGCGGCCTCTTCCTGGCCCTCTCGCTCGGCCGGTTCGCCGGCGCGGAGATCGGCCGCCCCGTGTTCCTCGCGACCCATCTGCTCCGCGACCGGCTCGCCCGGGTGGCCAGGCGGGGCGGCTGGCCGACACTGGCCCGGACCACCGTCGCCGACGTCGCCGAGCACCTGTGGAGCCACCGCGAGCGGATGCTCACCCTGGTCGACGGACTGCCGCAGGTGCCGCAGCACGGCGACCCGACGCCGCTGAACCTCCCCGGCCGCGAGGACGACGACGCGGTCGCGATCGACTGGGGCACGCTCGGCCACGGACCCGTCGGAGGCGACCTCGGCTACCTGTCGCTCGCCTCGCGCGAGGAGTTCGAGCCGCTGCTCGACGCCTATCTGCTCGGGCTGCCGGACGGCGTCGCCGACCGGGACGCCGTCGTGCTCGGAGCGCAGGTGGTGGCCGTCTACACGGCGCTGAGCCGGGCCGAGTGGGCGCTGGCCCGGGTGGCAGGAGGGGAGGGGGCGCTGGCCGGGAAGTACCGCCATCCCGCGGTCGCACCGCACCTGCGCGCCCTGCAGCGGACCTTCGGCCACATGGAGGCGCTGCTCGCGCTCTAGTGTCCGGCCGCTCCGCCGGGTCGCCCGGCCCGGGCTCAGACCTTGGGTGCGGCGAAGGTGTCGCAGGCGTCCAGGCTGCCCTGCTGGTAGCCGACCATGAACCACTTCTTGCGCTGCTCGGAGGAGCCGTGGGTCCAGGCCTCCTCGTTGACCCGGCCGCCGCTGCGCTTCTGGATGTAGTCGTCGCCGACCGCCTTGGCCGCGTCGATGGCCTGGTTGATGTCGTCCTGGGTGAGGTCGAGGATCAGCTTCTCGCCGGAGGCGTCCTCGGTCGTGGCGGCGTGGTTGGCCCACAGCCCGGCGTAGCAGTCGGCCTGGAGCTCGAGCCGGACGCCGTCGCTCTGCGGACCGGTCTGCTGGCTGCGCACCTGGCCCATGTAGCCGAGCAGGTTCGAGATGTGGTGGCCGTACTCGTGGGCGAGCACGTAGAACTCCACGAAGCTGCCCTCCGGGCCGCCGAGCTGGCCCTCGAGGACGTCGTCGAAGAACGTGGTGTCGAGATAGATGGACTCGTCGGTGGGGCAGTAGAACGGCCCCACGGCGGACGACGCGCTGCCGCAGCCGGT
Organism: Nocardioides humi; assembly: GCF_006494775.1. NCBI lineage: Bacteria > Bacillati > Actinomycetota > Actinomycetes > Propionibacteriales > Nocardioidaceae > Nocardioides > Nocardioides humi. The sequence goes on along the minus strand of NZ_CP041146.1, from coordinate 6,105,033 downwards.
GTTGACCGACCCCGTGAAGGTGACCATCGCCCGCTCCGGCCGGAACTTCCCGCCGAGCTCGGACCCCCAGTAGTCGGTCAGGGAGTTCTCGATCGCGACCCGGGCGCAGTCCTGGCTGTTGTTGGCGTCCTCGCCGGTCGCGCAGTCGGCGTACCGGCCGGAGCCGTCCTGCGCGTCGCTGAGCCGGGTCGGTGAGTAGACCTGCGAGCTGCTGCCGAGCCCGCCGCCCCCACCGCCGGTCAGGTCGAGGCCCATGCACTGGGAGAGCACGACGAGCAGCACGATCAGGATCACGCCGCCGAGGCCGCCCTTGCCGAGTCCGCCGCTGGGGATCGGGATCCGCATCCCGCCGCCACCGAGGCCGCCCCCCGCGCCGCCACCGCCGCCGCTCCCGGCGTCGCGGACCCGGGACTGGTCGAGGCGGGCCTTCGGATTGAATCGCACCACGGCAGCACCCTATTCCAGAGTCCGCCGTTTTCAGCGCTGCCGAGCGGCCGTGGGAGACTGGGGCACGTCATGATCACGGTGCACCAGCTCGAGGTACGCGTCGGTGCGCGGCTCCTCATGGAGAACGTCAGCTTCCGGGTCGGCCCCGGCGACAAGGTCGGGCTCGTCGGGCGCAACGGCGCCGGCAAGACCACCCTCACGAAGGTCCTCGCGGGCGACGTGCTGCCCGCGGGCGGCTCGGTCGCCAACAGCGGCGAGCTCGGCTACCTGCCGCAGGACCCCCGGGTCGGCGACCCCGAGGTGATCGTGCGCGACCGGATCCTGTCCGCGCGCGGCCTCGACGACGCCGTACGACGGATGCGGGCCGCCGAGGTCGCGATGGCCTCCGAGGACCCCAACGAGCGGGACAAGGCGTTCCGGAGGTTCCAGCGCGCGCAGGACGAGCTCGACGCCGGGGGCGGGTACGCCGCCGAGACCGAGGCGCTCCAGATCGCGCAGAGCCTCGGCATCCCGGACCGGCTGATGGACCAGCCGCTCGGCACCCTCTCCGGCGGCCAGCGTCGCCGCGTCGAGCTGGCCCGGATCCTGTTCTCCAGCGCCGAGGTCCTGGTCCTCGACGAGCCCACCAACCACCTCGACGCCGACTCGATCCTGTGGCTGCGGGACTGGATGAAGTCCTACAAGGGCGGCTTCATCGTGATCTCCCACGACAACGACCTGCTCTCCGAGACGGTCAACAAGGTCTACCACCTCGACGCCAACCGCGCGGTCATCGACGTCTACAACATGGGCTGGCGCAACTACCTCACCCAGCGCGAGACCGACGAGGCCCGCCGCAAGCGCGAGCTGATGAACGCCCAGAACAAGGCGAAGACGCTCACCGACCAGGCCAACAAGATGCGCGCCAAGGCCACCAAGGCGAGCGCGGCGCAGCAGATGCTCCGGCGCGCCGAGCGGCTGCTCGAGGGCGTCGAGGGTGAGCGGCAGGCCGACAAGGTCGCGGCGATCAAGTTCCCGTCGCCCGCACCGTGCGGCAAGACGCCGCTCACGGCGCGTGACCTGTCGAAGTCGTACGGCGCGCTCGAGGTGTTCACCGCCGTGGACCTGGCCATCGACAAGGGCTCGCGGGTGGTCATCCTGGGCCTCAACGGCGCCGGCAAGACCACGATGCTGCGGATCCTGGCCGGCGTCGACCACCCGGACACCGGGATGGTCGTGCCGGGGCACGGCCTCAAGGTCGGCTACTACGCCCAGGAGCACGAGACCCTCGACGTGGGCCGCACCGTGCTGGAGAACATGCAGTCGGCTGCCCCCGAGCTCACCGACACCGAGGCCCGCTCCGTGCTGGGCTCGTTCCTCTTCTCCGGCGACGACGTGCACAAGCCGGCGGGCGTCCTCTCCGGAGGGGAGAAGACCCGGCTGGCGCTCGCCTCGCTCGTCGTCTCGGCCGCCAACGTGCTGCTCCTCGACGAGCCCACCAACAACCTCGACCCCGCCTCCCGCGAGGAGGTGCTCAACGCGATCCGCCGCTACGAGGGCGCGATCGTGCTGGTCACCCACGACGAGGGGCGGTGCACGCGCTCGAGCCGGACCGGGTGCTCATCCTCCCCGACGGCGTCGAGGACCTGTGGAGCCCCGACTACGCCGACCTGGTCGCCCTGGCCTGACCCGGGTGCTCAGTAGCCGCTGAACTGGTCGACCCGCGCCCGCGGCAGCGCGAGGCGGAGCGCGTTGACCATCCGGGGCGGGCCGCTGAGGTAGGTGCGCCGCCGGTGCCGGTCCGCCACGGCCGCCGCGATCAGCTCGGCGCTGAGGTCGGTGCCGGGGACGTGCTCCCAGTCGTCGGGTACGCCGGCCGGGCGGGTCGGCGACACGAGGACCACCCGGGCGGCGGTCGCGGCCAGCTCGTCGGCGTAGGGCACCGGGTCGGCAGTGGTGCCGTAGACGAGGACCACGTCGTCGTACCCCCGGTGGCGCTCGGCGCGCAGCTGGCTGAGGTAGGGCGTGACGCCGATCCCGCCGGCGACGAGCAGGAGCGGCGCCTCCCGGCGCGACCAGACGAAGTCGCCGCCGACCAGGGTCGCGCGGACCCGATCGCCGGGTGCGAGCGCCTGCAAGGCTGCCTTGAAGGCGCTGGGCGGGTCGGTCACCCGTACCGCGACGGTGATCTCCTCGCCCGGCGGGCTGCTGATGCTGAGGATCCGGCGCAGCCCCCGGCGGTCGCTGGCGGCGCCGGTCGCGCCGAGGTCGAGCTCGACGTACTGCCCGGGGAGGAAGCGCAGCCGGCGGTGCGGCGCGAAGGCGACCTCGACCGTGTCGGCGCCGATCGGGCGGACCGCTCGCACCTCGAGGTGGGTGCCGCGCTGGCCGCACGCGAAGGCGACCAGGTTGGCGGCCAGGAGGGCGATCTCGTAGCTGCCGCCGATCGGGCCGAGGTCGAGCAGGTACCCGGCGGCGAGCGCGGTGAGCGGCAGCGTGAAGACGACCGCGGCGACGAGGGCGGCGAGCACCTGGTGCGGCCGGCGGGGCGCCAGGGTGAGCGGCTCGGTGAGCATGAGGGCCGCGAAGAAGACCACCGGCGACGACTCGAGCGCGAACCGGAGGCCGTCGGCCCAGGGGAGCGCCTGGTCGTGCAGCGCCCCGGCGGTGAGCGCCGTGGCGGCCACGACGAAGACCGCCACGTGCAGCACCCGGCGCACCCGCCACAGCACGAGGACCCCGGCGACGACGACCCAGGGGAGCAGGACCTGGCTGCCGATCCACCAGGTCGTGAACGGCAGCGACTCCGGCGTGCCGGCGGCCCAGCCCACGAGCGCCAGGAGCACCACGCCGGCGGCGGCGGGGTTGAAGAGGTGGCGGGCGTGCCGGACGAGGACGTACTTGCTCAGGGTCGCGAGCACCGCGACGAGGCCCAGCCAGGCCAGCTCCGCCGGATCCGTGGTCGGCCAGTACAGGAACCACAGCAGGAGCGCGGTGATCAGCGCCGACTCCGGGTGCGGCCGCAGGCCGCGGAGCCGGGCCACCGCCTGGTTGGCGGCCACCGAGGCGACGACCAGGACGGCGAGCGTCAGCAGCATCGCGGGCAGGCCGAAGACGGTGCGGTCGAGGCGGCCGGTCGCCGCCAGGACGAGGGCGACGAGCACCAGTGCCCCGAGCGCGCCGGAGACGACGCGGTACATCGGGAGGCGCCCGAGCGCGGAGTCCAGTCGAGTGGCGATCACGTGAAGACCTCTCCGGTGAAGCCGTCGCCGACGTCGACGGTGCGGTCGCTGAGGAGGCGGACGGCCACGACGCCGAGGTCGGCGGCGACCCGGTCGGCCGCGGCGAAGAAGAGCGCCGTCGCGGCGCCGTCGGCGAGCAGGGCGGAGTCCGCGATCGCCCAGGTGGCGATCACCCGGCGGACCGGCTCGCCGGTGCGGGCGTCGAGGACGTGGTGGAGCCCGTCGCCCCAGGCCCGGCGGTTGGTCGCGGACGCGGCGATCGCCTGTCCCGGGGCGACCTCCACGACGCCGACGGCCGCCGCCGGGTCGGCGGGGTCCTCGAGGGCGACCCGGAGGGGGCGGTGGCCGGGGGCGTTCCACAGGTCGCCGCTGGCGTCGACCCAGTGCAGCGCGCCGGCCGGGCGGTCGAGCGCCTCGGCGACGAGATCGACGGCGAGCCCCTTCCCGGCGGCACCGATGTCGACCACGCACGGCGCCGGCAGCTCCAGCCGCTCCGGGGTCCGCACGACGTCGCGCCACGGGGGCGCGGCGACCGGAGCGCCGGCGACGAGGGAGTACGACGCGTCGTACCCGAGCGCCTCGAGGCTGCCGCCGACCAGCGGGTTGACCGCCCCTCCCGTGAGCGCGTCGAGCCGGTCGTAGAGGTCGAGCAGTCGCGTGGTCGCCGGGTCGAGCGGGATGACGCCGCCGCGCCGCGCGACGTGGGCGACCACCGAGTCCTCACGGAACCGGGACCAGGTGCGGTCCAGGTCGTCGAGCGCGCGGAGCGCGGGCGCCAGGTCGAGCGCGTCGCCGGCGACCTCCCACCGGGTGCCGAGCGCCGCGAACGCGTGCCCGGTCGCCGGCGGCGCGGCCGGGGTCACGGCTGGGCCGCGTCGGCGATCGCATCGAGGGCGCTGTTGAAGCCGCCGGACGACAGGGACGACCCGGCGACCTTGTCCACCGAGAGCGAGGCGATGCTCTTGCCGACCGCGACGTCGGCGATGCCGCTGGCGAACTGGGCCTGGAACTTCTTCGAGTTCGGGTTCACCCCGAGCGGGGTGACGGTGAGGGCGCTGATGGTGCCGTCGGCGTCGAGGGTCAGGCTGACCTCGAGCTTCTCGGCCCCGCCGGGAGTGGTGTAGCTGCCGGTGGCGGTGTAGTCGCCGGCGGTGTAGCCGCCGGAGCCCCGGTCGGAGTCCGCGGCGTCCGCAGGCTCGTCGGCGGCGGTGCAGGCGCTGCCGACGCCGGCCAGGCCGACGGCGGCCAGCCCGAGCAGACGGGAGGAGGAGGGCCTTCTCATGGGTGGTGGGACTCCTGGTGTCGGATCCGAAGATTAGGTAATGACAACCTTACCTTCGTCTGCTGAATGCCCGGAGACCCGGTCTCACCGCCGCGTCGTCGCGGGGTGCGCCGAGCAACGCCCGCGCTACTAGAGTGACCGCTGATGGAGTCGGCGGGCGTGAGCAGCTACACGACAGGGCGCGGCGCGCTGACCGGCGCGACCCTGTGGCGGGTCGTGTCAGAGGGCACGGAACAGCACGTGCTCCCGGACGGCGTGATGGACCTCATGTGGTTCGACGGGCGGCTCGTCGTCGCCGGCCCTGACACCCGCGCCATGATCGCCGCGACTCGGGCCGGAGACGTGACCTGGGGCCTGCAGTTCGCCCCGGGCGTCGCCCCGACGCTCTTGGGCGTGTCGGCGCGCGAGCTGACCGACCAACGCGTGGGCCTCGGCGACCTCGTCACGTTGCCACCACGGCTCCTCGGATCGCCGCCGAACGACGCAGCCGAGTCCCTGGAGCGGATCGTCATGGCCCTGTGGACACGAGCGGATCCGGAGGCCTCGACGATCCGCCTCGCGGCATCCATCGACCGAGCGGCTCGGCGGGGCCTGCGCGTCCACGAGATCGCAGAGCGACACCACCTGTCCGAGCGTTCGCTACGTCGCGTCAGCGACCGGCTGTTCGGCTACGGCCCGAAGACGCTCACCTCGATCCACCGCCTCCACCACGCCCTGCGGGTCGCCCGTGCCGGTCGTTCCCTTGGCGATGCCGCCCTCGCCGCGGGCTACGCCGACCAAGCACACCTCAACCGCGAGGCGAAGCGGCTCACCGGCCGGACCCCCGTGGCGCTCCTCCGACTCGACGACGGCCGACCGACCGACGGCTGATCTGCCGATTCGTCCAAGACGGCAGCAGCGCAGGCCGGCAGGGTGGTGGGCATGGGCATCGATCTCAGCCGCGCCGAGGCATTCATGACCTCGCACGCGCGCGTCCTCGACCGGCGGCGGTTCGAGGTGGCCAGCACCGGCAGCGACGCCGCGCGTGAGGCGATCATCCGTGGGCTCGACGCCTATCGAAACCCGGACGGGGGATACGGATGGGGGTTGGAACCGGATCTTCGGTGTCCGGAGAGCCAGCCCGGCGCCGCGCTCCACGCCTTCGAGGCGCTGGCCGCAGCCGGTCCTGCGACCTCCCCGCACACGACCGCGCTTCTGGGCTGGCTGGAGTCCGCCACCCTCCCGGACGGTGGGCTGCCCTTCGCGCTCCCCATCAGCGATCCCGTGGCATGTGCCCCCTTCTGGGTGCAGGCGAACCCCGCTGAGTCGTCCTTGCAGATCACCGCGGCGGTGGCTGCCCAGGCGCATCACGCGGCACGCTGGGACGGCTCCCTACGGAGCCATCCGTGGCTGGCGACGGCGACGCGGTACTGCTTCGAGCGGATTCGTCAGATCGACGAAGCTCCCTTCGCGTACGTGCTGTCCTTCTCGCTCCAACTCCTCGACATCGCCTCCGACACTCACCCGGAGGCTCACGAGCTGCTGGCCCACCTCACGCAGTTCGTCCCGAGCGACGGCGCCCTCGCCGTCGTCGGCGGAGCAGCGGACGAGACGGTCCACCTCCGATCCGAACCCGGACGACCACTCCGCGACCTCCTCGATCCACAGGCGGTATCGGACGAGCTGGACCGACTGGAACGAGCACAGCTCCCGGACGGCGGGTGGCCGATCGACTTCACGAGCTACTCCGCCGCCGCCACCCTCGAGTGGCGCGGGTACGCCACGGCCGGCGCAGTCGCGACATTGCGCGCGAACAGCCGCTGATCAGTCCGTCGACCGCGCCGCGCTCACTCCGTCGCGATGGCGTCCAGCACGTCGAGCCGGGCGGCGCGGATCGCCGGCACCACCGCCGCGAGCACGCCGACCACGATCGCCACGACGAGGAAGGCCAGCAGCTGCCCGATCGGCAGCCCGAGGCTGGTCAGGTCGTCCTTGAGCGACTGTTGGAGCAGGACGCCGATGAGCAGGCCGAGGACCATGCCGAGCACGGCGCCGAGGACCGCGATGGCGACCGACTCGAGGGTGACCATCCGGCGCAGCTTGGCCCGGCTCATGCCGACCGCGCGGAGCAGCCCGATCTCGCGGGTCCGCTCGATCACGCTCAGCCCCAGCGTGTTGACGATGCCGATCACCGCGATCACGATCGCCAGGGTCAGCAGGCCGTAGATGATGTAGAGCAGCTGGTTGACCTGCCCGCGGATCTCGTCGGCGAAGCCGGCCTTGTCGAAGACGCCGACGATGGGCGCCGGGGCGGCCGCGTCGTCGACGGCGTCGCGCACCGTGGCGGGGTCGACAGCGGGGTCGATGAGGATGCTGAGGTTGGTGTCCTGGCGCAGCACGCCGGCCGCGACGAGCTGGTCGATCGGGATGCTGACCTCGGCCGTGGTCTCCGCGGACTCGACGATGCCGGCGACCGTGAGGTGCAGCGTCGTACCGCCCAGGAAGCCGAGGTCGATCGCGTCGCCCACCCCGACGTCGAGGTCGCGGGCGAGGCCGCGGAACAGGACCGCCTCGGCTCCCGTCGGCGTCGCGTCGCCGGCCACGACGTCGAGGTCGTAGATCCGGCCGTACGCGGCGTCGTTGCCGGCGATGTTGACCGTCTCGCCCGCGGCCGGGCCCGACTGCACGCGGGCGGCGGCCCACTGCTGGCGGCTGACGACGTCGACGCCGGGGACCTGCGCGACGGCGTCCCCGATCTCGGTCGAGAAGGGCAGGAAGTTGGTGTTCTGCACGAGCAGGTCGGCGGTGAACTGCTCGTCGACCACGTCGTCGACGGACTTGTTGAGCGAGGCCGCGAGCACGCCGATGGTGGAGACCAGGGCCAGGCCGATCATCAGCGCCGAGGCGGTGGCGCCGGTACGACGGGGGTCGCGCAGGGCGTTCTCGCCCGCGAGCCGGCCGGTGGTGCCGAAGAGCGCGCCGAACAGCGAGCGGCACAGCGCGAGGACCGGCTTGCCGACGACCGGGCTGATCGCCGCGACGGTGAGGATCCAGATCACGGCGCCGACGCCGATCCAGGCGGCGTCCGAGCCGGGCGCGCCGGCGATCCCGGTGGCCGCGAAGCCGGCGCCGACGGCGAGCAGCACCGCGCCGACGAGGCTACGGCGACGCAGCGACCCGCGCTCGGGCACCGCGTCCGCGCGCATCGCCGCCACCGGGGCGACCTTGGCGCCGCGGCGCGCGGGCAGGTAGGCCGCCGCCATCGTGACGCCGACGCCCACGACGTACCCGGTCACGATCGTGCGGGGCGTGAGGTCCAGCGCGTCGCTGGCGATGTCGAGCCCGACCGAGCGGAACATCGCGGCCAGGCCGCGGGCCAGCACCAGGCCGAGGCCGATGCCGAGTGTCGTGGCGACCAGCGCCAGCACGAGCGCCTCGAGCAGGACCGAGCGGGTGACCTGGCCGCGGCCGGCGCCGAGGGCGCGCAGCAGCGCGAGCTCGCGGGTGCGCTGGGCCACCAGGATCGAGAAGGTGTTGACGATGATGAACCCACCCACGATGACGGCGATGATCGCGAACACCAGCAGGAAGGTGTTGATGATCCCGAGGAAGGCGCCCACCGCGTCCTGGGACTCCTCGGCCACCTGGTCGCCGGTGACCGCCTCGAAGCCCTCGGGCAGCACCTGCTGGGCGGCGTCGGCGAGCTCGTCCTGGCTGACGCCGTCGGCCGCGGTGAGGCTGATCTGGTTGTAGGCGTCCGCGCCCCCGAGGAACAGCTCCTGTGCCTCCTCGGTGGTGAAGATCAGCAGGGTCGCGCCCGCCGTGCCGCCGCCGTTGAACTCGGCGGTGCCGACCAGCTCGGCGGTCCGCTCCAGGGTCCCGAAGGGCGCGAGCAGCTTGACCTGGTCGCCCAGGCGGTAGTCGCCGGCCTTCGCGGCCGCCTCGTCGAGCACCATCTCGCCCGGTGCCTCCGGCCAGCGGCCGGACTGGAGCAGCAGCGCCCGCTCGCCGTCCATGTTGGGGCCGTCGGTGTGGTTGAAGGCGAGGGTCGGCGCGCCGGTCCCGCCGACGAGGGTCCCGTCGCTGGCGAGCAGGTTCATGCCGAACCCGGCGACGTCGCCGTCGGCGCGCGCCACCTCGGGCAGGCCAGCCAGCCGGGCGACGTCGTCCGGGGTCAGCGCGAGGCCGGACTGGCCGGACACGCCGCCGTCGAAGGACTCGGTGTCGACGGCGCGGACGACGCCGTCGGGCGTCGAGCCGTGGATGATGCCGTCGAAGGTCGTGGCCAGGCCGTTGCTGAAGACCAGGACACCCGCCAGGAACGCCACGCCGAGGATCACCGACAGCCCGCTCATGACGAGCCGCACCTTGCGGGCGAACAGGTTGCGCAGGGTCAGGCGCAGCACGTCAGGCCGTCCCGGCTGCCGCGGCGAGGTTCGTCATGCACTCCGAGATCCGGGCCACCCGGGCGGGCTGGTCGCGGTCGGGGTTGCGGATCTCGTCGACGATCCGGCCGTCGGCGAGGAACACCACCCGGTCGCAGTACGACGCCGCGACGGGGTCGTGGGTGACCATCACGATCGTCTGGCCGAACTCGTCGACGCTGCGCCGCAGGAAGCCCAGTACCTCGGCCCCCGACGTGCTGTCGAGGTTGCCGGTCGGCTCGTCGGCGAAGACGATGGCCGGCTGGCTGACCAGCGCCCGCGCGCAGGCGACCCGCTGCTGCTGGCCGCCGGACATCTGCGAGGGCCGGTGCCCGAGCCGGTCGCGCAGGCCGACGGTGTCGACCACCGTGTCGAACCAGGCCTGGTCCGGCTTGCGCCCGGCGAGGCTGAGCGGCAGCAGGATGTTCTCGCGCGCGGTGAGCGTCGGCACCAGGTTGAACGCCTGGAAGACGAAGCCGACCTGCTCGCGCCGCAGGGCGGTGAGCGCCTTGTCGCGCAGCCGGGACAGCATCACGTCGCCGATCTGCACGTCGCCGGAGGTCGGGGTGTCGAGCGCCGCCAGGCAGTGCATCAGCGTCGACTTGCCGGAGCCCGACGGGCCCATGATGGCGGTGAACTCGCGCGCGCCGATCTCCAGGGAGACCCCGTCGAGGGCGCGGACCTCGGAGTCACCGGCGCCGTAGCGCTTGTGGAGGTCGATGGCACGGGCGGCGACTGCGGTCGGCATGACTCCACCCTGACAGGTCGCGCCGACGACCCGCATCCGGAATGTCCCTGAGGCGTCCCATGGGTTCCGTAGGCTTCGGGTCATGGCGCAGGCACGCTTCGTGGGGGCGATCGACCAGGGGACGACGAGCACCCGCTTCATGGTGTTCGACCACGACGGCACCGAGGTCGCCCGGCACCAGCTCGAGCACCAGCAGATCCTGCCGCGCGCGGGCTGGGTGGAGCACAACCCGGTCGAGATCTGGGAGCGCACCTCCGCCGTCGTCCAGACCGCGCTCGGCAAGGCCCGCCTCGGCGTGGAGGATCTGGCGGCGATCGGCATCACCAACCAGCGCGAGACCACGATCGTGTGGGACCGCCGCACCGGCCGGCCGCTCGCCAACGCGATCGTCTGGCAGGACACCCGCACCGACGCGATCGCGGCGGCGCTGGACCGGGACGGGCGCGGCGACGTGATCCGGCACCGCGCGGGGCTGCCGCCGGCGACGTACTTCTCCGGCGGGAAGCTGCAGTGGCTGCTTCAGGAGGTCGAAGGACTGAGAGACGCGGCCGAGCGCGGCGACGCCCTCTTCGGCACGCCGGACACCTGGGTGCTGTGGAATCTCACCGGCGGGCCGGACGGCGGCGTCCACGTCACCGACGTCACCAACGCCAGCCGCACCATGCTGATGGACCTGGAGACCCTCGACTGGGACGACGAGCTGCTGGGCTTCTTCGGCGTCCCGCGGGCGATGCTGCCGCAGATCCGGGAGTCGTCGGCCACCACGCCGTACGGCGTGACCCGCGGCCGCGGCCCGTTCGGGGGCGAGGTGCCGGTGACCGGGATCCTGGGGGACCAGCAGGCCGCGACCGTCGGGCAGGTCTGCTTCGCGCCGGGGGAGGCGAAGAACACCTACGGCACGGGCAACTTCATGCTCCTCAACACCGGCACCGAGATCGTCCGCTCGAAGGCCGGGCTGCTCACCACCCCGGCCTACCGGCTGGGCGACCAGCCGTGCGTCTACGCGCTCGAGGGCTCGATCGCGGTCACCGGCTCGGCCGTGCAGTGGCTGCGCGACCAGCTCGGCATCATCAGCGGCGCCTCCGAGTCCGAGTCGCTGGCGCGGCAGGTCGACGACAACGGCGGCGTCTACTTCGTCCCGGCGTTCTCCGGGCTGTTCGCGCCCTACTGGCGCTCCGACGCCCGCGGCGCCATCGTCGGGCTCTCCCGGTTCAACACCAACGCCCACGTCGCCCGCGCCACGCTGGAGGCGATCTGCTACCAGTCGCGCGACGTCGTCGAGGCGATGTGCGCCGACTCCGGCGCGGAGCTGGAGGTGCTCAAGGTCGACGGCGGCGTCACGCTCAACGGCCTGTGCATGCAGATCCAGGCCGACGTGCTCGGCGTACCCGTGTCCCGGCCGGTGGTGCCGGAGACCACGGCCCTCGGTGCGGCGTACGCCGCGGGGCTCTCGGTCGGCTACTGGCGCGACACCGACGAGCTCCGGCAGAACTGGCGCGAGGACACCCGCTGGGAGCCGCAGTGGGACTCCGAACGCAGGGAGACCGGCTACGCGCAATGGAAGAAGGCCGTGCAACGCACCCTCGACTGGGTGGAGGTGGAGAGCCGATGACGCCCGCACCCCTCTCGCCCCGGGCGCGCACCTCCGCGCTCAAGCGGCTGGCGACACAGCAGCTCGACGTCCTCGTCATCGGCGGCGGCGTCGTCGGCTCCGGTGCGGCGCTCGACGCCGCGACCCGCGGCCTCTCGGTCGGCCTGGTCGAGGCCCGCGACTTCGCCTCCGGCACGTCGAGCCGCAGCTCCAAGCTGGTCCACGGCGGCCTGCGCTACCTGGAGATGCTGGACTTCCGGCTGGTCGCCGAGGCGCTCAAGGAGCGCGGGCTGCTCATGCAGCGGCTCGCCCCGCACCTCGTCCGCCCGGTGCCCTTCCTCTACCCGCTGACCGGGCTGGGCTGGGAGCGCTGGTACGCCGGCACCGGCGTCGCCCTGTACGACGCGCTGTCGAAGGCGAGCGGGTACGGCGACGGCACGCCGGTCCACCGGCACCTGACCCGCCGGGGCGCCCGCAAGGCGTTCCCGTCGCTGCGCAAGGACGCCCTCGTCGGCGCGATCCGCTACTACGACGCCCAGGTCGACGACGCCCGGCACACCATGTTCCTGGCGCGCACCGCGGCGACGTACGGCGCGGCGGTCGCCTCCCGCACCCGCGTCCTGGGCCTGCTCAAGGAGAGCGAGCGCGTCGTCGGGGCCGAGGTGATCGACCTGGAGACGGGGCGACGGTTCGAGATCCGCGCCTCGCAGGTCATCAACGCGACCGGCGTGTGGACCGACGAGACGCAGGCGATGGCGCGCGAGCGCGGGCAGTTCAAGGTCCGGGCGAGCAAGGGCATCCACCTCGTCGTGCCGCGCGACCGGATCCGCGGCGAGACCGGGCTGATCCTGCGCACCGAGAAGTCGGTGCTCTTCGTGATCCCCTGGAAGCGGCACTGGATCATCGGCACCACCGACACCGACTGGGAGCTGTCCAAGGACCACCCGGCCGCCAGCTCGAGCGACATCGACTACCTCCTCGAGCACGTCAACCGCGTGCTGGAGGTGCCGCTGACCCGCGACGACGTCGAGGGCGTGTACGCCGGGCTCCGCCCGCTGCTCGCGGGCGAGTCCGAGGCGACCTCCAAGCTCTCCCGCGAGCACGCCGTCGCCCACAGCGTGCCGGGCCTCGTGGTGGTCGCCGGCGGCAAGTACACGACGTACCGGGTGATGGCCGCCGACGCCGTCGACGAGGCGGTCCACGGCCTGGAGACCGTGCTCGGGCGCAGGGCGGGGGAGTGTGTGACCGAGCGGGTGCCGCTCGTCGGCGCCGACGGCTACCAGGCGCTGTGGAACCAGCGGCGCGCCCTGGCCGCCCAGTCCGGGCTGGCGATCAACCGGGTCGAGCACCTCCTGGAGCGCTACGGCTCGCTGGTCCTGGAGGTCCTCGACCTGATCGCCGCCGAGCCGGATCTGGGCGAGCCGCTGCCCGGCGCCGAGGACTACCTGATGGCCGAGGCGGTGTACGCCGTCACCCACGAGGGCGCGCGCCACCTCGACGACATCCTCACCCGCCGGATGCGGATCTCCTTCGAGACCTTCGACCGCGGCGTCGCGGCCGCACCCCACGTCGCGGCGCTGGTGCGGAGCCACCTGCGCTGGGACGCCGGCCAGACCGAGCGCGAGGTCGAGCACTACCTGAAGCGGGTCGAGGCCGAGCGCGAGAGCCAGCGGCAGCCCGACGACCACACGGCCGACGCGGCGCGCAAGGGAGCGCCGGACGTCGTCCCCGTGTCGCGGATAGCCGAGGAGATCGAGTCGATGGAGATTCCCTGATGGAGCTCGGACTGAAGGACCGCGTCCACCTCGTCACCGGCGGCACCCGCGGGCTCGGCCGGGCCACGGCGGAGGCGCTCGTGGCCGACGGCGCCCGGGTCGTGGTGTCGGGGCGCTCGGCGGAGTCGGTCGAGTCGACCGTCGCCGCGCTCGGCGGGCCGGAGCACGCCCGCGGCGTGGTCGCCGACAACGCCGCGCCCGACACCCCGGCGGCGCTGCTCGCCGCGGCGCAGGACGCGTGGGGCCGGGTGGACGGGGTGCTGATCAGCGTCGGCGGGCCGCCCGCGGGGCTGATCACCGCGATGACCGACGAGCAGTGGACCACCGCCTTCGGCTCGGTCTTCCTGGGCGCGGTCCGGCTGGCCCGCGAGGTGGGCGCCGTGCTGGGCGAGGGCGGCTCGATCGCGTTCGTCCTCTCCAGCAGCGTGCGCCAGCCGATCCTCGACCTGGCCATCTCCAACGGCCTGCGGCCCGGGCTCGCCATGGCGGCGAAGACGCTGGCCGACGAGCTCGGGCCGCGCGGCATCCGGGTCAACGGCCTGCTCCCGGGCCGGATCGGCACCGAGCGGATCGCCGAGCTCGACGCCGCCCGCGGCGACGCCGAGGCCGCTCGTGCCGAGGCGTCGGCGCAGATCCCGTTGCGGCGCTACGGACTGCCGGAGGAGTTCGGCCGGGTCGCGGCGTTCCTGCTCTCACCCGCGGCGTCGTACCTGTCCGGGGTGATGCTGCCCGTCGACGGCGGGATGCTCCGCCCGCTCTGACCGGCCTCGGCGGGAGCGCGACGGGAGAACGGGCCGCCGGAGCGGCGCTTGGTGCCGACCCGCTGGCCGCGGGGGCCCAGCCGGCGCTCGTCCCAGGCGAGATAGGCGAAGCCGCCGATGGCGAGCACCCCGAAGAACCACCACTGCAGGCCGTAGAAGAAGTGCGGGCCCTCGCCGAGCTCCGGCAGCTCCACCGCCGCCAGCTCGGTCTCGGGGCCGGGTCCTCGCTCTCGAGCGCCACGAAGCCGGTGAACACCTGCTGGCCGATCGCCTCGCCGATCGGGCCGCTCGCGATGGCGCGGGTGCCGTGGTCGTCGACCTGCGTGCTGCGCCCGCTGCCGTCCTCCCGCACCCAGCCGGTGACGGTCACCTCGCCCTCGGGCGGCGCCGGCAGGTCGTCGTACCCGATCCGGGGGTCGTCGGTGCCGAACCATCCGCGGTCCACGAGGAGGGTGGGGCCGCCGGTCGTCACCAGCGGGACGACGACCTCGACGCCGGGGTAGCCGTTGCGGGTGCGGTAGCGGACCACGACGGTGTCGTCGCGGTCGTAGGTGCCCGTCGCCGTGACCAGGCGCCACTCGTCGTCCTCGCGGACCGCACGGCCCGGGGCGAGCACCTCGTCGACGTCGGCGGGCGAGCGGTCCTCGTTGGCGCGGACGACCGCATTGCGCTCCTTGCGATCCTCCAGGCGGCCGAACTGCCACTCGCCGAGCCACCACGTCGCCCAGCCGACGATGATGATCGCGAGGAAGAACAGCACCCAGCGGCGGCTCAGCAGGAATCGCCACGAGGAGAGCCAGGACAGCACAGCACAACGTTAATCGGCCGCATCGCGCTCAGGCGCACCGGACTATCCTTGCTGGGGTGCAGCCCCTCATCGACCAGCACGGCCGGATCGCGACGGACCTGCGGGTGTCGCTGACCGATCGCTGCAACCTGCGCTGCACCTACTGCATGCCGCCCGAGGGCCTCGACTGGATGCCCGCCGACGACCAGCTCACCGACGACGAGGTCGTCCGGCTGATCGGCGTCGCGGTGGAGCGGCTGGGGGTGCGGGAGGTGCGGTTCACCGGCGGCGAGCCGCTGGTACGACGGGGCCTGGTCGACATCGTGCGGCAGGTGCGCTCCCTCGACGCGGGCGTGGAGATGTCGATCACCACCAATGCCCTGGGCCTGGCCCGCACCGCGCACGCCCTCGCCGCGGCCGGCCTGGACCGGGCCAACGTCAGCCTCGACACGGTGCGTCGTCGTACCTTCGAGACGATCACCCGCCGCGACCGGCTCGACGACGTGATCGCCGGCCTCGCCGCCGCCGAGGCCGCGGGCCTGGGTCCGGTCAAGGTCAACGCGGTCCTGCTGCGCGGGGTCAACGACGACCAGGCGCCCGAGCTGCTGGCGTGGTGCCTCGAGCGCGGCTACCAGCTGCGGTTCATCGAGCAGATGCCGCTCGACGCCCAGCACGGCTGGGACCGCGCGTCGATGGTGACCGCCGACGAGATCCTGTCCTCGCTGTCGTCCGTCTTCCGGCTCTCGCCCGCCTCCGAGCCGCGGGGGAGCGCGCCCGCCGAGCTGTTCCACGTCGACGGCGGTCCGGCCACGGTCGGGATCATCGCCTCGGTCACCCGCCCCTTCTGCGGCGACTGCGACCGGGTGCGGCTCACCGCCGACGGCCAGGTCCGCAACTGCCTGTTCGCCCGCTCCGAGTCCGACCTGCGGCTGGCGATGCGGTCGGGTGCCACCGACGACGATCTGGCCGACCGCTGGCGGGTCGCCATGTGGGGCAAGGCCGCCGGCCACGGCATCGACGACCCCACCTTCCTCCAGCCCGACCGGCCCATGTCGGCCATCGGCGGCTGACCGGCGGGGTCGTCGCGGGTCACCGGTGCGGGACGGTCTCCTTCAGGAACCCCCGCGCGCCGAGGAAGGCCTCGAGGGACTCCCGGTGGGCGTCGCAGGCGAGCCACGTCTTGCGGCGGTCGGGGGTGTGCAGCTTGGGGTTGTTCCACAGCAGCTGCCAGCGGGCGGGCTCGCGGCAGCCTCGAGCCGAGCAGATCGCCGCCGCGGGCCCCTCGGCCGGCTCAGCGGTCATGCTCGCCCGGCCCGAGCTGGCGCTGGGCGTCGCCGCCGCCGGTGAGGGGCAGCGCGGACGTCCGGCTGTCCTCGGCGTTGGCCATCACCACGGCGACGTACGGCAGGACGATGGCGCCGGCGATCAGGATCGGCCACAGCCAGTGGACGCCGGCCGCGCCGCTGATGGCCGCGCCGATGAAGCAGAGCGTGCGGATCGTCATCGCGATGACGTACTTCCGCTGCCTCCGCGCGAGGTCGGCCTGGGGACTGGAGCCGGCCGTGGTGATCCGGATGGCGTCCATGGCCCCCACCCTACGCCGGTGCCGCGCTGAGTACGCTGCTGGCATGTCGAACCGCACCTACCGCGTCAGCGAGATCGTCGGCACCTCTCCCGACGGCATCGACCAAGCGATCCACAACGGCGTCGAGCGCGCCGGCCAGACCCTGCGCCACCTCGACTGGTTCGAGGTCAGCCAGGTCCGCGGCCAGATCAAGGACGGCACCGTCGAGCACTTCCAGGTCACCATGAAGATCGGGTTCCGCCTCGAGGACGACGAGTAGCCCCGGCTTTCGTCCGCGGGCTCCGTTTTGGTGGGTTCCGCTCCGGTGTCGGGCCGCTATTGATGCGGTTTGGTCCCAAACCGCATCGATTCCGGGCTTCGGGTTGCGGTTTGTGACCAAACCGCAGCGCCTCGGAGTCACCCGATTCCGGCCCGTTTGTCGGAGTCCTACAACCACAGCCCGCGAACTTGGTGCCCACCGCCCACGAGCCGGCAGGCGTCGCCCCACTAGCGTCACAGAGCGTGAACTCACCACGCTCCGTCCTCGTCACCGGAGGCAACCGCGGCATCGGCCGCGCGATCGCCGAGGCCTTCGTCGCCGCGGGCGACAAGGTCGCCGTCACGACCCGGAGCGGAGGCGCACCCGAGGGTGCGCTCGAGCTCAAGGCCGACATCACCGACGCCGCGGCGGTCGAGGCGGCGTTCGCGGCCGCCGAGGAGGCGCACGGCCCGGTCGAGGTGCTGGTCGCCAACGCCGGCATCACCCACGACACCCTGCTGCTGCGGATGTCGGAGGACGACTGGTCGTCGGTGATCGACACCAATCTCACCGGCTCCTTCCGCCTCGCCAAGCGCGCCGCCAAGGGCATGCTGCGGCAGAAGAAGGGCCGGATCATCTTCATCTCCAGCGTGGTCGGCCTGCTCGGCTCGCCCGGCCAGGTCAACTACGCCGCCTCCAAGGCCGGCCTGGTCGGCATGGCCCGGTCGCTGGCGCGCGAGCTCGGCCCGCGCTCGATCACGGCCAACGTCGTGGCCCCCGGGTACGTCGACACCGACATGACCGCGGTGCTCACCGACGAGCAGAAGGAGGGGATCCGCAGCCAGGTCCCGCTGGGCCGGTACGCCGACCCGGCCGAGGTCGCGGGCGCGGTGCTGTGGCTCGCCAGCCCGGAGGCGGCGTACGTGACCGGCGCGGTGATCCCCGTCGACGGCGGACTCGGAATGGGGCACTGACATGAGCGGCATCCTCGACGGCAAGAGCATCCTGGTCGCGGGCGTCACCCTCGACACCTCGATCGGCTTCGCGGTCGCGAAGTTCGCGCAGGAGCAGGGCGCCACCGTCCTCGTCTCCAACTTCGGCCAGGCGCTGCGGATCACCCGCCGGATCGTCAAGCGGCTCCCGGAGCTGCCCGAGGTCATCGAGCTCGACGTCACCGACACCGAGCACCTCGCGGCCCTGCCGGCCGCGGTCCGCGCGGCTCTCGGCCCCGACGCCCGGCTCGACGGCGTCGTGCACTCGATCGCCTACGGCAACCCCGAGACGCTGCTCGGCGGCAAGTTCCTCGACGGCCCCTGGGAGGACGTCGCGCAGGCCGTGCAGGTCTCGGCGTACTCCCTGAAGTCCCTCGCCGTCGCCTGCCGTCCCCTGATGACGAGCGGCGGCTCCGTCGTCGGCCTCACCTTCGACGCCAGCGTCGCGTGGCCGGTCTACGACTGGATGGGCGTCGCCAAGGCCGGCCTGGAGTCGACCGCGCGCTACCTCGCCCGCGACCTCGGCGACGACGGGATCCGGGTCAACCTGGTCTCCGCCGGCCCGCTCCGGACGCTCGCCGCCAAGGCGATCCCCGGCTTCGAGGACCTCGAGTCGATGTGGACCACGAAGTCGCCGCTCGGCTGGGACAACACCGACCAGGAGCCCACCGCCAAGGCGGTCTGCGCCCTGCTCTCGGACCTGTTCCCCGCCACCACCGGCGAGATCGTCCACGTCGACGGCGGCTTCCACGCCATGGGCGCTTGAGGCACCCCACGGAGTTCTTCGCTTCCCCCGCTTCGCTCCTCCGCGAACAACTCCGCGGGGACCCCGCCCCGTGGTTACGGCCGTCGTGATGGCAGCCACCGCCGCGCGGCCGCGGTCATCAGCGCCCACACCGCCAGCACGATCGCGATCTCCTCGACGACATACCACGGCCACGGCCCGAGCAGGTCGAGGAGCGAGCGCCCCGGCTTGCGCATCAGGTAGCCGTAGTTGGTGTCGGCGACCAGGTTGAAGACGTATGCCACGACGACCCACAGCAGCGTGGTGGCGACGGCGGCCCGGTAGTCGCGCCAGCGCGGCACCAGGCGCAGTCCCACCACGAGGTAGACGGCCGCCCACACGATGAGCAGGTGCAGGGCCCAGAACGCGAAGTAGCGCGGGTGCGGCAGGTCCTCGTTGAGCGACGGCGTGACGATCCCCTGGATCGTGAGGGTCAGCCCCCAGAAGAAGGTCAGCGCCACCGGGAAGGGCCGGTGCGTCCACAGCGCCCAGGTCGCCGCGATCCACGCGAGATCGCACAGGTGCAGCGGCAGGGTCACCCCGAGCTCGAAGTTGAACACCAGGTCGATCACCTGGAGCGGCACGGTCGCGATCGGGATGAGCAGGGCGCAGGTCCGGCTGAACCGGGTGGGGCCGTCGTACGACGCGTGCCGGCGCCCCAGCACCACCACGACCACCAGTCCCACCGCGAACACCGCGAGCGGCATCAGATGGGTGATTCCGTACTGGGGCATGGGTCTACGATGCCCGGGTGGAGAAGCAACGGCTGCTCGTCGTCGTCCGACACGCCAAGGCCGAGCAGTTCGCCCCCTCCGACGTCGAGCGCGTGCTGAGCGCCCGCGGCCGGGAGGACGGGCGCGCTCTCGGCGCGTGGCTGGGCGCGAACGGCGTGGTCCCGGATGTCGCCTACGTGTCGTACGCCGCCCGCACCCGCGAGACCTGGGACGTCGTCGCCGCCGGCGCCGGATGGGGCCTCGCGCCGCAGCTCGACGGCAACCTCTACGGCACCGACGAGAGCGGTGTCCTGGAGCTGGTGCACAGCACGCCCGACGAGGCCGCGACCGTCGTCGTGATCGGGCACAACCCCACCATGGCGATGCTCGTCCAGCTGCTCGACGACGGCGAGGGCGAGGCGACCGGCGCCGCCGAGCTCGCGAGCTTCCCGACCGGTGCCGCCGCGGTGTTCACGCTCGAGGGCTCGTGGTCGGACGTCGTGCCGATGGGGTGCCGGCTCCGCGCCTTCCACGTCGGCCGGGGCTGATCACCCCAGCGGCGGGGCCGGCGTGACGATGCCCGCCGCGGCGTCGGCCGCCTCGATCTCCTCGCGGCTGATGCCGAGCAGGTACATGATCGCGTCCAGATAGGGCACGTTCAGCGCGGTGTCGGCGGCCTCGCGGACGACCGGCCGGGCGTTGTAGGCGATGCCGAGCCCGGCGGCGGCGAGCATGTCGAGGTCGTTGGCGCCGTCGCCGATCGCGATCGTGGCGGCCTCCGGTACGCCGAGGTCGGCGGCGAACTCCCGCAGCGCCTGCGCCTTCCCGGCCCGGTCGACGACGGGCCCGACCACCTCGCCGGTCAGCCGCCCGTCCACGATCTCGAGGGTGTTGGCGCGCGAGCGGTGGATGCCGAGGTCGGTCGCCAGCCGGTCGGTGATCTGGCTGAACCCGCCCGAGACGATCGCGAACCGGTACCCCAGCCGGCGCAGCGTGCGCACCATGGTCCGCGCTCCCGGGTTCACCACGATGGCGTCGTACACCTCGTCGAGGACGGACGCGTCGAGCCCGGCGAGCAGCTTGACCCGGGCCCGCAGCGACTGCTCGAAGTCGAGCTCCCCGCGCATCGCCCGCTCGGTGACGTCGGCGACCTCCGGGCCGAAGCCGGCGTGCTCGGCGAGCATCTCGATCACCTCGCCCTGGATCAGCGTCGAGTCGACGTCCATCACGATCAGGCGCACGCCGTGGCGCAGCAGGTTGGCCGGCTGGACGGCGACGTCGATGCCGTGGGCGGCGGCGTCGACCGCGAGCAGCTGACGCAGCTGGGCGGGCGGCGCGCCCGAGACGTCGAGCTCGATGGCCGTGACGGGGTAGCGGGCCATCCGCTCGATCCGGTCGATATTGCCGCCGCAGTCGGCGATCCGCCCGGCGATGGCCGCCATCGCGGACGCCCGGAGCGGAGCGCCGATGACGGTGACGTGGGCACGGTCCTCGTGGCGGGAGCGGTTGTCGCCCGAGCCCTTCTCGACCTCGACGGTCATGCCGAGCGCCTCGACGCTGGACTCGAGCCGGCGCCGCAGCCTCTTCCGGTCGCGCGGGGCCGTGACGAGCACGCCGAGGACCAGCCGGCCGCGCATCAGGATCTGCTCGAGGTCGACGACGCTCACCCCGGAGCCGGCCAGGCTCTCGAGCACCGCGGAGGTGACGCCGGGCCGGTCGGCGCCGGTGACGGTGATCAGGAGCGTGTCGTCCGCTGCATCGTGAGGACTCATGGCGGGGCGCAACGCTACCGGTGGGACGGGTCGTCGGACGACGGTGGCCAGCCGTCGGGCGAGCAGGCCGCGGTGAGCGCATGCCGTGCCGCGCGCTCCAGCGGCTCCAGTGCGGCCCGGCGCGCGGCCGCGTCGCCGGTGGAGAGGGCGCCGCCGTCGTCCTGGAGCGCGAGCCCCACGACCCGCTCGAGGTGCAGGGCCCGGCCGGCGAGGTCGACGCAGCGGCCCGGCGTACCCGGGGGAGCGGCCAGCGGTATGCCGGCCCGCAGGTCGTGCAGCTCGTCGGCCACCAGCGGCTGCCATCGGGCGACGTCGAGGTCCGCGAGCACGTTCGCGGCCGTCAGCAACGCCGCCCGCAGCTGCCGGTCGGCCTCGCCGAGGTCCGACGGCGGCCGGCGCTCGGCCGTCAGCACGGTCCACTCGACCGCCCGGCCGACCTGCCGTGGCACCAGCCCGATGCCGGGCAGGGAGCCGGGCAGCAGCGCCACCTCGCCGGCCTCGACCGCCGCGGTGGTCAGCTCCCGTGGCCCCCGCAGCCCGGCCGGGTCGCCCGGCGCGGGGAACGCCGCCGCGACCGCGTCGGCGCCGTGGTTGCGCGCCGCCGCCAGCTCGAGCAGCAGCGACGAGGGCCCGTCCGCAGCGCTCACGACATGGGTCACATCGTCGCCGTGGACGGCGTCGAGGACCTCGTCGGGACCGACCCGTCCGCGCAGCCAGGCCGTTCCCCACCAGGCCAGCCGGGCGGACACGGGGAGGGCGCTCACCCGCCGACCCTACTGGCTAAGGTGGCTCGCATGTCCGCCGTGCTGGAGCTCGCCGAGGTGACCGTACGCCGTGGGCAGGCCACGCTGCTCGACCGCGTCAGCTGGGTCGTCCGCGAGGGCGAGCGGTGGATCGTGCTGGGCGCCAACGGCGCCGGCAAGACCACCCTGATGCAGATCGCCGCCGCGCAGCTGCACCCCACCTCCGGGGCGGTCGGGCTGCTCGGCGAGCTGCTCGGCACGGTCGACGTGTTCGAGCTGCGGCCCCGGATCGGCGTCTCCAGCGCCGCGGTCGCCGAGCAGATCCCGCGCAACGAGACCGTGCGCGACCTGGTGCTGACGGCGTCGTACGCCGTGCTCGGGCGCTGGCGCGAGGACTACGAGCACGTCGACCACGCCCGCGCCGACGCGCTGCTGCGGGAGGTCGGCGTCGCCGCGCTCGCGGACCGCACCTACGGCACCCTCAGCGAGGGGGAGCGCAAGCGGGTCCAGATCGCCCGCGCCCTGATGACCGACCCCGAGCTGCTGCTCCTCGACGAGCCGGCCGCCGGCCTCGACCTCGGCGGCCGCGAGGACCTCGTCTCGACCCTGTCCGTCCTCGCCTACGACCCGCTGTCCCCGGCGACCGTCCTGGTCTCCCACCACGTCGAGGAGATCCCTCCCGGCTTCACCCACGTGATCATGCTGCGCGACGGCCGGGTCGTCGCCCAGGGTCCCCTGGACGACACCCTGACCGCCGAGGCCCTCTCCGCGACCTTCGGCATGCCGCTGGTGCTCGAGCAGCACGACGGCCGGTACGCCGCGCGGCGCAAGCACCACCACCGGGGCTGAGCGCCCACCGGGGAGGCCAAGGTCCGTGCGCCGAGCGGTCGGGAGGACCTGATCGTCACGGCCATGATCGGCGTCTTCGAGATCCGCCTGGGCACGCCGCGCCTGAGGCACAAGGTGCGGGTGGAGAGCCCCGAGGAGGCGGTGCGGCTGGTGGACGAGCTGCGGTCGGAGATCGAGCGGGGCGTCCTGCGGTGGACCCCCTGACCTCGGCGCGCCTGCCGGCGATGGAGGCCTCTCCACTAGGCTTCGTTCATGGACTGGCTGCGCGACCATCTCTGGGAAGCGTGGCTGGGCGCGGCCTTCGTGCTGGCCCTCGCCGAGCTGCTGAGCCTGGACCTGTTCCTGCTGATGCTGGCGGGCGGCGCCCTCGCCGGGGTCGCGACGGCGCTGGTGACCGACAACGTCGTCGTCCAGGTGCTGGTCGCCTCGGCCGCGTCGGTGCTGCTGCTCGCCGCGGTCCGCCCGCAGCTGGTACGCCGCCTCCACGGCGGGCCCGAGCTGGTCCTCGGGCCGGCCAGCCTGGTCGGCAGCCGCGGCATCGTCACCGAGCCCGTGTCCGAGCACCGGCCCGGCCGGGTCAAGATCGGCGGCGAGTCCTGGCTGGCCGTCGCGGAGCCCGCGGGCTCGGCGCTCGGCGTCGGCGAGACGGTGGAGGTCGTCTCCATCGTCGGCGCCACGGCCCATGTCCGTCCCGTGTCCGCCCCCGAACTCGAGGAGCCCCGATGACCGTCCTGGTCCTGCTCGTCCTCCTGCTCCTGCTGGTGATCACCGTGGTCGCGAAGGCGATCCGGGTGGTCCCACAGGCCTACACCGGCATCGTCGAGCGGTTCGGCAAGTACAAGGAGACCCTGCCGGCGGGCCTCAACTTCGTGGTGCCGTTCATCGACAAGGTCCGCTACGTCATCGACCTGCGCGAGCAGGTCGTGAGCTTCCCGCCGCAGGCCGCCATCACCGAGGACAACCTGACGGTCGACATCGACACGGTCATCTACTTCCAGGTGACCGACCCGATCGCGGCGACCTACGAGATCTCCAACTACATCCAAGCCATCGAGCAGCTCACCATGACCACGCTGCGCAATGTGGTCGGCGGGATGGACCTCGAGCAGACCCTGACCAGCCGCGAGTCGATCAACAGCGGGCTCTCCGCCGTGCTCGACGAGACCACCGGCCGGTGGGGGATCAAGGTCAAGCGGGTCGAGATCAAGGGCATCGACCCGCCGCCGTCGATCAAGGACGCGATGGAGAAGCAGATGCGCGCCGAGCGCGACAAGCGCGCGCTCGTGCTGTCCGCCGAGGGTCAGCGGCAGTCGGCGATCCTCACCGCGGAGGGCAACAAGCAGTCCGCGATCCTCAACGCGGAGGGTGAGCGGGAGTCGCAGATCCTGCGCGCGCAGGCCGACCGCGAGGCGCAGATCCTGCGGGCCCAGGGCGAGGGACAGGCCATCCAGACGGTCTTCCAGGCCATCCACGACGGCCGGCCCGACCAGTCGCTGCTGGCCTACCAGTACCTCCAGATGATGCCGCGCATCGCCGAGGGCGACGCCAACAAGGTGTGGGTCATCCCGTCGGAGATCACCAAGGCGCTCGAGGGCCTCGGCTCGTCGATCCACGAGATCGCCGGGATCCCCAAGGAGACCCCCGGCCCGGCCAAGCGGGTCGACATGGGGCCGACCGAGCCGGCGACCCCGCTCACCGGCAACAGCGAGGCCGTCGTCCAGGAGGCGATCGCCGAGGCCGAGAGCGCCGCGCACCCGGGCAAGCCCCCGGCAGGCGAGCCTCCCGCGGAGTGACGCCGCTCGAGATCGTCGCCGTCCTCCTGGCCGGCGTCGGTGCGGGCACGATCAACGCGGTGGTCGGCTCCGGCACCCTGATCACGTTCCCGACCCTGCTCGCGCTCGGCGTACCTCCCGTCACCGCCAACATGTCCAACAGCCTCGGCCTGGTGCCGGGCTCGATCGCGGGAGCCTTCGGCTACCGCCGCGAGCTGGTGGGCCAGCGCGAGCGACTGCTGCGGCTGCTCGCGTTCTCCACGGTCGGCGGCGTGGCCGGCGCGGTCCTCCTGCTCGTCCTGCCGCCCGGGGCGTTCGAGGCGGTCGTCCCCGTCCTGATCCTGCTCGGGATCGGCCTCGTGGTCCTCCAGCCGCGCCTCTCGCGCGCGGTCGCGGCCCGCGCGGAGCGGCGCGGCGAGGCGACGGACGGCCGGACCAGCGCCGTGGAGCGCTCGTGGTGGGTGCCGATCGCCGTCTTCGCCACCGGCGTGTACGGCGGCTACTTCGGCGCCGCGCAGGGCGTGCTGCTCATGGGCGTGCTCGGCATCGGCATCGCGGACGCCCTCCAGCGCCTCAACGGCGTGAAGAACGTGCTTGTCGCCGTCGTCAACGCCGTCGCGGGGCTGGTGTTCGTCGTCGTCGCCGAGCTCGGGCTGCTCGGGGCGGAGGCGAAGGTCGACTGGCTGATCGTGCTGCTCATCGCGATCGGCTCGGTGTGCGGCGGCCTGCTGGGCGCCGCGGTCGGCCGCAAGCTGCCCCCCGTCGCGCTGCGCGCGGCGATCGTCGTCGTCGGCCTGGTGGCCGTCGTGGTGCTGGTCAGCTGACCTTCGTGGCCCGTCGCTGGACCAGCGCGAGGACCCCCGAGCCCATGGCCCCGGCGGCGGCGCCGACGAGCATCCCGCTGGCGAGCTTGGTGACATTGCGCTGACCGAGCTCGATGAGCCCGTTGGCGAGGTCGGCCCCGTCGACCGCGATCCCGACCACGGTCAGGTTGCGCCGCAGGGCGCCCCGGGACACCAGCGTCACCGCGCCGAGCGCGAGCTCGCGTGCGCCGAACATCCGGCCCATGTAGTCGAGCTGCGGGTTGCCGGCCGGGTCGAGCCCGAACACGCGCGCGGTGGCCGAGGGAGCGGCCAGGGCGCCGACGCCGATGACGATGCGCCCGACGGAGAGTCCGGTGACGGGATCCATGCGGAAAGCTGCAGCCATGGGGAGAACATAGTGCCCCGGCGACCGGCGGTCATGGGATCCTTGCCCGCATGACGACTCCGCCCTCCGGCAACGACCCGTACCAGCCGTACGGCCAGCCGCCGAACCAGCCCTACGGACAGCCGGCGGCGCCGTACGGCTACACCCCGCCCCCGGCGACCAACGGGATGGCGATCGCCTCGCTCGTCGTCAGCATCGTCTCGCTCGTCGTCTGCGCCGGGTTCACCGGCTTCATCGGCGCGATCCTGGGTCACGTCGCCAAGAGCCAGATGAAGCGCACCAACGAGCAGGGCGGGGGACTGGCGCTCGCCGGCATCATCGTCGGCTGGCTCGGGTTCGCGCTGTTCATCGTCGGCGCCGTGCTGTTCGTCGCGCTCGTCGTGTGGGCCGAGAACTCGATCGACGACTGCTACACCGACTCCGACGGCTACTTCACCTGCGACTGAGCCGGCGGAGCTTGCGACGGAGAGCGGTCTCGGAGCACGTACGTCGTCAGCCAGCGCTCGATCTCGTCGTACGCCCGTGCCCGCGGCTCGCTCCGGGAGAGGACGACGTCGTGCACCGCGCCCGGCACGGCGGCGTACGTCACGTGCCGCCCGACGGCGACCGACCACCGCCGGATCTGCTCGACGTCGAGCACGATGTCGGTCGAGAAGACCTCCTCGTCCATCGCCCGCGGGTGCCCGGAGCGGTCGGAGGACAGCACCAGCACCGGCGCGGGCACGTCGAGCCCGGCGTGGAGGCGGGCCTGCCCCTGGCGGACGGCGCGCAGCCAGCCGAGCCGGACGGGGAACGAGTCGACCGGCTTCCAGGTGAGGTCGAAGTCCCATTCGCCGTGGTGGTCACGGTGCAGGCTCCGGCCGTAGTAGCCGCTGACGTCGCGGGGGAACACCTGCAGCGGCCGGCGCCGCCCGGCCTGCTCGAGGACCCGGTTGGCGACGGGCGAGCGCATCCAGGCCTTCCCCTGCAGGTCCAGCCACGGCGAGTTGAGCAGCAGCCCGGCCAGCTCGGCGGGCCGCCGGTCGTCGGCCCACAGCGCGACCACGAGGCCTCCGGTCGAGTGCCCCGACAGCACGACCCGCCGGTGGCCGTCCCGCACGGTGATCCGCTCCCAGGCGGCATCGAGCTCGGCGAAGTAGTCCGTGAGGTCGGCGACATAGGTCGCGGACTGGTGGGGACGCAGCGACCGGCCGTACTTGCGCAGGTCGAGGCCGTACATGTCGTGGCCGTGGTCGAGCCACCAGGCGGCGTACTCGGTGTGGAAGAAGTAGTCCGAGAACCCGTGGACGTGCAGGGTCGCCAGCTCGGTCGGCTCGTCGGCCCTCCGGCCGACCAGGGTCGCGACGACCTCGCCCTCGAAGTCGTCCTCCAGCGGGATCGTCTCGGCCGTCCAGGGCTCGCCCAGGATGTCGACGGTCGTCGTCTCGGTCACGGTGAGAGTCTAAGGACGACGCCCGGGCGACCTCTACGCTGTGCCGATGGACGATGCCGTCACCTGGGCCCGGCTGCGCGAGCGGCTGCAGGCCCGCGGGAGGATGCCCGAGCTGCCCGCGGGCTGGCGGCACCAGTCGGCGATGCTGTCCGCCGAGGGCTTCGCGTACGGCGGCGACTTCATCGTCAGCGACCTGCAGGGCTCCGGCGGGCTGCTCCGCACGGTGCTGGTCGACGTGTGCGGGAGCGGCGAGACCGCGGTGCCGGCCGCGCTGCAGTTCGCGGGCGCGCTGGAGAGCCTGATCCGGGTCGTCCCGGGCGAGGAGCTGCTCCGGGACGCGAACACGTACCTGCTGCGGCAGCCCTCGGACGAGTCGATCGCCACGGCCGTCCAGCTCGACCTGGACCTGGCGACCGGCCACTACCTCATCCGCAGCGCCGGTCACCCGCCCGCGCTGGTCTGGTCGGCCGCGGCGCGGGAGTGGCGGATCGACAACTCGCGGGGCACGGCGCTGGGCGTCAGCGAGACGCCGGAGCTGCGCGAGAGCGCCGGGGTGCTGAGTCCGGGCGACGCCCTGCTCTTCTACACCGACGGCGTGGTCGAGTCCCGCTCGACGGACATCGACACCGGCATCGCCTGGCTGCAGGAGACCGCCCGGACGGCGTACCTCGCCGGCTGGGAGGGCACCGCCCAGCAGATCATCGACCTCGTCGACCGCGGCGACGACGACCGGGCGGTGCTGGTCCTGTCCCGGTGCTGAGTCCGGAGCCGCGAGGGAATATGGTTGACATGTCATCTGTTGAACCGGATGACCATCACGACCACCAGGAGCGGACCATGCAGATCGGCATCTTCACCGTCGGCGACGTCACCACCGACCCGACCAGCGGGCGGACGCCGTCGGAGTACGAGCGGATCAAGGCCACCGTCGCGATCGCGAGGAAGGCCGAGGAGATCGGCCTCGACGTGTTCGCGACAGGCGAGCACCACAACCCGCCGTTCGTCGCGTCCAACCCGACGGCCACCCTGGCCTATATCGGCGCGCAGACCGAGAGGATCATCCTGTCGACCGCGACCACGCTGATCACCACGACCGACCCGGTCCTGATCGCCGAGGACTACGCCAAGCTCCAGCACCTCACCGACGGCCGGGTGGACCTGATGATGGGCCGCGGCAACACCGGCCCGGTCTACCCGTGGTTCGGCAAGGACATCCGCCAGGGCATCAACCTCGCCATCGAGAACTACGCGCTGCTGCGCCGGCTCTGGAGCGAGGACGTCGTGGACTGGGAGGGCCGGTTCCGTACGCCGCTGCAGGGCTACACCTCGACCCCGCGGCCGCTCGACGGCGTCGCTCCGTTCGTGTGGCACGGCTCCATCCGCAGCCCCGAGATCGCCGAGCAGGCGGCGTACTACGGCGACGGCTTCTTCCACAACCACATCTTCTGGCCGGCCTCGCACACCGAGCAGATGGTGCGCCTGTACCGCGAGCGCTTCGAGCACTACGGCCACGGCCGCGCCGACCAGGCGATCGTCGGCCTCGGCGGGCAGTTCTTCATGCGACCCAACAGCCAGGACGCGGTCCGGGAGTTCCGCCCGTACTTCGACAACGCCCCGGTCTACGGCCACGGCCCGTCGCTGGAGGACTTCACCAGCCAGACGCCGCTGACCGTCGGCTCGCCCCAGCAGGTGCTGGAGCGGACCCTGTCGTTCCGCGAGTACGCCGGGCACTACCAGCGGCAGCTGTTCCTCGTCGACCACGCGGGGCTCCCGCTGAAGACGGTGCTCGAGCAACTCGACCTGCTCGGCGGCATCCTGCCCGAGATGCGCAAGGGCTTCGCAGAGGGCCGGCCGGCCGACGTACCGGACGCACCGACCCACGCCTCGCTCGTCGCGGCCGCCGGGGGCGCCAAGGACGGCACCGTGCACGCGGAGGACACCATGACCGGCACCACCGACCGTGCCGAGGACGCAGAGGAGATCCGGGCATGACCCAGCACATCGTCGTCGTCTCGGCGGGACTCTCCGTCCCGTCGTCGACGCGGCTGCTCGCCGACAAGCTCGGCGACGCGGTGCAGGCCGCCGTGACCGCGCGCGGCCAGGAGGTCGACGTCCGGCACGTCGAGCTCCGGCCGCTGGCGCACGCGCTGGCCGACCACCTGCTGACCGGGTTCCCGACCGGCGAGCTCGCCGAGGCGATCGACGCGGTGCGCCACGCGGACGGGCTGGTCGTCGTGACGCCGGTGTTCTCGGCGTCGTACTCGGGGCTGTTCAAGACCTTCTTCGACGTCCTCGAGCCCGGCACGCTCGACGGCACGCCGGTCGTGATCGCCGCGACCGCCGGGACGGCCCGGCACAGCCTGGTGCTCGACCACGCGCTGCGGCCGCTGTTCGCCTACCTGCGCGCGGTCGTCGTACCCACCGGGGTGTTCGCGGCCAGCGAGGACTTCGGCGCGAGCGACGACGGCAGCCTCGACAAGCGGGTCCGACGGGCGGCCGGCGAGCTGGCCGCCCTGCTCGGGGCCGGGGGAGCCCTGTCGGCCGCCGCACAGCGCCGGAGCGTCGCCGACGAGTTCGCGGCGCCCACGCCGTTCGAGCAGCTGCTGCGCGAGGCGGGCGGCGACTCCGTGCGCTGACGGCGTTGACGCCGATGGCAGCATGAGCCCATGCGCCGCACCGTGTTCGACGAGGACCACGAGTCCTTCCGCCAGACCTTCCGATCGTTCCTGGAGAGCGAGGTCGTCCCGCACTACCAGGGGTGGTACGACGCGGGGATCGTCCCGCGCGAGCTGTACACCAAGCTCGGAGAGCTCGGCGTCTTCGGCATCGAGGTCCCCGAGGAGTACGGCGGGGCGGGCATCGAGTCGTTCAAGTTCTCCGCGATCCTGACCGAGGAGCAGGCCCGGGCCGGCGTCCAGCTGGGCGGGTCCAGCGTCCACGTCGAGCTGTGCCTGCCCTACCTGCTCAAGCTCGGCACCGAGGAGCAGCTGAAGCGCTGGATGCCCGGCTTCGTCGCCGGCGAGACCATGTTCGCGATCGCCATGACCGAGCCCGGCACCGGCTCCGACCTGGCGGGCATGCGCACGACGGCCAAGCGCGACGGCGACAGCTACGTCCTCAACGGCGCGAAGACGTTCATCACCGGCGGCGTGCTGGCCGACCGGGTCATCGTCTGCGCCCGCACCTCCCCGCCGCTGGAGAGCAACCGCCGCCACGGCATCTCGCTGTTCGCGGTCGACACGAAGTCGCCCGGCTACGCGGTGGGCCGCAAGCTCGACAAGATCGGCCTGCGCACCTCCGACACGGCCGAGCTGTCCTTCACCGACGTACGGATCCCGGCGGAGGACCTGCTCGGCGAGGAGAACGAGGGCTTCAGCTACCTCGGCCAGAACCTCCCGCAGGAGCGCCTCGGCATCGCCTACGGCGCCTACGCCCAGGCCGAGGCCGCGCTCCGCTTCACCCAGGCCTACGTCGAGGACCGCCAGGTCTTCGGCACCCCCGTCGCGTCCTTCCAGAACACCAAGTTCGAGCTCGCCGCCTGCCGCGCCGAGGTCGACGCCGCCCAGGCCGTCGTCGACCGGGCGCTCGAGGCGCACGACCTCGGCGAGCTGACCGCCGTCGACGCCGCCTCCGCCAAGCTCTTCTGCACCGAGGTCGCCGGCCGCGTGATCGACCGCTGCCTGCAGCTCCACGGCGGCTACGGCTACATGAACGAGTACCCCATCGCGCGGCTGTACGCCGACACCCGGGTCACCCGGATCTACGGCGGCACGTCCGAGGTGATGAAGCTGATCATCGCCAAGTCGATGGGGCTCTGACCTGCCCGCATGAATCCCCGGATGTCCGGGGATTCATGCGCTTGTCAGGGGTTGCAACCCCTGACAAGCGCATGAGTTGGGTCCGACTCAGTGCTGGTAGGTGCCCGTCACGATGGCGCGGCCGAGGGTCTTGAAGGCCAGGTTGAAGGAGACGACCGCGGCCGAGGCGTCGGAGTCCACGCCGAGCGTCTCCTCGCGGACCGCGTGCACCACGAAGTAATAGCGGTGCACCTGGTCGCCCTCGGGCGGCGCCGCGCCCATGAACGCCTTCGGGCCGCCGTCGTTGCGGCACATGAACGCGTTGCCGGGCAGCGACGCGCCCTCGGCGCCCGCACCGGCGTCCAGCGAGGTCACGTCGGCCGGGAGGTCGACCAGGACCCAGTGCCAGAAGCCGCTGGGGGTCGGGGCGTCGGGGTCGAAGCAGGTGACGACATACGACTTCGTGCCCTCCGGCGCTCCCGACCACGACAGCTGCGGCGAGGTGTTGCCGTGGGCGGCGACCTGGTCGTCCTTCAGCGGCCGGCCGTCGGTGACGTCGGCGCTGGTGACGGCGAAGGAGGGCACGACGGGGAGGAGGGCGTAGGGGTCCGGGGTGACCGGGCGATCGAGACTCATGTCACCGAAGTTAGTCCGCGTGCTGGGCCCGTGTCAGGGGGCACCCGGCGCATGTCGGGAGAATGTACGGCGTGAGCGACTTCCCGCCGTACCCCTCCGGCCTGCGCCTGGCCGGGCGCCGCGTCCTCGTCGTGGGCGGTGGCCACGTCGCCCAGCGCCGCGTCCCGCAGCTGATCGCGGTCGGCGCCGACGTCCACGTGGTGTCGCCGGTGGTCAGGCCGGCCATCGAGGGCCTGGTCGGCTCCGGTGAGATCACCTGGCACGAGCGGCCGTTCGAGGACGGCGACCTGGACGGTGCCTGGTACGTCATCGCGGTGACCGACGACCGCGCCGTCAACGATCACATCTCGGAGCTCTGCGAGCGGCAGCGCGTGTTCTGCGTCCGCTCCGACGACGCGACCCTCGGCACGGCCTGGACCCCGGCGGTCGGTCGCGAGGCCGGCATCACCGTCGCCGTGGTGGGCAACCGTGACCCGCGGCGCTCCGCCTCGGTGCGCGACGAGATCGTCGCCGGGCTGCGCGACGGCACCATCGCCGCGCCCCACCACCGCGACCGAACGCCGGGTGTCACGCTCGTGGGCGGCGGTCCGGGCGACCCGGAGCTGATCTCGATCGCCGGCCGCAAGGCGCTGATGTCCGCCGACGTCGTGGTGGCGGACCGGCTGGCGCCGCGCGAGCTGCTGGGCGACCTGCCGAGCGACGTGGAGCTGGTGGACGTCGCGAAGCTGCCCCGCGGCCGCTCGGCCATGCAGGAGGAGATCAACCGCGTCATCGTCGACCGTGCCCTCGCCGGCAAGCGGGTGGTGCGCTTCAAGGGCGGCGACAACTTCGTCTTCGGCCGCGGCTACGAGGAGATCATCGCCTGCCGCGAGGCCGGCGTACCCGTCACCGTGATCCCCGGCCTCACCTCGCCCGTGGCCGTGCCCGGCATCGCCGGCATCCCGGTCACCCACCGCGGCGTCACGCACGAGTTCACCGTGGTGTCCGGCCACCTGCCGCCCGGCCATGCCGAGTCGCTGGTCGACTACGACGCGCTCGCCCGCATGCGGGGGACCGTCGTGGTGATGATGGGCGTCGAGAACGCGCCGCACATCGCCACCGCGCTGGTGGAAGGCGGCCGCGACACCGGCACCCCGGTCGCCGTCGTCTGCGACGGCACCATGCCGACCCAGCGGACCGTGCTCGCGACGCTCGGCACCCTCGCCGAACGCCTCGCCGCCGAGGACGTGAAGCCGCCCGCGATCATCGTGGTCGGCGACGTCGTCGCCATCGCCCACCCGGACGCCTTCCCGGGCTGAGCCCAGGACGATGGCCGAGCTCGTCGAGATCACCGACCCCGCCGATCCCCGGCTGGGCGACTACCGCGACCTGCGCGACGTCGAGCTCCGCAAGCACCTCGAGGCCGAGCACGGGCTCTTCCTCGCCGAGGGCGAGAAGGTCGTACGCCGCGCCGTCGAGGCCGGCTTCGCTCCGCGCTCGTTCCTGATGGCCCCGCGTTGGCTCGACGGCCTGGCCGACGTCCTCGACCGCTCGCCTGCGCCCTGCTACGTCCTCTCCGAGGAGCTGGCCGAGCAGGTCACCGGCTTCCACGTCCACCGCGGTGCCCTCGCCTCGCTGGAGCGCCGCCCGCTGCCCTCGCTCGACGAGGTCCTGGACGGCGCCCGGTCGGTGCTCGTGCTCGAGGACATCGTCGACCACACCAACGTCGGCGCCATCCTGCGCTCCGGGGCCGCTCTCGGCTTCGACGCCGTCCTCCTCGCCCCGCGCTGCGCCGACCCGCTCTACCGCCGGGCGATCAAGGTCGCCATGGGCGCGGTCTTCGCGCTGCCCTGGACCCGCCTCCCGGACTGGCACGACGCCCTGCCCGCACTCAGCGGGCGCGGGTTCACCACCGTGGCGCTGACGCTCGCGCCGGACGCCGTACCGATCGAGGAGGCGGTGGCGGACGTCGACAGGGTGGCCCTGGTCCTGGGCTCCGAGGGCCACGGCCTCTCCGCGCGCTGGGAGCAGGCCGCCGACCGCCGGGCGATCATCCCGATGGCCCGCACCATCGAGCACGGCGTCGACTCGCTCAACGTGGCCGCGGCGACCGCCGTCGCCTGCTACGTCGCCGCCCGCCGCTGACCCGCCCGGCAGCGTCGCGATGTTGCGGTTTGGTCCCAAACCGCATGCGACACGCCGGAGGAGCATGCAGTCTCTGCCCAATCGACGCGTCCGTCGCCGCACGGGACGACCCGCGAAATCGGACACGCTGTCGCACTACCGCAACGGCGCCGGGCCGCCTAACCTCCCCCCATGGCGGATGAGAACACGTTCTACCCAACCGTCCCGGTCGTGGTCTGGGGCACCGGCAACATGGGCCGCGCGTCCATCCGGGCGGTCGCGGCGCACCCGGGGCTGAGCCTGGCGGCGGTCGTGGTCAACGACCCGGCGAAGGCCGGCCGCGACGCCGGCGACCTGGCGGGCCTGGGCCGCTCCCTCGGGGTGAGCGCCACCGACGACGTCGAGGCGGCGCTGGCGACGCTGGCGGCGCTCGAGGGCGGGGGAGCGGTGGCGTACGCCGCGTCCGGCGAGCTGCGGCCCGACGAGGCCGTGGCGGACATCGCCCGGGCGCTCGCGCAGGGCGCCGTCGTCGTGACGCCGTCCGTGTACGCGCTCTACGACCACCGCAGCGCGCCGGCCGAGATGCGCGACCCGCTCGAGAAGGCGTGCGCCGAGGGCGGCAGCGCGCTGTTCGTCAGCGGCATCGACCCGGGCTGGGGCAACGACCTGCTGCCCGCCCTGGTCAGCGGCCTGGCCTCGGAGATCGAGCAGGTCCGCTGCCAGGAGATCTTCGACTACTCGACGTACGACGCCGAGGACTCGGTCCGCTACATCGTCGGCATGGGCCAGCCGATGGACTACGAGCCGCCGATGGTCGCGGCCGGCATCCCCTCGATGGTCTGGGGCGGCCAGGTCCGGCTGATCGCCCGGGCCCTCGGCGTCGAGCTCGACGAGCTGCGCGAGACCGTCGAGCGGCGCGCCCTCGACAGCACCGTCACCACCGCGCTCGGGGCGTTCGAGGCGGGCACCCAGGGCGCGCTGCGCTTCGAGGTGCAGGGCATCGTCGCCGGCGAGCCGAGGATCGTGATCGAGCACGTCACCCGGATCAGCGCGTCCTGCGCCTACGACTGGCCGATGCCGCCCGACGGCGGCGACGGCGCCCACCGCGTCATCGTCGAGGGCCGGCCCCGGATCGAGATCAACGTCGAGGCCACCGACGAGGGCGGCAACCGCGCCGCGGGCGGCAACGCCACCGCCGCCAACCGGCTCGTCAACGCCATCCCGTGGCTGCGTACCGCCACCCCGGGCCTGTACGACGGCCTCGACGTGCCGCTCGTCCCGTCCACCTACCTGCGCACCGTCGCCGAGGAGGCGTGATGTTCATCGAGATCCCCGAGGGCACGGACCCGATCATCCACGTCTGGGGGGAGCTGGTGCCCGGCATCGGCCCCGCCGCGTCGGCGCTGGCCATGAGCGTCTACGAGCACAGCACGCTCGGCCTGCGCGAGTTCGAGGCCGCCCGGCTGCGGATCGCGCAGATCAACGGCTGCCTGTTCTGCCAGGACTGGCGCACCGAGCGGGACGGGCAGAAGGTCGAGGAGACCTTCGACCGCGCCGTCCAGGACTGGCGCACCACGCGGGACTTCGACGACCGGACCCGCCTCGCCGCGGAGTACGCCGAGCGCTACGCCCTCGACCACCACGGCATCGACGACGGCTTCTGGCAGCGGATGCGCACCCACTACTCCGACCGGGAGATCGTCGAGCTGTCGATGTGCCTGGGCTCGTGGCTCTCCTTCGGGCGCCTCAACCGGGTGCTCGGCCTCGACGCCGCCTGCGTCCTGCCGAACCACGCCGCCCGGGCCTGACGGTCACCCGCGCAGGAGATCCGCGAACTGTGCGACCGTGTCGTCGACCGCGTCCTGGCACGCCGTCGACCACGGGCCCATGTCGAAGAACCCGTGGATCAGGCCCGGGTACGTCGTCTGCCGCACCGGCACGCCCGCGGCGGCCAGCGCGTCGGCGTAGGCGATGCCCTCGTCGCGCAGCGGGTCGAACTCGGCCGTGACCACGACCGCCGGCGGCAGGCCGGCCAGCTCGCCCCGCAGCGGCGAGATCCGCGGGTCGGCGAGGTCGGTGTCGGCGGTGGCGTAGCTGCCGAGGAACCAGGCCATCGTGGGCTCGTCGAGGAAGTAGCCGTGCGCGTTCTCGGTGCGCGAGGGGAAGTCGCCGAGGACGTCGGTGGCCGGGTAGACCAGCAGCTGGGCGGCCAGGCCGGGCACCTGCTGGGCGACCACGGCGGAGAGGTTGCCGCCCGCGGAGTCGCCGGCGACGGCGAGCACGTCGCTGCCGCCGTACGCCGCCAGCCGCGACTGCACGTCGCGCACCGCCGCGATCGCGTCGTCCGCGGCGGCAGGGAACCTCGCCTCCGGCGCGAGCCGGTACTCGACCGCCACCACGACGGCGCCCGCGCCCGCGCAGATGGCGCGGGCCATGGCGTCGTGGGTGTCGAGGTCGCCGATCACCCAGCCGCCGCCGTGGAGGAGGACGACGGTCGGGAACGGGCCGGTGCCGTCGGGCCGGTACACGCGCGCGGCGAGCGGACCGTCACCGCCGGCCACCTTGTCGTCCTCGACCGACGCGACCGGCGGCAGGGTGCCCGGCGGCCGGCCGTCCACGGTCATCGCCCGGAACATCGCGCGGGCGTCGGCGGGGGAGAGCTCGCACAGCGGCGTACCGGCCTCGATCGCCTCGAGGAGGCCGGCCAGGGAGGGGTCGACGGGCATGCGCCGACGCTAGCCGAAGACCACGGTCCTCAGGTCGGCCACTCCGGCGGATAGTCCTCGGCAGCCGCGTCGTGCTGCTTGCGCAGCCGCTTCATCGCCTTGGCCGAGATCCGGTCGCCGAAGACGGTGCCGAGCGTGTGGTCGGTCTCGTGCTGCAGGCACTTGGCGAGCAGGCCGTCGCCCTCGAAGCGCACCGGCGCGCCGTCGAGCCCGGTGCCCTCGACCACGGCGTAGTCGGGCCGGGCGCAGTCGACGAACGCGCCGGGGTACGACAGGCAGCCCTCGGGGCTGTCGTCGAGGTGCCGCTCGACGCCCTCCGGCTCGACGAGGACCGGGTTGCACACCACCCCGACCATCCGCCGGCCCTCGGCGTCGGGGCAGTCGAAGACGAACATCGCCACGTCCTCGCCGATCTGGCAGGCGGCGAGGCCGACGCCGTCGGCGGCGTACATGCTGGCGACCATGTCGGCCGCGAGGGCGCGGAGCGCGTCGTCGTACACCTCGACCCTGGCCTGCGGCCGGTGCATGACCGGCGTGCCCCAGCGCGTCATCGGCCGGACGCTCCCGTTGCGGGGCAGGGGGCCGTACGGCGCATGCACGGTCTCGGTCGGCTCGTCCATGCCGCGCATCGTAGGGGTGGGGATCACAGTGGGCCGATTCGGCCAAGATGTAGCGCCGTGTGTAACTCACGGTTACAGTTGCCGCATGTCCCTGATCAGCAACCTCAAGCCGGGCGGCAAGCACGGGGTTCCGAGCAGCGAGAGCCGCGACCCGATCGGCTACCTCGTCGCCGGCCTCAACCGGCTCGCCCAGACCGACCTCCTCGACAAGGTTCGCCTCCGCAAGCCGGCCGAGCAGGCGGTGTTCTCCGTGACCCGGAGCGGGTTCAAGACCATCACCAACGCCAGCCGCACCTTCGCCAAGGCCGGCAAGAAGGGCCAGCCGGGCACCCGGCCGACCCCCGCCGCCGCGAGCGGCGTCTTCGACCTCACCCCGGGCGAGGACGAGCAGATGCTCGTCGACGTCGTCACGGAGTACGCCGAGGAGCTCGTCCGGCCCGCCGCGGCCGAGGCCGACAAGGCCTGCGCCGCGCCCGACGAGCTGCTCAAGGCGAGCCTCGAGATCGGCCTGCCGATCCTCGGCCTGCCCGAGGCGCTCGGCG
The DNA here is from genome assembly GCF_006494775.1 of Nocardioides humi. Taxonomy (NCBI): domain Bacteria; kingdom Bacillati; phylum Actinomycetota; class Actinomycetes; order Propionibacteriales; family Nocardioidaceae; genus Nocardioides; species Nocardioides humi. The sequence goes on along the minus strand of NZ_CP041146.1, from coordinate 6,067,505 downwards.
GCGTCTCCGAGGAGCGCTCGGCCATGGCCGGCACGCTGGTCGCCGAGGCGCTCGCCAAGGGCGACATGGGTCTCGCCGTCGCGACGCTCGCGCCGGGCTCGGTCGCTACCGCGATCGGACTGTGGGGCACCGACGCGCAGCAGCAGACCTACCTCCCGGCGTTCAGCGCCGAGGACGGCACGGTGCCCGCCGCCGCGCTCGCGCTCAACGAGCCCACCGTGCTCTTCGACGTGCTCAGCCCGTCGACCACCGCCGGGAGGACCGCTGACGGGTACGTGCTCAACGGCGCGAAGAGCCTGGTCGCCCGGGGCGACAGCGCCGAGCTGTTCGTCGTCGGCGCCGAGCTCGACGGGGCGCCGGTCCTGTTCCTCGTGGAGTCCTCGACCGAGGGCCTCTCCGTCGAGGGCGACCCGGCCATGGGCGTGCGCGCCGCCTCGATGACCAAGCTCGTCCTGGAGGACGTGAAGGTCTCGGCCGACGCGGTGCTCGGCGAGACCGACGGTTCGACGTACACCGAGTGCGTCCGCCTCTCCCGCCTCGCCTGGTGCGCGCTCGCGGTCGGCACCGGCCAGGCCGTGCTCGACTACGTCACGCCGTACGTCAAGGAGCGCGAGGCCTTCGGCGAGCCGATCGCCAACCGCCAGTCGGTGGCCTTCATGGTCGCCAACATCGCGATCGAGCTGCAGGGCATGCGCCTGCTGACCTACCGTGCCGCCTCGCGCGCCGCGGCCGGCAAGGACTTCTCCCGCGAGGTCGCGCTCGCCCGCAAGGCGTGCACCGACAAGGGCATGCAGATCGGCCTCGACGGCGTCCAGCTGCTCGGCGGCCACGGGTTCGTCAAGGAGCACCCGGTCGAGCGGTGGTACCGCGACCTGCGTGCCATCGGGATCATGGAAGGGACGGTGCTCGTCTGATGGCGATCAACCTGGAAGTTCCGAAGAAGCACCGGGCGCTGGTCGACCAGGCCCACCAGGTCGCGATGAACATGCTGCGGCCGATCTCCCGCAAGTACGACATCGCCGAGCACGAGTACCCCAAGGAGCTCGACATGCTCGCGGCGATGATCGACGGGCTCTCCGAGTCCGGCGCGAGCGAGGGTGCCGGCGCGACCGGCGTACGACGTGACAACGGCGACGACGACCGCGCCAAGGACGCCGTCAAGAACGGCGCCAACCTCGCGTCCGTGACGTCCGTGGCCGAGATGTGCTGGGGCGACACCGGGCTGCTGCTCTCGATGCCGCGCCAGGGCCTCGGCAACTCCGCGATCGCCTCGGTCGCCAACGACGAGCAGTTGGAGCGGTTCAAGGGCCGGTGGGCCTCGATGGCGATCACCGAGCCGTCCTTCGGCTCGGACTCCGCCGCCATCTCCACCACCGCGGTGCTCGACGGCGACGAGTACGTCATCAACGGCGAGAAGATCTTCGTCACCTCCGGCGAGCGCTCCGACTGCATCGTGGTGTGGGCGACCCTCGACAAGTCCCTCGGCCGGGCGGCGATCAAGTCGTTCGTGGTCGAGAAGGACACGCCGGGTGTGAAGGTCGAGCGGCTGGAGGAGAAGCTCGGCATCCGCGCCTCCGACACCGCCGTCATCACCTTCACCGACGCCCGGGTGCCCAAGGAGAACCTCCTCGGCAGCCCGGAGATCAACGTCGAGCAGGGCTTCGCCGGCGCGATGGCGACCTTCGACAACACCCGGCCGCTGGTGGCCGCGATGGCGGTCGGCTGTGCTCGCGCGTCGCTCGACCTGACCCGCGACCTGCTCAAGGAGGCGGGGATCGAGGTCGACTACGACCGGCCGGCGATCCTCCAGCACGCCGCCGCGGCGAGGTTCCTGCAGCTCGAGGCGGACTGGGAGGCCGGGCGCCTGCTCACCCTCCAGGCCGCGTGGATGGCCGACAACCGCAAGCCGAACTCGCTCGAGGCCTCGATGGCCAAGGCGAAGGCCGGTCGCGTGGGCTCCGACGTGACGCTGTCCTGCGTCGAGCTGTGCGCCTCGGTGGGCTACAGCGAGGAGGAGCTGCTCGAGAAGTGGGCGCGCGATTCCAAGATCCTCGACATCTTCGAGGGCACCCAGCAGATTCAGCAACTGATCGTCGCCCGCCGGATCCTGGGGCTGTCGAGCGCGGAGCTCAAGTGATCCGAACCCGGGCGTGACACCTCGGCGATCCCGTGCGAAGAAGGTCGGGATGCAACCAGGGACCGGCGGGTTCGCCGAGGTGTACGCCGAGCACGTGACGCCCGTGTGGCGCTACGTGCGCCTGCGCGTGCCCGCGGATGCGGATGCGGAGGACGTCACGAGCCAGGTGTTCGAGCGCGCGATGCGCTCCTGGGACCGGTACGACGGCACCCGGGGCGCCGTCGGCGCGTGGCTGATGGGCATCGCCCGGCACACGGTCGCCGACTGGTGGCGCCGCCACGGCCGGGAGCTGCCGACCGACCCGGCGTCGCCGGGCCTGTCCGGCGGCGTCGCGGAGGACGACCCGGAGGGGGAGGCGCTGCGGAGGATCGGCGCCGACGAGGTACGCCGCCGGCTGGGCCACCTCACCGCCCGGGAGCGCGAGGCGGTGGCGCTGCGCTTCGGCGGCGAGCTGACCTCGGCCGAGGTCGCCGCGGTGCTGGGTGTGACGCCCAGCGCGGCCCGGATGCTGGTGCACCGGGCGATCGGCCGGCTGCGGGAGGTGATCGGCGATGAGTGAGGACGAGCCGCTCGGCGCCGAGGTCGACGCCGAGGTCGACGCCGAGGTCGACATCGTGCTCTGGCTGGCGGCGAGCGCGCGGCCGGATCCGCCGGCGAGGCTGCGAGGGCGGATCGACGCCGTCGTCGCCCCGGCTCGGGCGCCCGAGCCCGTGGCCCGGGACCGCCCGGGCCGTCTCCTCGGCGCGGTGGCGCTGGCGCTGTGCGGCGCCTTCCTGTTCCAGGGGGTCGGCAACCTGGTCGCCGGCGACTGGATCGCGGACAACCTCGGCGAGCCGTTCAGCGGCCATGCCTACCGGGAGGGCGCCATCGCGCTGATCGCGGCCGCCGTCTGCGCGGCCGCCGGCGCCGTACGCCGCTCGTGGTCGGGGGTGTCCGTGCTGGCCTGCGTGCCGCTCGCGGTGAGCCTCGGCGTGCACGGCGTCGGCGAGATCGGGGTGTTTGCCGCGGGCGTCGCGCTGCACCTGACCCAGGGCCTGCTGGGTCTGCTTCTGGTCGCCGCCTGGTGGCGGGACCGACGTGACACCCCGGGTCGCTCGCGCGAAGAGGGGGCATGAGCAACCTGCCCGCGGTGCGGGCCTTCGGCGTCGCCGTCGCGGCCCCCCAGGCCGCGATCGGCGCGTGGGCGGTGCTGACGCCGCGTGGCTGGTACGACGACTTCCCCGGGATCGGGCCGGCGCTCGCCGCAGCGGAGCCGCCCTTCAACGCCCACCTGGTCACCGACGCCGGCGCCGGGTTCCTGGCGACCGGCCTGCTGCTGCTCGGCGCCTGCCTGCTCGGCGGGCTCGTGGAGATCCGGGTGGCGGCGATCGGGTACCTGCTGTTCACCGTGCCGCATCTCGTCTACCACGCGGCGCACCCGTCGCCGCTGCCGCCGGCGCTCAACGACGTCCTCAATGTCGTCCTGCTCGGCGCCGAGGCGGCGGCCGGGCTCACCCTCGTCGTCCTCACCACCCACCGGAAGGCAGTCGCATGGGCATCCTGAAGCGGATCTGGGTCCATCTCCGCGTCCTGGGCAAGGCGAAGCGCCACCGTGGCGACCTGCTCGGCTGGCTGGTCCGCCGCCCGCAGCTGCTGGTCGCCCAGGGCGCCTACGAGTCGTCGATGCTGCTCATGGGGCGGCTGCCGGCGCAGCTGAAGACCCTCGCGGTCGCGAAGGCGGCGATGGTCGTCCACTGCGAGTTCTGCCTCGACATCGGCGCCGAGATGGCCCGCACCGAGGGCATCCCGGAGGACAAGCTGCTCGCCCTGCTGGAGCCGGACGGCAACCAGGCGCTGAGCGCGGACGAGCAGCTCGTGGTGGCCTTCGCGGCGGCGATCAGCGGCTCGCCCGCGGTCGTGCCGGACGAGCTGCGGTCCCGCCTGGAGGCGCGGTTCACCCGTGCGCAGCTCGCGGAGCTGGCGGCCGAGGTGGCGTGGGAGAACCAGCGAGCCCGGCTCAACCAGGCGCTCGGCGTGCGACCGGCCGGGTTCTCCGACGGGTCCTTCTGCCTCATCCCGCAGCGCTGAGCACCTGCGCGCCGGGTCCCGGCTCGACGAGGTGGTGGACCGGCGCGGTCCACCCGCGGTCGCGATAGGCGGCGTCGACGGCCGCCCGTACGGCGGCGACCCGCTCGGCGCGGAGGAGGGTGATCGTGCAGCCGCCGAACCCGCCGCCGGTCATCCGGGAGCCGAGGGCGCCGGCGCCGATCGCGGTCCCGGCCGCGACGTCGAGCTGCGGTACCGACACCTCGTAGTCGTCGCGCAGCGAGGCGTGGGAGGCGGTCATCAGCGCGCCCAGCCCCGGCCAATCGCGCGCCGTGATGGCCGCGATCGCGGCGCGGACCCGGTCGTTCTCGGTCTGCACATGCCGGAGGCGGCGCGGGTCGCCTGCGTCGCACTCGCGCCGGCGCTGGGCATAGCCGCCGTCGCCGGCGGCCAGCGCGTGCCGCACCCGGGTGTCGGTGACCAGCAGAGCCAGTCCGTCCTCGGTCACCGGGAGCGGGACCGGTGTGGTCGCGGGCGCCGCCGGGTCGGCGAAGTCGAGGAGCAGCGCGTGGCCGTCGGCACCGAGCATGCTGGCGAGCTGGTCCATCCCGCCGGTCGGCGCGCCGACGTGGTCGGTCTCGGCGCGGCGGCAGGCCGCGGCGAGGGTGCGGCGCGCGGCGTCGTCGAGGGGTACGCCGAGCAGGCCGGCGATCGCCGTCGCCACCGCGCACTCCAGGGCGGCCGAGCTGGACAGGCCGCCCCCGAGCGGGACCGTCGAGGTGAGCTCGATGTCGAGGCCGGGCACCTCCCAGCCGAGCCGGCGGAGCTCCTCGACCACGCCCACGACGTACTCGCGCCAGTGGGGGTCGCGGTCGTCCGCCTCCCGGCTGGCGATGCGGAGCGCGTCGTCCGGACGGACGGTCACCCGGGCGGTGGTGGCCAGCCGGATCGCGAACGGCAGGCAGAGGCCGCCGTTGTAGTCGGTGTGCTCGCCGATCAGGTTGACCCGGCCGGGGGCGCGGGCGACGACGGTGACCACGGGTCCATCCTGCCCGGTCGCCGCGGACTAGGGTGACGGCCGTGCCCCGCCCCCTCATCGTCGCCGCCACCCGCGCCGAGGCCGCCCACGTGCCCGCCGGGCTCGAGGTGCTGGTGACCGGCATCGGCAAGACCGCCGCCGCGACCGCGCTGGCCCGTCACCTCGCCGGCCGCGGCGATCTCGCCGATCTCGAGGTGGTCAACCTCGGCACCGCCGGGGGTCTGCACGACGGGCTGGACGCCGAGCAGGGGCTGTACGAGATCGGCACCGTGCTCAACCACGACATCAACGCCGACGCGATCCGCGCCCTCGGGTACGACCCGCGCGAGCGGCTCGTCGTCGGTCCGGCGGAGACCGTGCTGGCGACCGGCGACGTGTTCGTCACGGACCCGGCCGTGCGATCCCGGCTGGCCCGGCGGGCGCAGCTGGTCGACATGGAGGGCTACGCCGTCGCATACGTCGCGCAGGAGCTCGGCGTACCCGTCCGGCTGGTCAAGCACGTCTCCGACAACGCCGACGAGGGTGCCCTGGAGTGGGTGGCTCTGGTCGACCGCAGCGCCCGGATCCTGGGGGAGTGGGCGGCCACCCACCTCGGCTGACCGCGGGCGCTCAGCGGCTGCTGCTCGCCCGGCGGCCGCGGACCACGCCCACGAAGTCCTGGTGGACCGGGCCGTCGGCCTCGCGCAGCCAGACCAGCGCGACGGTCGTCGGCTCCATCTCGACCGGACGGTGCACGACGTCCTTGCGGCGGTGCAGCCGGGCCAGCGACATCGGGACGATCACGATCCCGGTCCCGGCGGCGGCGACCTCGATCGCGTCCTTGACCGTCATCCCGGGGAAGGGGAGCTGCTCGGTCGCCGGCGTCCACCCGGACGGATGCGGCAGCACCAGCTGCTCGTCGGCGAGGTCCGCGAGCGGGATCGGGCTGTCCGGGTCGGCGGCCGCCACGAAGTGGTCCCGGCTCGCCACGACGACCGGCACCTCGTCGTACAGGCGGACGCAGTGCAGCGGCGCCGGCGACTCGAGGTCGACCGGCAGCCGGGCCAGCGCCATGTCGGCGGTGCCGTCGTCGAGGACGGCGCGCTGCCGCTCCTCCTCGACGGGGAGGAGGCGGAGCCGGATCCGGGGGTTGCGCTCGCGCCAGACCCGGGCCCACTTGTCGGGGGTCACTCCGGGAACGAAGGCGACACGCAGCTCCTGCATGCGCCCACGATCCCAGAGTGGACCCCGTCGGGCGTCCTAGGCCTGGGCGACCAGGCCGAACTGGAGCGTGCCGGTGTCGTCGACGCCCGCGTCGAGGACCATCGCGTCGAGCTTCTGGGCGGAGTCCTGGTCGAGGTAGACCGTGGCGCCGTCCTGCTCGACGACCTGGTCGCCGGGTTCGGCCTGTTCGGCCGCGGACACGGCGAAGCCGGCCTCGGCCTGGGTGATGCGCAGTCCCGCAGAGTCGGGTACGTCGGGCGCGTCGGTCATCTGCTTGACGATCGTGCAGGCGTTCTCGGTGAGGGTGAGCATGGCTTGCCTTCTCGGTTCGAGGTCAGAGACCTTTCCCACCGTTGCAGGTGGGCCGACCTCGTTCAAGGCTGCCGGGCGTGTCGCCGGAGCGCCCGCACCGCGCCGACCGCCGCATAGCTCCCGGTCAGCACCGTGACCATCACCATGCCCCGCAGGCTGCTGTCGCGCCGTACGAGATGGCCCAGCCCGGTCACCGTGTCGGAGACGTCGACGCCCAGCGAGAGCAGCTGGAGCCGGTCGCGCTCCGCGGGACCGGCCAGGAGGTACGCCGTACCGAGGGCGAGGGCTCGGCCGCCGTAGATCCGGGTGAGGTAGCCGACCTCCGGCGAGTGCGCGACCCCGAACGCCCGGCTGGTCGCCGCCGGCGACACCAGCGACGCCGCCCCCAGCCCGATCCGTCCCCATGCCAGTACCTCGAGGCTGTCTGTGCTCATGGCGCCATGCTCCTGCGGCACGGGACCGTCGGCCATGACCCGGGAGGTCATGGCGCCCGCGAAAACGGGGCGCCGATGCGGTGTCTACGCGCAGCCTTTGCTACGGTTTCTCCGCACTCGTCCGGGTGGCGGAATTGGCAGACGCGCTAGCTTGAGGTGCTAGTGCCCGTATTAGGGCGTGGGGGTTCAAGTCCCCCCTCGGACACCAGCACGGCCCCGAGTTCCTGCAGGTCAGGAGCGCGGGGCCTGTTCTCATTCGGTGCCGGGCACGACGAAGGGGTAGCGCCGGATACCGTCGGACGGTGCGGATCACCACGCTCGACCCGGCACGCGCGGCGAGGCTCGGCGCCGCCGAGCTGACCTACCGGCCGGCGGGCGGCACGCCGCACCCCCGCCCCGGGTACGACGCCTTCAGCCGGTCCCGGCGGCTGGGCCGGCGCGACTTGGAGGGTGCGGCGGCCGAGCTGCTCGGGTGGGAGGTGCATGCGCGGGCGGGGCTCGCGGTCGCGGCGTCGGCGCCGCGGGCCGAGGTCGGCGTGGTGGTGGAGATGCGCCTGGGGGTCGGTCCGCTGGGGATCCGGATCCCGTGCCGGGTGGTGCGGGTGGTGGACGAGCCCGATCGGAGGGGCTTCGCCTACGGGACGCTGCCGGGGCATCCCGAGGCCGGGGAGGAGCTCTTCGTGATCGAGCGCGGTTCGGACGGCGCGCTGACCTTCACGGTGGCGGCGTTCTCCCGGCCGGCGTCGCTCCTGGCGCGGGCGGGCGGGCCGCTCACCCGGTGGGTGCAGGCGGCGATGACGGGCCGCTACCTCCGCGCGCTCGACGCACCCTGAGCCCGCGGCGGGGCTCAGGGGGTGTGGCGCTCGACCTCGGCCCCGTCGAGGTCGTACTCGATGTAGCTGCTCTGGCCGAACTCGTTGCTCGTGTACGCCGAGATCCAGCCCGGCGTCTCGTCGTCATCGTCGGGGCGCCGGATGCTGAGGTAGCACTTCCCGGGGTCGTCGACCGTCGCGAGGACCTCCTCGCACATGCGCTCGAACTGGCTGCTGTCGGCACCGGCCAGGTCAAAGGACGGGTCGTCGTTGGTCGTCTTGTTCCACTCGTCGAGACCGCCGTCCCAGCGATAGCTGATCACCCGCTCGTCGCCCTCGGCGACCGCGACGTCCACGATGGCGTAGCCGGGGTAGATCACGGCGCTGAGCACGGTCGTGCCGCCGGTCTCGTCCGCCAGGTCCTCGAGCAGGGCGGCGAAGCCCTCCGCCGTCTGCGGGTCGTCCGGGCCGGCCAGGCTGCGCGCGGCGACCGCCACGCCCACCCCGACGACGGCGACCGCGCCCGCCACGGCCAGGAGGACCACGCCTCGTCCCCGGCCGGCCCGGGCGCTGGGCGGGGTGTACCGCTGGATCGTCTCCCTGGGCTCGTCGGCCGGGGACGGGTCGGGGTCGTAGTTCTTCCAGTCGGGAGGGGCCACGGTGAGAACGCTAGTCCCGAGCGGCGTGCGACGATGGCGACATGCCCGATTCCAGCACCCCCGAGACCAGCTCTGAGACCGGTGCCGAGACCACGCGCGGCGCCGCGGTCGACGTCGCCGGCGAGGTGGTCGAGCTGTGCCGCGAGCTGATCCGGATCGACACCTCCAACTACGGCGGCGGCGAGGGCCCGGGGGAGCGGAAGGCGGCCGAGCACGTCGCGGGACTGCTCGACGAGGTCGGGATCGCCGCCGAGGTGGTCGAGACCCGGCCGGGTCGGGCGAACGTGCTGGCCCGCTGGGGCGGCAGCGGCACGCCGGCGACGACGGAGCGCGGCGCGCTGCTGCTGCACGGCCACCTGGACGTCGTACCGGCTGCGGCGGAGGACTGGCAGGTGCACCCGTTCAGCGGCGAGGTCCAGGACGGCTACGTCTGGGGCCGGGGCGCGGTCGACATGAAGGACTTCGACGCGATGCTGCTCTCGGTCGTCCGCGCGCGTCAGCGTGCCGGCCGGGTCCCCGAGCGGGAGGTCGTGCTCTGCTTCACCGCCGACGAGGAGGCCGGCGGCCACGAGGGCGCCCAGCTGCTCGTCGAGGACCATGCGGAGTGGTTCGACGGCTGCACCGAGGCGGTCGGCGAGGTCGGCGGCTTCAGTACGACGATCCGCGGGCGCCGCTTGTACCTCATCGAGGCGGCCGAGAAGGGCATGGCCTGGATGCGCCTGAGCGCCCGCGGCCGCGCTGGTCACGGCTCGATGCTCAACGACGACAACGCGGTGACCCGCCTCGCGGCCGCGGTCGCGAGGATCGGCGCCCACGACTGGCCGGTCCGGCTCACGCCCACCATGCGGACCCTGCTCGCGACCGTCGGCGAGCTGGCCGGCGTCGAGGCGACCCCGGAGAACGCCCCCGCGCTGGTGGAGGAGTTCGGCGGCGCCGCGCGGATGCTCGGCGCCGTGCTGCGCAACTCGACCAACCCGACCATGCTGGAGGCCGGCTACAAGGTCAACGTCATCCCCACCGACGCGACCGCCCACGTCGACGGCCGGTTCCTGCCGGGATTCGAGGACGAGTTCTTCGCGACCCTGGCGGAGCTGACCGGCGAGGGCATCGACATCGACTTCGTCTCCAACCAGCCGCCCTGGGAGACGCCGTACGACGGCGCGCTGGTCGACGCGATGACCCGAAGCCTGCTGGCGGTGGACCCCGGCGCGCTGGTCGCGCCGTACCTGATGAGCGGCGGCACCGACGCCAAGCACTTCACCAAGCTCGGCATGCGCTCCTACGGCTTCGCGCCGCTGCGGCTGCCCGACGACCTCGACTTCACCGCGCTCTTCCACGGCGTCGACGAGCGGGTCCCGGTCGACGCGCTGGAGTTCGGGGCGCGGGTGATGGACAGGTTCCTCGACCAGGTCTGACCAGTTCGGGATTGGGCACAAACCGCACGTCCCGGGCCCGAATTGTTGCGGTTTGGGACCAAACCGCAACAATTTCAGGCGGTGCGGACGGCCCGGATGATCTTGCGCCGGAGCACGACGCGGCGACGTCCGTCCGGCCCGATCTGCACCCGGTCGAGCTCCCAGCCGCCGTGCTCGGCGCGCTCGGTGAGCAGCTTGGCGACCGTGTTGCGGGAGAACTCCCGGTCGAAGGTCACCCGGTCGAACTCCCACTCCACCCCGCGACCCAGGCCGCGCATCACGCCGGGACGCAGCAGGGACCGGCTCATGCCGCACCTCCCGAGACGTCGTCCAGCGCCGCCCGGATCTCCGGTGGCAGCACCTTCTCCTCCGAGCCCAGCGCGCCCACGAGCTGGGCGGCGGTCCGGGCGCCGACGACCGGCGCGGTGACCCCGGGGGAGTCGCGGACCCACACCAGCGCCACCTCGAGCGGCGTCCAGCCGAGGCCGTCGGCCGCCCGCGCGACGGCCTCGACGATGCCGCGGCTGTCGTCGTCGAGATAGGCGTCGACGAAGCCGGCGAAGACCGGCGAGGCGGCGCGGGAGTCCGACGGCGTGCCGGTGCGGTACTTGCCGGTCAGCACCCCGCGGCCCAGCGGCGACCACGGGAACAGGCCCAGGCCGAGCGCCTCGGCGGCCGGCAGCACCTCCCGCTCGACGCGCCGGTTGACCAGGGAGTACTCCATCTGCGTCGACGCGATCCGTGCCCGTCCCGCGGCGGCCTCCTGCAGGGTCACCGCGCGGGCGGTCTGCCAGCCGTTGAAGTTCGAGATGCCGACGTACGTCGCCCGGCCGCTGGCGACCGCGTGGTCGAGGGCCCCCAGCGTCTCCTCGAGCGGTACGTCGTCGCTCCAGATGTGCACCTGCCACAGGTCGACGTGGTCGGTGCCGAGCCGCTTGAGGGACGTGTCGAGCCCCCGCAGCATCGCCCCGCGGGAGGTGTCGGTCACCCGCTCGGAGCCGCGGCGCCAGATCCCCGCCTTCGTGGCCAGCACCAGCTCGTCGCGGCGTACGACATCGCCCAGCAGCGACCCGAGCAGCGCCTCGGAGCGGCCGTCGGTGTACCCGGCGGCGGTGTCGACCGTCGTCCCCCCGGCCGCGACGAACGCCGTGAGCTGGTCGCGGGCCTCGTGCTCGTCGGTGTCCTTGCCCCAGGTCATCGTGCCGAGGGCGAGGCGCGAGACCCGGAGGCCGCTGGCGCCGACGTACCGCTGCTGCATGGGGCACAACGTAGCCGCCCGGCCGAGCGGGACGCGCCGGGCACGCCGATGACGGACGTGACCGCCGACTCCCTAGGATGGCGCGTCGTGGCGGACTTCCTGCAGGCGGTGTTCCTCGGCGTGCTCCAGGGGCTGACCGAGTTCCTGCCGATCTCGAGCAGCGCGCACCTGCGGATCTTCCCGGAGCTGTTCGGCTGGGGTGACCCGGGCGCCGCCTTCACCGCGGTGATCCAGATCGGCACCGAGCTGGCGGTGCTCGTCTACTTCCGCAAGGACATCTGGCGGATCGCCCGGGCGTGGGTGCTGTCGCTGTTCAAGCCGGAGTACCGCGGCGCCCTCGACGCCCGGCTGGGCTGGTACATCATCGTCGGCTCGCTGCCGATCGTGATCCTCGGCGTGCTCCTCAAGGACGTCATCGAGCGCGACTTCCGCAACCTGTGGATCATCGGCTGCACCCTCATCGTGCTCGGCCTGGTCCTCGGGCTCGCCGACCGGGTCGGGAAGAACGAGCGCGCGATCAAGCAGATGACGCTGCGCGACGCGGCCCTGATGGGCGGCGCCCAGGCCCTCGCCCTCGTGCCCGGTGTCTCACGCTCCGGCGCGACCCTGTCGATGGGCCGCTTCCTCGGCTACGAGCGCGAGGCGGCCACCCGGTTCGCCTTCCTGCTCGCCATCCCCGCCGTGGTCGGCGCCGGGCTCTTCGAGCTCAAGGAGATCGCGAACGTCGGCAAGGCCCACCCCGGCGAGGCCGACTACGGCTGGGGTCCGACCATCACCGCCACGGTCGTCTCCTTCGTCGTCGGGTACGCCGCCATCGCCTGGCTGCTGCGCTGGGTCAGCACCCGCTCGTACACGCCGTTCGTCGTCTACCGGGTGCTGCTCGGCGGGGCCGTGCTGGTCCTGCTCGGCGCGGGAGTGCTGAGCTCGTGATGCTCGTCGATTGGGCAGAAACTGCATGCTCGTGCGGCGTGTCGTTGCGGTTTGGGACCAAACCGCAACATTCAGCGGTCCACGATCCGAGCCGGCCGTCCACGATGTGGAAACATCCCACCCTCGTCAGAACCAGCCCGACTTCTTGAACAGCACCCACAGCCCGCCGACGGCGGCGGCCATCAGCAGCAGCGCGAACGGGTAGCCGAAGGTCCAGTCCAGCTCGGGCATGTGCGTGAAGTTCATGCCGTAGACCCCGCGATCAGCGTGGGGACGACGACCAGCGCGGCGCCGGCCGAGATCTTGCGCATGTCGTCGTTCTGCTGCATCGCGATCCGCGACACGTGGGCGTCGAACGCCGACGACAGCAGCGAGTCGAGGGTGTCGATCTCCTCGGCGGCCTGGGCGAGGTGGTCGCTGACGTCGCGGAAGAACGGGCCGGCCTCGGCCTCGACCAGGTCGACCGAGGCGGTGGCGAAGCGGCGCATCGGCTCGCGCAGCGGGAGCACGGCGCGTCGTACCTCGGACAGCTCGCGCTTGAGGACGTAGATCCGGTCGCCGTCCTGGGTGCGGCGGTCGGAGAAGACGGACTCCTCGACCTCGTCGACGTCGACCTGCAGCTCGGCGACGACCGCGGTGTAGCCGTCGACGACGGCGTCGCACACGGCGTAGACGACGGCGGACGGGCCGTGGTCGAGCACGGACTGCTTCTGCTCGAGGGCGTGCCGGGCGTCGCTGAGGGCGGAGCCTCGGCCGTGGCGGACGGTGACCACGAAGTCGGCGCCGATGAAGACGTTGATCTCGCCGGTCTCGACGGCGTCGTCCGCGTCGACGTACCAGAGGGTCTTGAGGACGAGGAACAGGCTGTTCTCGTACCTCTCCAGCTTCGGCCGCTGGTGCGCCACGACCGCGTCCTCGACCGCCAGCGGGTGGAGGTCGAAGGCCTGGGCGATCTCGCCGAGCTCGACGTGGCTCGGCTCGTAGAGCCCCACCCAGACGAAGTCGTGCTCCTTGCTGGCCGCGGCCCGGAGGGCGGCGTAGTCGTGCAGGTGGCAGTCCACCGGGAGGCGGACGCCGTGCCGGTAGACGGCGCTGTCGACGATCACGCTCCCACGCTAGTGCGTACGGCTGGCTAGGCTCGCGCCCATGGCCACTCTGCTGCTGGTCCGCCACGGCCGGACCACCGCGAACGCCTCCGGCCTGCTCGCCGGCCGCACCCCCGGCGTCCGGCTCGACGAGCTCGGCACCCAGCAGGCGGCGCGGGCCGCGACGCGGATCGCCACCCTCCCGGTCGCCGCGCTCGTCACCAGCCCTCAGGAGCGCTGTCGCCAGACCGCGAAGGCGGTCGCCGAGGGCCAGCGGGACGCCGGGCACCCGGCGACGAAGGCGGTCACCGAGCGGGCCCTCGCCGAGTGCGACTACGGCGAGTGGCAGGGCCGGCCGATCAAGGAGCTGCTCCGCGAGCCGCTGTGGAAGACGGTCCAGCGGCAGCCGTCCGCGGCGGTGTTCCCCGGCGGCGAGTCGATGGTCGCGATGCAGCACCGCGCCGTGGCCGCCGTACGACGCCTCGACGCGGCGGTCACCCGCGAGCACGGCCCCGACGCCGTGTGGGTGGCGGTCAGCCACGGCGACATCATCAAGTCGGTGTTGGCCGACGCGCTGGGCATGCACCTCGACCTGTTCCAGCGGATCAGCGTCGACCCGGCGTCGGTGTCGATCATCCGGTACGCCCCCGACCGGCCCTACGTGCTCGCCAGCAACACGCACGACGGCGACCTCTCCTGGCTCGCCCCGAAGCCCGGCCGCCGGCGGCGGACCCGCGGCGAGGGCGCCGTGGTCGGTGGTGGCGCCGGGCCGGCCTGACGGAGCGCCGATAGGCTCAGGACCATGCCGATCGTCCACGGATTCGACCCGCCCGAGCGCTTCGTCGCCGGCACCGTCGGCGAGCCCGGCAGCCGTACCTTCTTCCTCCAGGCCCGGGCCGGCTCCCGGATCGTCTCGGTCGCCCTGGAGAAGCAGCAGGTCACCGCGCTGGCTGAGCGCATCGACGAACTGCTCGACGAGGTGATCGCCGACGGGCGCGCCCGCGGCGTCGTACCGGCGATGGCGCCGTTCGGGATGACCGACGACCAGCCGCTGGAGCTGCCCATCGAGGAGGAGTTCCGCGCCGGGACCATGACCCTGTCGTGGGACCCCGACGACGAGCGGGTGGTCGTGGAGGTGTTCCCCGTCGGCGAGGAGCCGGTGGAGCTGACCGACGGCGAGGACCCGGCCGAGCTGCTCCTGGTCCGCCTCGAGCCCGGCCAGGCCCGGGCATTCGTACGCCGCGCCGAGCACGTCGTCGGCGCCGGCCGGCCGAGCTGCCCGTTCTGCGGCCAGCCGATCGACCCCGACGGCCACCTGTGCGTGCGCGCCAACGGGTTCCGCCGCCGCGACCCGTGATCCGGCCCGTGAGCCTGGAGATCAAGGGCCGGATCATGCCCGCGTCCAACGCGACCTTCCTCGCCGAGCTCGACGGGCGCGAGGTCGTCTACAAGCCGGTGGCGGGGGAGCGGCCGCTGTGGGACTTCCCCGACGGCACCCTCGCCGACCGCGAGGTCAGCGCCTACCTGGTCTCCGAGGCGACCGGCTGGGACCTGGTGCCGCGCACCTGGTGGGGCGACGGTCCCCACGGCCCCGGCATGGTCCAGGAGTGGCAGGAGGTCGACCCCGAGGACGAGGCGGTCACCCTGGTCCGCACCGGCGACGCCCCCGCGGGCTGGCTGGAGGTCGTCGAGGGTCTCGACGAGCGCGACCACCCGGTCGTCCTGGTCCACGAGGACTCCCTCGCGCTGCGCCGGATCGCGGTCTACGACGTGCTGGTCAACAACGCCGACCGCAAGGGCGGCCACGTGCTCGCCATGCCCGGCGGCCACCGGTACGGCGTCGACCACGGCGTCGCGTTCCACCACGAGGCCAAGCTCCGCACCGTCCTGTGGGGCTGGGCCGGCAGCCCGCTGACGACGGAGGAGGTCGAGGTCGTCTCCGCCGTGCTGTCCGCGGTCCGCGGCGAGCTCGGCGAGCGGCTGACCACCCATCTCGCCGAGCACGAGATCCGGGCGCTGGAGCGCCGTACCGAACGGCTGCTGGCCGCCGGCGAGCTCCCCGGGCCGTCGGGCGGGTGGCCGCCCATCCCGTGGCCGCCGTTCTGACGGCCGGTCGATAGCAT
The DNA here is from genome assembly GCF_006494775.1 of Nocardioides humi. Taxonomy (NCBI): domain Bacteria; kingdom Bacillati; phylum Actinomycetota; class Actinomycetes; order Propionibacteriales; family Nocardioidaceae; genus Nocardioides; species Nocardioides humi. The sequence continues at coordinate 6,052,073 of NZ_CP041146.1, read as the reverse complement.
CACCTGCATGCGCGCATGGAACGCACCGGGCCTCCCGGTGCTCCCGGTCTCCGGCCCCCCGGTCGTCCTCCACGACACCGCCTCCGGCGGCAGGGTCGCGAGCCGTCCGGAAGGCACTGCGCGCCTCTACGTCTGCGGCATCACGCCGTACGACGCCACGCACATCGGCCACGCCAACACCTATGTCGCCTTCGACCTGCTCAACCGCGCGTGGCGCAACGCGGGCCACGACGTCCGCTACGTCCAGAACGTCACCGACGTCGACGACCCGCTGCTGGAGCGCGCCGCCAAGGTCGGCGTCGACTGGGTGGAGCTCGCCGAGCGCGAGACCGAGCTGTTCCGCAAGGACATGGAGGCGCTGCGGGTCCTCCCGCCGGTCGAGTACGTCGGCGCAGTCGAGTCGATCCCGCTGGTGATCGAGCTCATCGAGCGCCTCGAGGCCGCCGGCTCGATCTACCGGGTCGAGCAGGACCTCTACTTCTCGGTCGCGGCCGACCCCGCCTTCGGCGAGGAGTCCAACTACGACCGCGAGACGATGCTCCGGCTGTTCGGCGAGCGCGGCGGCGACCCGGACCGCGCCGGCAAGAAGGACCCGCTCGACTGCGTCGTCTGGCGTGGCGAGCGCGACGGCGAGCCCTCCTGGGAGAGCCCGTTCGGCCCTGGCCGCCCCGGCTGGCACATCGAGTGCGCCGCGATCGCGCTGACCCACCTCGGCGGCGCCTTCGAGGTCCAGGCCGGCGGCAGCGACCTGGTCTTCCCGCACCACGAGATGTGCGCCGGCCACGTCCAGGTCGCCACGGGCGAGCCCTTCGCGCAGGCCTACGCCCACGCCGGCATGGTCGCCTACGACGGTGAGAAGATGTCGAAGTCCCTGGGCAACCTGGTCTTCGTCTCCGCCCTGCGCAACAGCGACATCGACCCGATGGCGATCCGGCTCGCCCTGCTCCGCCACCACTACCGCACCGACTGGGAGTGGACCGACGCCCACCTGTGGCAGGCGGTCGACGACGTCGCCGACTGGCGCCGTGCACTCGCCCTCGGCGCCGGCGCCCCGGCCGGCCCCGTGGTCGAGGAGGTCCTCGCGGCCCTCGCCGACGACCTCGACGCCCCCCGCGCCACCGCCGCCGTCGACGCCTGGGTCCGCGCCACGCTCGGCACCGACGGCCTCGCCGACACCAGCGACGACCACGCCGCGGTCACGCTGCTGCCGGTGCTGGACGCCGCGCTGGGGCTGGCGCTCTAGCGGCCGTCGTACCGGTCGGTCTGCCGGACGCAGGGTGGTCGAGACCTGCGTCGATTGGGCAGAGACTGCATCCGATCGGCCCGAATTGTTGCGGTTTGGGACCAAACCGCAACAATTTCACGCGGCCTCGGGGCCGGCTCAGGTGTCCTCGCCGCGCCGCTTGAGGTACCGCTCGAACTCCCGGGCGATCGCCTCGCCGGAGGCCTCGGGCAGGTCGGCGGTGTCGCGCGACTCCTCCAGCGAGCGCACGTAGTCGGCGATGTCCTCGTCCTCCTCGGCGAGCTCGTCCACCCCGCGCTCCCAGGCGCGGGCCTCGTCGGGGAGGTCGCCGAGGGGGATCGACGCCTCGAGCAGGTCCTCGAGCCGGGTGAGCAGGGCGAGGGTGGCCTTGGGGCACGGGGGCTGCGCGACGTAGTGGGGGACGGCGGCCCAGTACGACACGGCCGGGATGTCGACCCGGCTGCACGCGTCCTGCAGGACGCCGACGATGCCGGTCGGGCCCTCGTACGTCGACTGCTCCAGCACCAGCCGGTCCATCAGGTCGGCCTCCGTGGTGGAGCCGGACACTGGGATCGGTCGCGTGTGGGGGCTGTCGGAGAGCAGCGCGCCCAGGGTGACGAACAGCTCGGCGCCGAGGTCGTCGATCGTCGCCAGCAGCTCGGCGGTGAACTGCCGCCACCGCATGTTGGGCTCGATGCCGCGCACCAGCACGACGTCGCGGTCCAGTCCCGGGGGAGAGGCGACGGCGACGTGCGTGCTCGGCCAGGTGAGCTTGCGGAACCCGTTCTCGTCGATGCCCACCGTCGGGCGGTTGACCTGGAAGTCGTAGTACTCCTCGGGGTCGATCGCCGCGACCACGGTGGCGTCCCACACCTTCGTCAGGTGGTCCACGACCGCGGTCGCCGACTCGGCGGCGTCGTTCCAGCCCTCGAACGCAGCGATCACCACGGGCCGGACCAGCTCGGGGACCGTCTCGATCTCCATCACTCCTCCAGCCTAGTCACGCGAACACGGGTAACATCGGCCGCAGCCGAGAGGCGTTGCAACGGACGCGGTCCCCCACGGTCGCGTCCGCCACGCTCGGCCGAGACACCAAGGGCGCCTTCCACACTCTGGAAGGATGGGTTCATGGCTCAGGACAGGCCACACGACGTGGCGTGGCAGCCCGACGCGACCGCCGAGCTCACGCGGCTGATGGGCGAGCGCATCGTCATCCTCGACGGCGCCATGGGCACCGCCATCCAGCGCGACCGGCCCGACGAGGCCGGCTACCGCGGCGAGCGGTTCGCCGACTGGGAGTCCGATCTGATCGGCAACAACGACCTGCTCTCGATCACCCAGCCCGACATCATCGGCGGCATCCACCGCGAGTACCTCCAGGCCGGCGCCGACATCATCGAGACCAACACGTTCAGCTCCAACGCGATCGCGCTGGCCGACTACGGCATGGAGGAGCTCGCCTACGAGCTCAGCCTCGAGTCGGCGCGGCTGGCCCGTGGCGTCGCCGACGAGGTCGCGGCCGAGACGGGCCGCGCGCGGTACGTCGCCGGCGCGATCGGCCCCACCACGCGCACCGCGTCCATCAGCCCCGACGTCAACGACCCCGGCGCCCGCAACGTCTCCTACGAGCAGCTCGCCGAGGCCTACCTCACGTCCGCGCGCGGCCTCGTCGACGGCGGCGCCGACCTGCTGATGATCGAGACCATCTTCGACACCCTCAACGCCAAGGCCGCGATCTTCGCCGTCGAGACGCTCTTCGAGGAGACCGGCCGGCGCTGGCCGGTCATCATCTCCGGCACGATCACCGACGCGTCCGGCCGCACCCTGTCCGGCCAGGTCACCGAGGCGTTCTGGGACTCCATCCGCCACGCCCGCCCGCTCGCGGTCGGCCTCAACTGCGCCCTCGGCGCCGCGGAGATGCGCCCCTACGTCGCCGAGCTCTCCCGGCTGGCCGACTCCTTCGTCTCGGTCTACCCCAACGCCGGCCTGCCCAACGCGTTCGGCGAGTACGACGAGGCGCCGGCCGACACCGCGAAGGTCCTCATCGAGTTCGCCGACGCGGGCTTCCTCAACATCGTGGGCGGCTGCTGCGGTACCACGCCGGATCACATCGCCGAGATCGCCCGGGTGATGGACGGCCGCGCCGTCCGCCGGCCGGTCGAGGTCGAGCCCGCCATGCGGCTCTCCGGCCTGGAGCCGTTCACCGTCACCGACGACACCCTGTTCGTCAACGTCGGCGAGCGCACCAACATCACCGGCTCGGCCCGGTTCCGCAACCTGATCAAGGACGGCGACTACGACACCGCCCTGTCCGTCGCCGCGCAGCAGGTCGAGGCCGGCGCCCAGGTCATCGACGTCAACATGGACGAGGGCATGATCGACGGCGTCGCCGCGATGGACCGCTTCCTCAAGCTGATCGCGAGCGAGCCCGACATCAGCCGGGTGCCGCTGATGATCGACTCCTCCAAGTGGGAGGTCATCGAGGCGGGCCTGCGCTGCGTGCAGGGCAAGCCGATCGTCAACTCGATCTCCATGAAGGAGGGCGAGGAGAAGTTCGTCGAGCAGGCCCGGCTGTGCAAGAAGTACGGCGCCGCCGCGGTCGTGATGGCCTTCGACGAGGACGGCCAGGCCGACAACCTCGAGCGCCGCAAGCAGATCTGCGAGCGCGCCTACCGGATCCTGGTCGACGAGGTGGACTTCCCGCCCGAGGACATCATCTTCGACCCCAACGTCTTCGCGGTCGCCACCGGCATCGAGGAGCACGCGACGTACGGCGTGGACTTCATCGAGGGCACCCGCTGGATCAAGCAGAACCTCCCCGGCGCCAAGGTCTCCGGCGGCATCTCCAATGTGAGCTTCAGCTTCCGGGGCAACAACCCGGTGCGCGAGGCGATCCACGCGGTCTTCCTGTTCCACGCCATCGAGGCGGGACTCGACATGGGCATCGTGAACGCGGGTGCCCTGGTGCCGTACGACACGATCGACCCCGAGCTGCGCGACGCGATCGAGGACGTCGTCCTCAACCGCACCGACGACTCGCTGGCCGCCACCGAGCGGCTGCTCGAGCTCGCCGAGGCCCACCGGGGGAGCGGCGAGAAGGTCGAGGCGGCCGAGGAGGAGTGGCGCGCGCTGCCGGTCGGCGAGCGGATCACGCACGCCCTGGTGAAGGGCATCGACGGGTTCGTGGAGGCCGACACCGAGGAGCTGCGCCAGGAGATCGCCGCGCGCGGCGGCCGCCCGATCGAGGTGATCGAGGGCCCGCTGATGGACGGCATGAACGTCGTCGGCGACCTCTTCGGCGCCGGCAAGATGTTCCTCCCGCAGGTGGTGAAGTCCGCCCGCGTGATGAAGAAGGCCGTGGCCTACCTCATCCCGTTCATCGAGGAGGAGAAGGCCAGCAACCCCGAGCTGGCGAGCCAGAAGGACACCAACGGCACCATCGTCCTCGCCACGGTCAAGGGCGACGTCCACGACATCGGCAAGAACATCGTCGGCGTCGTGCTGTCCTGCAACAACTACGAGGTGATCGACCTCGGCGTGATGGTGCCGGCGCAGAAGATCCTCGACACGGCCAAGGAGGTCGGCGCCGACATCATCGGCCTGTCCGGCCTGATCACGCCCAGCCTCGACGAGATGGTCGGCTTCGCCTCCGAGATGCAGCGCCTCGGGCTCGAGATCCCGCTGCTGATCGGCGGCGCCACCACCTCCCGCGCCCACACGGCGGTCAAGATCGACCGGAAGTACGACGGCCCGGTGGTCTGGGTGAAGGACGCGTCCCGCTCGGTGCCGACCGCCGCCGCGCTGCTCGACGACCGCCAGCGTCCCGCCCTGCTGGAGTCGACGAAGGCCGACTACGACTCGCTGCGCGCCCGGCACTCCCAGAAGTCCGAGCGCCCGCAGCTGTCCTTCGCCGCCGCGCAGGACAACAAGTCGCCGATCTCGTGGGACGGCTACGCGCCGCCGCAGCCGCGCACCCCCGGCGTCCAGGTCCTCGCCGACTACGACCTCACCGAGCTGCGCGAGTTCATCGACTGGCAGCCGTTCTTCAACGCGTGGGAGATGAAGGGCAAGTTCCCCGACATCCTCAACAGCCCGACGCACGGCGAGACCGCCCGCAAGCTGTACGACGACGCGCAGGCCATGCTCGACAAGCTGGTCGCCGACAAGTGGCTCACCGCCAACGGCGTCTACGGCCTGTTCCCGGCCGCGAGCACCGGCGAGGACGTCCTCGTGTACGCCGACGAGTCGCGCTCCGCCGTACGCGCCACGCTGCACCAGCTGCGCCAGCAGGGCCAGCACCGTGCGGGCGTGCCCAACCGCTCGCTCGCCGACTACGTCGCGCCCATCGGCGCGGACCTCGCGACCGGTGGCGGCGACTGGGTGGGCGCGTTCGCGGTGACCGCCGGTCTCGGCACGACCGAGCGGATCATGGCGTTCAAGGAGGAGCTCGACGACTACTCCGCGATCCTGCTCGAGGCGCTGGCCGACCGGCTCGCCGAGGCCTTCGCCGAGCGGCTGCACCAGCGGGTGCGCACCGAGTTCTGGGCGCACGTCCCCGAGGAGCAGCTGTCCAACGAGGACCTGATCGCGGAGAAGTACACCGGCATCCGGCCCGCCCCCGGCTATCCCGCCTGCCCCGACCACACCGAGAAGCGCACCATCTGGGAGCTCCTCGACGTCCAGGCGAACACCGGCATCGAGCTCACCGAGTCGATGGCCATGTGGCCCGGCGCGTCCGTCTCCGGCATCTACTACAGCCACCCCGAGGCGCAGTACTTCGTCGTCGGGCGGCTCGGCCGCGACCAGATCGAGGACTACGCCGCCCGGAAGGGCTGGACCGTCGCCGAGACGGAGCGGTGGCTGTCCCCGAACCTCGGCTACGACCCGGACGACTGAGCCGACCGGACGCTCACGGGGCGAACAGCGCCCTGATCTCGGCGGCGAGCCAGCGTTCGTACGCCGGTCGCGACCACCCCTGGCGCGCCACCAGCCGGTGGTAGTTGTCGGGCGCCATGAGGAGCCACAGGCGATCATGGGCCTGCGGCGGCGGGACGGCCGGCTCGGCGCGCAGCCGGGCGAGGAGGTGACCGGCGCCCACGTGCCGCTCCGCCTCGGCCGTCTCCCACAGCTCGGCGACGACCGGGTCGGTGCCCGACGCGCCGCGGATGACCTCGTGGACCGCGTGGTAGCGGGCGTTGACGGCGGCGATGTGCCCGGCGGTGAGCGCGACCGCCCGGTCCAGGTCGCCCGCCTCGGCGATCGCGGCGACGTCCTCGCGTGCCGTGACGGTGCGCGGCTCGTCGTCCCCGGCCATCGCGACGTCGCGGACCACCTTGAGCAGGGTCGCCTTGTTGCCGACCGCGGTGAACACGGTGGGCTTGCTGACGCCCGCGCGGTCCGCCACCTGCGCGATCGTCGTGCCGCCGTACCCCTGCTCGACGAAGAGCTCGTGGGCCGCCCGCAGGACCGCCGCGCGCGAGGCCTCGGCCTGGCCGGCGCGCAGCGGCGAGTGGTAGCTGCGCTTGTTGACGTCGGGCACGTCGGCAGTCTACCGTCGTCATATTCATTAGATGCGTGGTAGATGAACTGCCGAGCGCGCCCGACAGGGGGAGTCCGATGAGCCTCGCGTACATCGCCCAGGCGGCCGACCACGACCGGCTCGAGTGGATCGACGGCAAGGAGCTGCAGATCCTGCTGGACGGGTCGCAGACCCGGAACCAGGTCACCGTCGTGCGCAGCAGCCTCGGCGCGGGCTCGGCGTCGCCGCTGCACCTGCACCGCCAAGAGGACGAGATGTTCGTCATCCTCAAGGGACACGGCATCTTCTGGGTCGGCGACGAGTGCCACGAGGTGGGCGAGGGCGGTGCGATGTTCCTCCCTCGGGGCATCCCGCACGCGTACCGCTTCACCTCCCCGGAGGTCGACCTGCTGACGATCTGCACGCCGAGCGGCATGGAGGACTTCTTCCGGGGTGCCGGGCGCCGCGTCGGCGACCCCCGCCCCGACGGCTGGGAGGTGACCATGGAGGCGCTGGTCACAGCGGCCGCCGCAGGAGGGCAGGAGATGCTGGGACCTCCGCCGTCCTGACCTAGGCTGGCCCGGCCGTACCGAGCGCACCGAGCACACCGATCGACCGCTGGACCGACCCCGGAGGACCACCCTGAGCACGCCGCTTCCCGCTGCCGTCCTGTGGGACATGGACGGCACGCTCGTCGACACCGAGCCCTACTGGATGGCGACAGAGTCGGCCATCGCCGAGGAGTACGGCGGCACCTGGACCCATGCGGACGCCATGCACCTCGTCGGCAACGAGCTGATCGCGTCGGGGGAGTACATCAAGACCAAGCTCGGCCTCGCCCAGTCCGCCGAGGAGGTCGTCGAGATGCTGCTCGACGGGGTCGTCGCCCACGTCCGGCACGCCGTCCCCTGGTGCGCGGGCGCCCGCGAGCTGCTGCTCGCCCTGCACGACGCCGGGGTGCCGTGCGCGCTCGTGACGATGTCCTACCAGCGCTTCGTCGCGCCGATCCTGGAGCACCTGCCGCCCGAGACCTTCCGGGTGATCGTCACCGGCGACATGGTCGACAACGGCAAGCCGCATCCCGAGGCCTATCTCACCGCGGCCGCCGCGCTCGGCGTCGACCCCGCCAACTGCGTGGCGATCGAGGACTCACCGACCGGCGCCACGTCGGCCGCGGCGGCGGGCTGCCGGGTGCTGGTGGTCCCGAACCACGTCCCGGTCCCGCCCGGCCCGGGACGGGTGTTCCGCGACACGCTCGAGGGTCTCACTCCGATTCAGTTGTCCCAGCTGTCGCACCGGGGCTGACCACCTCCACTCCCTCGCGCTCTCCCTCGCGCTCCGGGAACGGCGGCGGCGTGCCGCCGTACGACGGGCAGATCGCCCGGTGCGCGCACCACTGGCACAGCGCGCCCGGCCGCGACTGGAACTCGCGCCGCTCCGTCGCCTGCCGGATGGCGTCCCAGACCGCCTGGACCTTCCGCTCCACGGCGAGCAGCTCGTGCTCGTCGGGCTCGTAGCGCAGCACCTCGCTGTTGCCGAGGTAGATGAGCTGCAGCATCTTCGGCACGACGCCGCGCATCCGCCACAGCACGAGGGCGTAGAACTTGAGCTGGAAGAGCGCCCTGCCCTCGAACATCTCGCCGGGCGAGGCCCCGGTGTTGTGGGTCGGGATGAAGCCCTCCCCACAGAGATAGAGCGAGTCCGGCGCATCGACGCCCACGCACTGGGTCGGGACCGGCTCGACAGGCTGGACGGACGCCACGACGAGGCGCCGGGACAGGTGCCGCTGCAGCTCGGTTACGGCGCCATCGACCGAGGCGGCCTTGCGCGGCAACGAGAACGGGTTGAAGCCATACGGGGTGAACTCGATGACGTGCCAGTTGCGCCCGGCACGACGAGGATTCTCGTACGGCTTGACGAAATGCTGCGGATGGATGCCGAGCGAGCGGAGGAGTTCGAGCATGTCGCGTGCGAGACGGTCGCTCGTCGTCGTGAAGCCCGCACGACGGCGGATCTTGTTCCACCAGCCGTCGGTGTCCATGAGACCTCGGACCAGGGCGACGCGCTGCTCGATCCCGGAGCGGAGGTACCTCGTTGGGATGTGCTTGTCGTGGAGGAGTCCCCATCGACGCAGCTCGACCGTCAGCGACACGTTCGTCGGGGAGAGCGTGGCGTGCTGGGCCTCGTGGGCACAGCGTCGCGTCGGATGGCCAGGCATCGGCGGATTGAACTCGGTGTGCCCGAAGGCGCATGCGGTGCCTAGTCTCACTGGCGCGACCGTGTGGTTGCGTCGGTCGTCGGAGACGGCGACATCACGCGGCCAGTGCTCCTTGATCAACGCCAGCATGTCGGGAAGGTCGTCGTGGCCGACCGCGATCCGGCCATCCCGGCTGTGACCGTCGCCCAGCCAGGCGCCGAGTAGCCAGGGGGAGATGGAGAGCTCCGTCTGATCGGGCAGCTCCAGGGCGGCACCCGACTCGATCCACAGGGATCTGCCCCTCCCCTCCGCGACGAGATTCCGGTGAAGGGTGTGGAGCTGATCACTGTCGACCACGGACGACGTCGTCTCCTGGCGACGGGTGGTGACCACCCGCCAGAGGTGCACGTTGTCGGCGACGACCGAGCTGCCATCGGCGAAGGTCACGCGGTAGCAGGGTCGGTGGTGGATCTCCGACTTGCGTACGACGGTCGTCGCGCGGCCGTCGGCGCCGATCAGCAGATCGCCCACCCCGACCTCGCCCATCGTGGTCCAACCGGTCGGTGTCGGCAGCGGGGTGTCGAGCGCCAGGCCCTTGTAGTCCACCACTCGGATGGCACCATCGGGCGCCACGTCCACCCGGTCGACCACGCCCCGCAGCAGCAGCCGGGAGTCGGTGAGGGTCTCGACGTACAGCTCCCGCTCGGCCGGCTCGAGGCGCCGGGGGTCCTCGAGGTCGAAGTAGCGCCGCAGCGTCTCCCGGCACGACAGCAGCCAGGCCGCGATCTCGGGGCCGTCGTCGGGGAACATCGTGGTCAGCGCCGGCTCCGCCTCCTGCAGCTCGGCCCAGGCGGGGTCGATCATGGTCGCCGCCTGCTCGGGCGTCCGGGAGGCGGCCGGGAGGTCGAAGAGCTGCTCGAGGACGCGGTGGACGACGGTGCCGCGGACGGCCGCGGGGGAGGGCGGCTCCGGCAGGCGGTCGATCGTGCGGAGCCGGAACAGCAGGGGGCAGGAGAGGAAGTCGCCGACGCGGGACGGGGACAGGGCGCCCAGCACCTCGACGCCGTCGACGACCCGGCCGCCCCGCTCGGCGGGATCGGCCGGCTCGAGGCCGGTGCGCTCGGTCGACGTCGTCATGTGCTCGACACTAGGACAGCCCTCCGACACCAGCCGGATAGCCTCGACATATGTCCGGCCACGAACGACCCGCCCCCGAGAGCGACCCCGTGCCCCGGGGCATGTTCCGGATCGGCCGGATCGCGGGCAGCGACGTGCTGGTCTCCAGCTCGTGGTTCCTCATCGCCGGACTGATCGCGATCGTGATGGGCCCGCGGGTCGACCAGGTCCAGCCGGGCCTCGGCGGGTGGAAGTACGTCGTCGGCGTGGCGTTCGCGATCGCCCTCTACTTCGCGGTCCTGCTGCACGAGGCGTCACACGCCGTCGTGGCCCGCCGGTTCGGGTTCAAGGTGCACTCGATCACGCTGCACTTCCTCGGGGGCGCGACCGCCATCGAGGGGGAGGCCCGGCGCCCGCGCCAGGAGTTCTGGATCGCCGTGGTCGGCCCGATCACCTCGATCGCGGTCGGTGCGGCCGCGCTCGCCCTGTGGTTCGTGACCCCGGACGGGCTGCTGCTCCTCGTCATCGAGGGGCTCGCGGGGGCGAACCTGATGATCGGCGTCCTCAACCTGGTGCCCGGCCTGCCACTCGACGGCGGCCGGGTCCTCAAGGCCGGCATCTGGGCGATCACCGGGCGGGTGCACACCGGCACCACGGTGGCCGCCTGGACCGGCCGCGGGATCGCCGTCCTCGTCGCCGTCTGGGCGCTGTGGGTCTCCCGCCACGGCGCCGTCCTGAACCCGCTCATCCTGCTGGTCGTCGCGCTGTTCCTCTGGACGGGCGCGAGCCAGGCGCTCACCGTGGCCGGGATCACCCGGCAGTTCTCCGGCCTCGTGGCCAGCGACCTGGCCCGGCGAGCGCTCACCGTGCCCGACGACGTACCGCTCGCCGAGGCGATGCGCCGGGCGCGGGAGGCGGGCGCCGGCAGCATCGTGACCACGACCGCCGACGGGCGACCGGTCGGCGTCGTGGACGAGACCGCCGCCCGCGCCGTACCCGCCGAGCGAGCGCCCTGGGTGGCGGTGTCGACGGTGGCCCGCACCCTGGAGCCCGGCCTGACCCTGCCGGTGCGGATCTCGGGGAGCGACCTGCTCGACACGGTCCGGGCGACGCCGGCCTCGGAGTACGTCCTGCTCGACGACGAGGGCCGGGTGTACGGCGTGCTCGCCGCCGCCGACCTGCTCCGGGCGGTACGCCGCTGAGCCGGTAGATTGCGCCGGTGACCGATGCGCCCCTCACGCCCGACGTTCCCCCGACGCCTGGTCCGGCGTCCACCGCGGCCCGCTGCGCCCCGGGGAGTGGGTCCGCCTGGTGGACGGCAAGGGCCGCAAGCACAACTTCGAGCTCGTCGCGGGCAAGCGCTTCTTCTCCAACAAGGGCCACCTCGAGCACGACGAGTTGATCGGCCGCGAGGAGGGCTTCACCGTCACCTCCTCCGCCGGGGGCGAGTACCTCGTGTTCCGCCCGCTGCTCTCGGAGTTCGTCGTCTCCATGCCCCGCGGCGCCGCCGTGGTGTACCCGAAGGACTCCGCCCAGATCGTGGCGATGGCCGACATCTTCCCCGGCGCCCACGTCGTCGAGGCCGGCGTCGGCTCCGGGGCGCTGACCTGCTCGCTGCTGCGCGCCGTCGGGCCGCACGGCCGGGTGTCGTCGTACGAGCGCCGGGAGGAGTTCGCCGACGTCGCCCGGCGCAACGTCACCCAGTTCTTCGGCGGCGAGCACCCCGCGTGGCGGCTCACCATTGGCGACCTGGCCGAGGAGCTCCCGGCGTCGGGGGAGCGCTGCGACCGGATCATCCTCGACATGCTCGCCCCCTGGGACTGCCTCGCCGCCGCCGCCGACGCGCTGCTGCCCGGCGGCATCGTCTGCGCGTACGTCGCCACGACCACCCAGCTCTCGAAGTTCGTCGAGGCGCTGCGGGTCCACGGCGGGTTCACCGAGCCCTCGCCGTGGGAGTCGCTCGTGCGCGACTGGCACGTCGAGGGCCTCGCTGTCCGGCCCGGGCACAAGATGATCGGCCACACGGCGTTCCTGGTGACGGCTCGCCGGATGGCGCCCGGCGAGCGCGCGCCGCTGAAGAAGCGGCGTCCCGCGCCCGGCGCCTACGGCCCTGACTACACCGGGCCCCGGCCGCCCGGCGTACCGGACACCCTTTCCGAGGACTGAGACGGAGGGTGCGGTTTGGTCCCAAACCGCATCATTTCCGCCCCGAAGCATGCGGTTTGTGACCAAACCGCGTTAATCACTTCCCTGTAACACCGGCCCGAGTAATGTCGGAGCAAGGAGGTGTGCCATGACGAGCATGGGAGAAGGCACGACCGGCGGACACCGCTCTCCGAGCCGTGAGGAGCTCGAGGACCAGGTGCGCTACCTCGAGGAGGAGGTCCACGACCTGCGCCGCCGTCTGGTCGACAGCCCGACGGGGGCGGCCCGGTCGCTGGAGGCGCGGCTGGGCGAGGCCCAGCGGTCCCTCGCTGCGGTGACGGCCCAGAACGAGCGGCTCGCGGGCACGCTGCGCGACGCCCGCGACCAGATCCTCAAGCTGAAGGAGGAGGTCGACCGGCTAGCCCAGCCGCCGGCGGGCTTCGGCACCTTCCTGCAGCGCAACGAGGACGACACCGTCGACGTCTTCACCGGCGGCCGCAAGCTCCGGGTCACCGTGAGCCCCGCCGTCGACCTCGACGCGCTGCGGCGCGGCCAGGAGGTCATGCTCAACGAGGCCCTCAACGTCGTCGCCGCGTTCGAGTACGAGACGGTCGGCGAGGTCGTCATGTTCAAGGAGCTGCTCGCCGACGGCGAGCGGGTCCTGGTGATCGCCAACGCCGACGAGGAGCGCGTGGTCCGCCTCGCCGACCCGCTGATGGGTACGACGCTGCGCGCCGGCGACTCGCTCCTCCTCGACTCCCGGGCGGGCTACGTCTACGAGCGGGTGCCGAAGTCGGAGGTCGAGGAGCTGGTCCTCGAGGAGGTGCCCGACATCACCTACGAGACGATCGGCGGCCTCGGCAACCAGATCGAGATGATCCAGGACGCGGTCGAGCTGCCGTACCTCTACCCGGAGCTGTTCGCCGAGCACGAGCTCAAGCCGCCGAAGGGGATCCTGCTCTACGGCCCTCCCGGCTGCGGCAAGACGCTCATCGCGAAGGCCGTCGCCAACTCGCTGGCCAAGAAGGTCGCGGCGAAGACCGGCCAGGAGGGGAAGTCGTACTTCCTCAACATCAAGGGCCCCGAGCTGCTCAACAAGTACGTCGGCGAGACCGAGCGGCACATCCGGCTGGTGTTCCAGCGGGCCCGGGAGAAGGCGAGCACCGGTACGCCGGTCATCGTGTTCTTCGACGAGATGGACTCCCTGTTCCGCACCCGCGGCTCGGGCGTGTCCAGCGACGTCGAGAACACCATCGTCCCGCAGCTGCTCAGCGAGATCGACGGCGTCGAGCTGCTGGAGAACGTGCTGGTCATCGGCGCCTCCAACCGCGAGGACATGATCGACCCGGCGATCCTGCGGCCCGGCCGCCTCGACGTGAAGATCAAGATCGAGCGGCCCGACGCGGAGTCGGCGCGCGACATCTTCAGCAAGTACCTCACCACCACCCTGCCGCTGCACCCCGACGACCTGCGGGAGTTCGGCGAGGACCGGCAGGCGACGGTCGGCGGGATGATCCGGGCGACGGTCGAGCGGATGTACTCCGAGACCGAGGAGAACCGCTTCCTCGAGGTCACCTACGCCAACGGCGACAAGGAGGTCCTGTACTTCAAGGACTTCAACTCCGGCGCGATGATCCAGAACATCGTCGACCGCGCCAAGAAGATGGCGATCAAGGACTTCCTCGAGCACGACCAGAAGGGCCTGCGGGTCTCCCACCTGCTCCAGGCGTGCGTCGACGAGTTCAAGGAGAACGAGGACCTGCCCAACACCACCAACCCCGACGACTGGGCGCGGATCTCGGGCAAGAAGGGCGAGCGGATCGTGTTCATCCGCACGCTCATCACGGGCAAGCAGGGCACCGAGCCCGGCCGCTCCATCGACACGGTCAGCGACACGGGTCAGTACCTGTAGCCGGTTGTGCCCGACATCGAGCTGCGCGTGCTCTGCCCGTGCACGCTCGTCGGCCCTGAGGGGGAGTCCCTGGGGAGCCCGACGCTCGCCCAGCGCCGGCTCCTGGAGCGGCTCGCGCTGGCCTCCCCCTCGCCGGTGCCGGTCGAGGTGCTGGCCGAGGCGATCTGGGAGGGGGAGCCCCCGCGCCACCTGCGCGCCACGATCCAGAACCAGGTGAGCCGGGTCCGGGCGGCGTACGGCGACGCCGTGGTCGCGACGACCCCGACCGGCTACCGGCTCGGCGTACCGACGGACGTCGCGCGGCTGGGCGCCCTCGCCGCGGAGGCCGAGCTCCTGCTGGAGCGCGGCGACCCGCGGGCCTGCTTCCAGCTGGCCGACACCGTCCTGCCGGAGTGGGGCGAGCGACCCTACGACGCCCTCGACCACCTGCCGGCGGTGAGCGCCGCGCGCCGCTCCCACGCGGCCACCCGGCGCGGCGTCGAGAACATCCGGCTGGCTGCGGCGATCGCGCTGCCGCGACCCGCGTGGGCGCTGACCGAGGCGGAGCGGCTGGCCGCGGAGTCGCCGTACGACGAGTGGCGGCAGGCGATGCTGGCCGAGGCGCTCGCCCTCGCCGGGCGGCGCGGCGAGGCGCTGGCCGCGGTCTCCGCGGCCCGTCGACGGCTGCGCGGCGACCTCGGGCTGGAGGCGGGTCCGCTGCTGGAGGCGGTCGAAGCCCGGCTGCTCAACCCGGTCGCCACGACGGCGGGAGGCGCGCCTCGGCACGGCGGCACGACGGAGTACGTCGGCCGCGAGCAGGAGCTCCGCGCGGTCCTGGCCGGGGTGGCCCGCGGCGGCGTCGTCCAGGTCCACGGCGAGCCCGGGTCCGGCGTCACCCGGCTGCTCGTCGAGACCGGGGGCCACCTCCGGGCCCTCGGGATCCGCGTGGTCCACGTCGCCGCGCCGGACCACCTCGACTCCGCTGTGGGCGTGCTGCGGGCGGTGCTGGAGGAGCTGGGTGCGGATCCCGGTCCGGCCGGCGTCCTCGCTGGGTTCGCCGGTGCGGTCGCCGCCGCGGCCGCCACGGTGCCGATCGCGGTCGTCGTCGACGACTCCGACGCGCTCGGGCCGTCGGCGCTCGCCGCACTGGTCGAGGCCGCCCGCGCCGAGCGCGTGCTGCTGATCCACGGTGGCCACGGCCGATCGGACCAGTCGGTCGCCGTTGACCCGCCCGCGGAGCACGTGGCGCTCGACGGCCTCGGCCGCGACGCGGTGGGGCACATCGCCGTGGAACGCACGGGCGGAGAGGCCACGGCCGCCGCCATCGACCGGCTGCTGTCGTACACGGGCGGCAACCCGCTCATCCTCGGACTGGTGCTCGCCAGCGCCGACCCTCTCCTGGAGGGCGCGGAGCGCCGGGGCCTGGTCGCCGAGCTCGGTCAGCTCGCCGTCGCCCTGCTGCGCGACCTCGACCGTGACGGCCGGCGGATGGTGGTCCGCGCCGCCGTCGCCGGGGACGGGTTCCCTGCCGCCGCCCTCGGCGAGGGCGAGCTGCCCGGTCACATCGTGACGGTGACCGCGGGCGGCGGCATCCAGTTCCGCCATGGTGCGCTCGGCGACGCGGTGTACGCCGAGCAGCCGCCGTCGCTGCGCCAGGAGCTCCACGCCGAGCTGGGCCGCGCGGCCCGGGAGGCGGGCGCGGCGCCCTTGGTGGTGGCGCGCCAGCTCCTCGCTGCCGGGCCGCTGGCGACCGGCGAGGCGGTCGAGGCCTGCCGGGCCGCGGCGGCCGACGCCGCGCGCGACGGCGCCCACCGCGACGCGGTCGAGTGGCTGGAGCGGGCGCTGGCGACCGGGGTCTCCGATGCACGGCTGGTGCTCGCCCTCCGGATCTGGCTGGGCGACGAGCGGCGCCTCGCGGGCGACCCGGACCACCTGCCCACCCTCGTGGAGGCGCTGCGGGAGGCCCTGCTCCTCGGCGACGAGGAGCTCGTCTCGGACGCCTGCTTCGCGCTGCTCCAGCTCGGGGGCACCACCGCCAGCGGCATGCCGCCCGACGGCGTACCGGAGCTGCTGGACCAGGTGCTCGCCGTGCTCCGCACACCGGCCCTGCGCGCCCCGGTCTGCGGCGCGGCCAGCCTCGCCTGGTCCCACACCCCGGAGGCGCCGCGCGGTCGCGCGCTGTTCGAGGAGGCGGAGCGGCTGGCGACGACCCACGCCGACCGGGCCCGGGTGCTGCCGTTCACCTACATGTCGCTGGGGATGCCCGGCGACCTCGACCGGCGGCGCGCGCTGACCGAGGAGCTGCTCGACATCGGCGAGCGCACCGGGGAGCCCGTCGCGCGGTTCGAGGCGTGGCACCTGATGTTCTCGGTGCGGATGCAGGAGGGCGACGGCATCGGGCTCCGGGAGGCCGTGGACCGGATGGCCGCCCTGGTGGACCAGGTGGGCGATGTCGGCCGGCGGTGGGCGCTCACCTACGCCCGCGCGGCCGTCGCCCACCTCGACGGCGACGACGCCGCGGCCGAGCGCATCGCGGCGGAGGCCGGGGCCTTCTTCGGGCCGGTCTCCGCGTCGCGGGCCTTCGCCGCGGAGGCCGGCCAGCTGCTCGGCCTGCGCCTGACGCAGGGCCGCCTCGAGGAGCTCACCGAGACGCTGGAGCTGCTGGTGGCGGGACAGCCCGGCGTACCGGCCTGGCACGCCGCGCTGGCGCTCGCGGCGATGGCCGCGGGGCGGCCGGCGTCGCTGGTCCGTCGGCACGCGACGCTCGCCCTGGAGGAGGTGCCGGAGGACTCCACCTGGCTCGCCACGCATGTCATCGGCGCCCGTGCGGCGGCGACGGCCGGCGACCGGGAGCTGGCGCGGCGCTACCTCGAGCGGCTCAGGCCGTGGACGGACCGGGCGGTGTGGCAGGGCACCTGCTGCTACGGGCCCGTCGACACCGCCCTGGCGGTGCTGCACCGCGCGCTCGGCGACCCTGCGGCGACCGCCGAGCACGCCGCGCGTGCCCGCGCCACGACCTCCCGGCTGCGCGCCGCGCCGTACGCCGTGGAGCTCGACCGCCTCGGTCTGTGAGGGGCCGGGCCGTCCGGGCCGGAGGCGCGCAGCCGGGAGATCCCCGGCTCAGGTGCAGGCCGAGGCCCGCTGGCTGTTCGCTGCGCTGGCGGCCGCCTGCGCGGCGTTGTTGCCCTTCTTGGCCTTGGTGGCCTTCTTCTTGGCCTTCTTCGCCTTCGGCGAGGAGCTGCCGAACCTCTTCTTCGCCTTCTTGAGCTTCTTCTTGGCCTTGGTGAGCGCGGACTTGGTCGCGCCGGCCGTCGCGTTGGCCACGTTCGCCTCGTTGGTGGCGGCGGTACAGCCGAACGGAACGGCCCCGGAGCCGACGACGGTGACGATGCTCTCCTGGCCCGGGAAGTTGGCCGGGTTGTCGATCCGAGCCTGGGTGGCCATGGCCTGGATGATGGTGCTGACGCTCGGCGAGCCGGCCTTGGTGTAGACCCCGGGCTTGTCCGGCCGGGCGCAGCCCTGTCCGAAGCTCACGATGCCGACCAGCCGCCACCCGCCGTCGGTGCGGGCCACCAGCGGGCCGCCGCTGTCGCCCTGGCAGGCGTCGCGGCCGCCGCCGCTCACGCCGGCGCAGAGCATCACCGCTGCGGCGTAGTCGGCGCCGTAGGCGGTCGGCGCCTGGCAGGCGGCGTCACCGAGCACCGACACGGCCGCCTCACGCAGCTGCGGGCTCAGCGACCCGCCCTCCGAGGTCAGGCCGTAGCCGGTGACCACCGCGGGGCGTCCCTGGCGCCACAGCGCCTCCTCACCCGGACCTGCGACGCGGATGGGGGTGTACGCGCTGGGCGCCGCCGCGCCCAGGACGATCACGGCGTAGTCGTTGCGGCGGCCGTCGAAGGCCGTCGGATAGTAGAAGGTGTTGACCGGAACTTCGACGCCGCCGGAGTTCGTCTGGGTGGCGCCCAGCACGACCCTGGGATTGGGGACCGTGAGGAAGCAGTGGGCGGCGGTCAGCACCAGCCGGGTGTGGATGAGAGTGCCGCCGCAGTGGTGTTGGCCGGCCGGTGTGAGGAGCTGGGCCTGCCACGGGTACTTGGAGTGGCTGACCTCGGTGCCGCCGACGATCCGCAGGTCCGGGTCGGACGGGGAGGTCGCGGCGGCCAGAACCTCCGCGGGCGGCGGGTCACCCGGGCGCCACGATACGAACGGTGGGGCGTCGGCCTCCGTCCCGCCCCCGTCGGCCCGAGCGGCACCGGTCGGCGCCGCGAGGGCGGTGAGCAGGCCGAGCAGCAGCGCCAGCAGCGCGAGCACGGCGGTCGGTCGATGGGCACGAAGCATGGCGGTAACCCCCGGAAGATGAGAGAACTCCCGAGACGGAACCTGTCGGCACGACGCTAGGGCTCCGCGCCAACGGCTCACTAACAGCAACGACACGGGCGGTACCGGTCGTGCCGGTTGCCCCGCTCGCCTAGGGTGGCCCTGTCCACATCCGTCACATCCCTGAGGAGCCCCCGTGGTCAAGAAGCTCGTCATCGTCGCCCTCGTCGCGCTCGGCATCACCGCCGCCGTCAAGGTCGCCAAGAGTCGCTGACTCCGTCACGACGTACGCCGCCCCGGCACGGTCCCGTGTCGGGGCGACGTCGTACCCGTAGGCTGGACGCATGAGCGTGCGCCGCGTGATGGGCACCGAGGTCGAGTACGGCATCTCGGTCCAGGGCCAGCCGACGGCCAACCCGATGGTGGCGTCGTCGCAGGTCGTCAACGCCTACGCGACGGCCACCGTGCGGGCCCGGCGAGCGCGCTGGGACTTCGAGGAGGAGTCGCCGCTGCGCGACGCCCGCGGCTTCGACATGTCGCGGCAGATCGCCGACCCGAGCCAGCTCACCGACGAGGACCTCGGCCTCGCCAACGTGATCCTGACCAACGGCGCCCGGCTGTACGTCGACCACGCCCACCCGGAGTACTCCACGCCGGAGGTCGTCACCCCGCTCGACGTCGTCCGGTGGGACAAGGCGGGGGAGCAGGTCATGCTCGACGCTGCTCGGCGCGCCCAGCAGCTGCCCGGCAACCCGGCGATCGTCCTCTACAAGAACAACACCGACAACAAGGGCGCCTCCTACGGCGCGCACGAGAACTACCTCATGCGCCGCTCCACGCCCTTCGCCGACATCGTCCGCCACCTCACGCCGTTCTTCGTCAGCCGCCAGGTCTTCTGCGGTGCCGGGCGGGTCGGCAAGGGTCAGGACGGGCGCGATCACGGCTTCCAGATCAGCCAGCGCGCGGACTTCTTCGAGGTCGAGGTCGGCCTGGAGACCACGCTCAAGCGGCCGATCATCAACACCCGCGACGAGCCCCACGCGGACCCCGAGCGCTACCGGCGGCTCCACGTGATCATCGGCGACGCGAACCTGGCCGAGGTGGCGACGTACCTCAAGGTCGGCACGACCTCCCTCGTCCTCGCGATGATCGAGGACCGGTTCATCAGCCGCGACCTGGCCGTCGACACGCCGGTCGCCGCGCTGCGGGCGGTCTCCCACGACCCGACGCTGAAGCAGACGGTCACCCTGGCCGACGGGCGCCGGCTCACCGGCGTCCAGCTCCAGCTGGAGTACCTCGACCTGGCGAGGAAGTACGTCGAGGACCGCTACGGCGCCGACGCGGACGCCCAGACCGTCGACGTGCTCGCCCGCTGGGACGACGTGCTCGCCCGGCTGGAGTCCGACCCGATGTCGCTCGCCGACCAGCTCGACTGGCTCGCCAAGCTCCGGCTGATCGAGCAGTACCGCTCCCGCGACGGACTCGCGTGGGACGACGCGAAGCTGCAGCTGATCGACTACCAGTACTCCGACATCCGGCCCGAGAAGGGCCTCTACCACCGCCTGGTCGGCGCCGGGCGGATCCAGCGGCTGCTCACCGACACCGAGGTCGAGCAGGCGATGACGAACCCGCCCGACGAGACCCGCGCCTACTTCCGTGGCCGGTGCCTGGAGAAGTACGCCCCCGACATCGCCGCCGCGTCCTGGGACTCGGTCATCTTCGACCTGCCCGGCCGCGAGTCCCTCCAGCGGGTCCCCACCATCGACCCGCTGCGCGGCAGCAAGGCGCACGTCGGCGAGCTGATCGACCGGTGCGCGAACGCCGAGGAGCTGGTCCGCGCGCTCAGCCGCTGACGCGTGTCGGGGCCGGGTGGATAGGCTGGACCCATGGCTCAGGAGCAGAAGCAGCCGCGCAAGTCCGACGAGACGGAGGAGACGACCGAGGTCGCCCCCGAGACCGACGTCGCCGAGCGCAAGGAGGCCCTCGACGACGACGTCGACGCGATCCTCGACGAGATCGACGACGTCCTCGAGACCAACGCCGAGGACTTCGTGAAGTCGTTCATCCAGAAGGGCGGCGAGTAGCCCCCGTGAGCGACGCGCGCATCCCGGGCGCCTTCCTGCGCCCCGGGACCTCTTCCTTCAGCGACTTCCTGGCCGACAACGCCCCCGACCTGCTGCCGGCGCGGCGCTCGCTGCCCGCCGGCGCGACCGGTGCCGGCGACCTCGCGCCCCACGGCACGACGATCGTCGCGGTGACCTTCCCCGGCGGCCTGGTGATGGCCGGCGACCGCCGCGCCACGATGGGCAACGTCATCGCCCAGCGCGACATCCAGAAGGTGTTCCCGGCCGACGAGTACTCCGTGGTCGGCATCGCCGGGACCGCCGGCCTCGCCGTGGAGATGGTGCGGCTGTTCCAGGTCGAGCTCGAGCACTACGAGAAGATCGAGGGCTCGATCCTCTCCCTCGACGGCAAGGCCAATCGGCTCTCGGCACTCATCCGCGCCAACCTCGGCATGGCGATGCAGGGCCTGGCCGTCGTACCCATGTTCGCGGGCTACGACCTCGACAGCGGCACCGGCCGGATCTTCGGGTACGACGTCACGGGCGGCCGGCACGAGGAGGCCTCCTTCTTCACCGTCGGCTCGGGCTCGCTGTTCGCGCGCGGGGCGCTGAAGAAGCTCTACCGCGACGACCTGTCCTCCGACGACGCCGTCCGGGTCTGCCTGCAGGCGCTCTACGACGCCGCCGACGACGACTCCGCCACCGGCGGCCCCGACCTGACCCGGCGGATCTTCCCTGTCGTGTGGGTCGTCACCGCCGACGGCGCCGTCCAGCTCGACGAGGCCGCCATCGGCGCGCTCGCCGACCAGGTCGTCGGCGCCCGGATGGACCGACCCGACGGACCGCTCGCGCCCCTGCCCGGCGGGGGAGAGGAGGCGCAGGCATGAGCACCCCGTTCTACGTCTCGCCCGAGCAGCTGATGAAGGACCGGGCGGACTTCGCCCGCAAGGGCATCGCCCGCGGCCGGTCCCTCGCCGCGGTCCAGTACGCCGACGGCGTACTGCTCGTCACCGAGAACCCCTCCCAGGCCCTGCACAAGGTCTCCGAGCTCTACGACCGCCTCGCGTTCGCCGCGGTCGGCCGCTACAACGAGTTCGAGAACC
Source organism: Nocardioides humi (assembly GCF_006494775.1). Lineage (NCBI taxonomy): Bacteria > Bacillati > Actinomycetota > Actinomycetes > Propionibacteriales > Nocardioidaceae > Nocardioides > Nocardioides humi. Next base: position 6,030,480 of record NZ_CP041146.1, on the reverse strand, counting down.
TCCGCATCGCCGGAGTCCGGCTCGCCGACATGCGCGGCTACGCCTACGACCGGCGCGACGTCACCGGCCGCGGCCTGGCCAACGCCTACGCCCAGACCCTCGGCACCATCTTCTCCTCCGGCGGCGAGAAGCCCTACGAGGTCGAGATCTTCGTCGCCGAGGTCGGCGCCACCGCCGCCGACGACCAGATCTACCGGCTCACCTACGAGGGCCGGGTCGCCGACGAGCACGGCTTCGCCGTGATGGGTGGCGACGCGGAGACCGTGTCGTCGTACCTCAAGGAGCACTACACCGAGGGCGCCCCGCTCGACGCCGCGCTGGCCGTTGCCGTGGCCGCGCTCGGGCACTCCTCCGACGGCGGGCAGGTGCAGGACCGGGTCATCCCCGTCGGCGACCTCGAGGTCGCCGTCCTCGACCGCACCCGCACCCAGCCCCGCAAGTTCCGGCGGATCCTCCCTGCCCGGCTCGCCGAGCTCCTGGGCGACCGCGGACCTGCCGAGACGGCGCCCGAGGTGCACAGCTCCGAGACGCCGGCCGTGGAGGCGTCCGAGTCCGACGGCGCCGACGAGCCTCCTGTCGCTCCGCCGCTCTGACCCCCGGCCGCGGGTCGATATTGATGCGGTTTGGTCCCAAACCGCATCAATATCGGCCTCAGGCATGCGGTTTCTGCCCAATCGACGTGCCGGGTGAGGCCGATCGCGACCTCCTCCAGGCGGCTATCCACAGCTGAGCAGATGGCACTTGCTCCTGCTTGGACGTACGTCGAGTCTGGGCGTCATGCAGATCGGACCGGACGGCGCCATCCGTGGCGAGGTGCGTACGGCTGGGCATCAGCGTGTCGCGCACGGCGTGTACCGGCTGGAGACCCCGGAGCTCGAACCGTGGGAGAACTTCCTCCGCGATCTGAGCGCGCTGCGTCTGGTGCTCCCGGCCGACGCGGTCTTCACGCATGTGACCGGTGCACGCCTCCTCGGATGGCGGCTGCCCGCACTGCCGGAGCAGGTCCCGCACTTCGCCGCCGTACGAGGCGCGAACCGCCCCCGAAGGCCCGGTCTGATCTGCTCGCGACTGGTCCATGACTCGAAGGTGCGTGTCGCCCACGACCTGCCCGTGGACGAGCCGGCAGAGATCCTGCTGCGCGCCGCGCGGGACCTCGGTGATCTGGATCTGGCGATCATGGTCGACTCGGCCGCGCAGCTCGGGCACGTGAGCGACAGCGACATCGAGCGGGTTCTGGCGTCCAGACGGCCAGGGACTCGACGCCTCCGGGACGTGTGGCAGAGCCGCAACGAGCGCGCCGAGTCCGCCGGCGAGACGCTTCTCCACAGGTTCCACCAGGTCCTGGAGGTCCCGACCGAGCCACAGGTCGAGATCTTCGACGACGAGGGGCTCTTCATCTGTCGTGCCGACCTGCTCGTCGTCGGCACGCAGAGCCTCCACGAGTACGACGGCGCGGTCCACCGGGACAAGTCGGTTCATCGCCGGGATCTGCGACGCGAGCGGGCACTCACCCGCACGCCGTATGTGCGGCGCGGCTACACCCTGGACGACCTGCTCAACCATCCCGCCATCCTCATGCACGAGCTCGACCGGCTCCTCGGACGCCCGCACAAGGCCCGGCGGCTCCGTGCCTGGCGCGCGCTGATCGGTGATTCTCTCTATTCGGAGGCGGGCCGGTCGCGGGTGATGAACCGCTGGTACCGCTCGACGAACCCCGTCGATTGGGCAAGAACCGCATGACTTTGGCTCGGAATGTTGCGGTTTGGGACCAAACCGCAGCCACCGACCACGCAACCACCGCCGGGATGCCCACGGCAGCAGTAATGTGCCTTCATGGACCGTCGGATCTTCGGGATCGAGAACGAGTACGGCGTGACGTGCACGTTCCGGGGGCAGCGGCGGCTCAGCCCGGACGAGGTGGCGCGCTACCTGTTCCGGAAGGTGGTGAGCTGGGGGCGCAGCAGCAACGTGTTCCTGCGCAACGGGGCGCGGCTGTACCTCGACGTCGGCAGCCACCCGGAGTACGCCACGCCCGAGTGCGACGACGTCACGGAGCTGGTGACGCACGACAAGGCCGGCGAGCGGGTGCTGGAGGGGCTGCTCCTCGATGCCGAGCAGCGGCTCCACGACGAGGGGATCGCGGGCGAGATCTACCTGTTCAAGAACAACACCGACTCCGCCGGGAACTCCTACGGCTGCCACGAGAACTATCTCGTCAGCCGCGCTGGCGAGTTCTCGCGGCTGGCGGACGTGCTGATCCCGTTCCTGGTGACCCGGCAGATCATCGTGGGTGCCGGGAAGGTGACCCAGACCCCGCGCGGGACCAACTACTCGGTGAGCCAGCGTGCCGAGCACATCTGGGAGGGCGTCTCCAGCGCCACGACCCGGAGCCGGCCCATCATCAACACCCGCGACGAGCCGCACGCCGACGCCGAGAAGTACCGCCGCCTGCACGTGATCGTCGGCGACTCCAACATGAGCGAGACGACCACGATGCTCAAGGTCGCCTCCTGCGACCTGGTGCTGCGGATGATCGAGGAGGGCGTGGTGATGCGCGACCTCACGATGGAGAACCCGATCCGGGCGATCCGCGAGATCTCCCACGACGTCACGGGACGGCGCAAGGTGCGGCTGGCCAACGGACGCGAGGCGAGCGCGCTGGAGATCCAGGGGGAGTACCTCGCCAAGGCCCGCGACTTCGTCGACCGGCGCGGGATCTCGACGCCGGTCATCGAGCGTGCCCTGGACCTGTGGGAGCGGGGCCTGAAGGCGGTCGAGTCCGACGACCTCGGCCTGGTCGACCGCGAGATCGACTGGGTCATCAAGTGGAAGCTGATCGACCGCTACCGCGCCAAGCACGGTCTGCCGCTCAGCCACCCCCGGGTCGCCCAGCTCGACCTCGCCTACCACGACATCCACCGCAGCCGCGGTCTCTACTACCTGCTGGAGAAGCGGGGAGCGGTCGCCCGGGTCACCAGCGACCTGCGGATCTTCGAGGCCAAGTCGGTGCCGCCGCAGAACACCCGCGCCCGGCTGCGGGGCGAGTTCATCCGCCGCGCGCAGGAGCGCCGCCGCGACTTCACGGTCGACTGGGTGCACCTGAAGCTCAACGACCAGGCGCAGCGGACGGTGCTGTGCAAGGACCCGTTCCGGGCGTACGACGAGCGGGTGCAGCGCCTGATCGACGGCATGTGACACCTGTCTTCGGACAGTCGGTAGGGTTTGCGCGTGCTGATGCGCCTGCGACGTCCCTCGATGCTGCTCCTCTCGACCCTGCTGCCCGCCAGCCTGGCTCTGGCCGCCTGCGGCGGATCCGACTCCGACGAGGTCAAGGGCCTCGACGCGGTCGCGATCAGCGGTCCTGTCGGTGAGTCCCCCAGCTGGACTGGAAGGCGGTCATGACCGCCGATGAGCCGGCGACGAAGGTCCTCACGGAGGGCGACGGCGCCGCGCTGAAGAAGGGCGACGTCGTCCGCGTGGAGTTCACCCTCGCCGACGGCTGGACCCACAAGGTCAACTTCGACAGCTACGCCGCCACCTCGCTCAGCACGCTGGTCAAGGTGGGCACCGAGAAGGAGCCGCAGACCCTCACCGACCTGCTCTCCCTCGGCTTCGCCGACCAGATCAAGGCCGGCCAGAAGGTCGGCAGCCGGATCGCGGTCACCGTCGGCAGCGACGTGGCCTTCGGCGGCTACCTCGGCAGCCAGGCCGCCGGCCTGCTCGCGGCGCTCGACATCGGCAACGAGGACGGCCTGCTGTTCGTGGCCGACATCGCCGGCGTCGCCGGCCCCGAGGGCAGCGAGGAGGCCGCCCCGGGCTGGGCGCCCACGATCGTCGAGGACGCCGGCGTCCCGGCGAGCCTGGACTTCTCCGATGCCCCCAAGCCCAGCGGCAAGCTCGAGGTCGCGACCCTGGTCAAGGGCACCGGCCCCGAGGTGACCAAGGGCCAGACGATCCTGGCGAGCTACCTCGGCCAGATCCCGGGCGGCGAGCAGCCGTTCGACTCCAGCTACGCCGACGGCCGCGGCCTGGAGGCCGTCGTCGGCGGCAAGGACGCCTCCGTCGTCAAGGGCTGGTCGAAGGCCCTCGTCGGCCTGCCCGTGGGCAGCCGGGTCCTGATCCAGATCCCGCCGAAGCTCGGGTACGGCGACGAGGCGCAGGGCGAGGACATCCCCGCGAACTCGACGCTCTACTTCGTCGTCGACATCCTCGACGCCGCCGACCCGGAGCCGAAGCCCGAGCCTGAGCCCGAGGCGACGCCCGAGACCCCCGAGTCGGAGGCGACGCCCGGTGCGAACGACGAGCCGAGCCCGGATGCCAGCACCGAAGAGTGAGCGCCTCCTCAACCTGCTGATCATGCTCCTGGTGCAGCGCAGGCCGATCGCCAAGGAGCGGATCCGCGAGCTGCTGTACCCGGACTCCCGCGCGGACGCGTTCGAGAAGATGTTCGAGCGCGACAAGGACGAGCTGCGTAGTCTCGGCGTCCCGGTGGAGGTCGCGGCCGTGGACCCGCTCTTCGAGGACGAGGTCGGCTACCGGATCCCGCCGGAGGCGTTCGCGCTGCCCGATGTGGAGCTGACCCCGAGGAGGCCGCGGTCGTCGGCATCGCGTCGCGGGTGTGGCAGCACGCCACCATGGCGCAGGCGACCACGGACGCCGTACGGAAGCTGAGCGCGGCGGGGATCGACGTCGACCTCGACGCGCTCGAGATCGCCCGGCCACTGCTCACCGCCGAGGAGCCCGCCTTCGAGAAGTGCTGGGTCGCGGTCTGCGAGCGCAACGCGATCGAGTTCGACTACCAGCGTCCCGGCGCCGACACCCCGATGCGGCGGCGGGTGCAGCCGTGGGGGGTCGTCCGGTACGCCGGCCGGTGGTACCTCGTCGGCCACGACGCCGACCGAGAGGCGGAGCGCGTGTTCCGGCTGTCCCGGGTGCAGGGCGAGGTGCGCCTGGTCGGCCCGCCCGGCGCGTACGACGTACCCCCGGAGACCGACGTCCGCGCGATCGCCCGCCGGATGGCGCCGCCGACCCCCACCACCACGGCGGTGGTGCTCGTCCGGGAGGACACCGGCCACGGCCTGCGGCGCTCCGCCGAGCGGGTGGAGGTCGGCGTGGCCGGACCCGACGACCGGACCGGCTGGGACCGTCTGGTCCTGGTGCGCCCGACCCAGGGCCTGGCCGACGAGGTGCTCTCCCACGGCCCCGACGCAGTGCTCGTCGAGCCGGCGGAGGTCCGCGAGCAGGTAGTCGCCCGGCTGGCGGAGGTGGTCCGGTGAGTGGTCCGGCGAGTGCTCCGAAGGTTGCGGTTTGGTCCCAAACCGCAACGACACGCCGCACAGACCTGCGGTTTCTGCCCAATCGGCGTGGTTCAGGAGCGGTCCGGTGAGCAGGACACCCACGCCGGGGGCGCGGGACCAGGTGGCGCGGCTGCTGACGCTGGTGCCGTTCCTGCACCACCGCGACGGCGTGCGCCTGGAGGAGGCCGCCACGCTGCTGGGTACGACGCCGCAGCAGGTGGTGCGCGACCTCAAGGTGCTCTTCATGTGCGGCCTGCCGGGCGGTCTGCCCGACGACCTCATCGACGTCGACCTCGACGCGATCGTCACCGAGGAGGGGAGCCCGGTCACCGAGGGCGTGATCCGGGTCGAGAACGCCGACTACCTCGCGCGGCCGCTGCGGCTGACGGCGACGGAGGCGTCGGCGGTGATCGTGGCGCTGCGGATGCTGCGGGACACCGCGTCCGCGGGGCGACGCCGGAGCTGGTCGACCGGGTGCTGGCGAAGCTGGAGGCCGCGGCGACGGGTGCGCCGCACGTGGAGGTGACGCCGTCGCCCCGGGACGCCCAGCAGGTCGTGGTGGCGCAGCTGACGGCGCTCGTGGACGAGGCGGTGGCGAGCGGGCGGCAGCTGCGGCTGCTGTACTTCGTGCCGTCCCGCGACGAGGAGTCGGAGCGGGTCGTCGACCCGTACGGCGTGGTCGCGCACGGGGTCTTCTCCTATCTCGACGCCTTCTGCCACCGGGCCGGGGGCGACCGGCTGTTCCGGCTGGACCGGATCACGAAGGCCGAGCTCCTGCCGAGCGCCCCGACGACGGCGGCCCGGCCGCCGCGGGACCTGAGCGAGGGGCTGTTCAGTGACGACGTCCCCGACGCGACGCTGGTGACGCTGCGGCTGGAGCCGCCGGCCCGGTGGGCGACCGACTACTACCCGGTCCGCGAGGTCCGGGCGCACGACGACGGCTCGGCCGAGGTCGACCTGGTCGTGGTCGACCGGAGGTGGCTGACCCGGCTGCTGCTGCGCCTGGCACCGCATGCCACCGTGATCCGCCCGGCCGAGCTCACCGCGACGTTCACGGCCCGCGCACAGGAGACCCTCAGCCTGTACCGCTGACGGGGGCGTAGCATGGGAGCAGTCCCGCAGAACCCGACGATCGAGAGTTGGTCCCACCGATGTTTCCCCTGATCGGAATGCCCCAGGGCGCCGAGTGGCTCGTCATCCTGGCGATCGTGGTGCTGGTGTTCGGAGCCGCGAAGCTCCCCGACCTCGCGCGTGGCACCGGCCAGGCGCTGCGGATCTTCAAGGCCGAGACCAAGGGCCTGCGCGACGACGACGAGACGCCGGCCAAGCCCGCCCCGCCGGTGCAGCCCGGTGAGCTGAACGCCGCCGACGACGTCGCCGAGGGCGAGATCGTCGACGAGCGGCGCGAGAACAACGCCTGACCTTGGCCGTCTCCGGTCTCCTCAAGCTCTTCATCGGAAAGCCGGTCCATCCCGTCGGCGACGACGGGCGGATGGCGCTGTCCGACCACCTGCGTGAGCTGCGCGCCCGCATCCTGAAGTCCGGGTTCGCGGTCCTCGTGGCCTTCGGCGTCGCGCTGTTCTTCTTCGACCCGCTGTTCCAGCTGGTCCTCGAGCCCTATCTCGCCGCGCAGGCGAAGCTGCCCGACGGCTCCACCGAGGCCACGACCTCGGGCGCGGCCGGCGGCTTCCTGCTCTACCTCAAGCTCTGCGGCCTCGCGGCGCTGATCGGCTCCAGCCCGGTCTGGCTCTACCAGATCTGGGCGTTCATCCTCCCGGGCCTGCACCGCAACGAGAAGCGCTGGACCGGGATCTTCGCCGCCATCGCCGGGCCGCTGTTCATCGTCGGCGTCGTGCTCGGCTACGTCACGCTCCCCAAGGGCCTGGAGATCCTGATCGGGCTCAACCCCGAGGAGCTGACGAACCTCGTCGAGTTCAACGACTACCTCACCTTCTTCAGCCGCACGCTGCTCGGCTTCGGCATCGCGTTCGAGATCCCGGTGTTCGTCGTGCTGCTCAACATGGCCGGCATCCTCAAGGGCAAGACGCTCGGCGCCCACCGGCCGTGGATGATCGTCGGCACCTTCATCTTCGCGGCGATCATGACGCCGTCGGGCGACCCGTTCACGATGACCTTCATGGCCGTTCCGATGGTCGTGCTGTTCCTGATCTCCGAGGTGATCGCCCGGCTCAACGACCGGCGGCGCGCGGGCCGGACGATCAACGCCGGCCTCTCGCCCGACGAGCCGAGCCCGCTCTGACCCGGCCCGGGGAGGGCCGGCTCAGCGGACCCGGACGGTCCTCCTGCTGACGCGCTCGACCTTCGGGTAGCCGGGCTTCTTGCCCACGACGACCACCCGGATCCGCTTGCCCCGCTCGGCGGGGGTCAGCCGGAGCCGGGTGTGCCCGGTGCCGCGCCGGATCAGCTTGCCGCCGGCGTACCACCGCACCGTGAGCGTCGTGCCCGCCGTCCAGCGGCCGGGGCGGAGCTTGGCGACCAGCCGGCGGCCGACCCGCGGCGTCCCCACGAGACGCGGCCGGTGCGAGTCCAGCTGGGCCGCGACGACCGGCCCGGGATCGACGACCTCGGCGGGGCCGGTGGGATCGGTGGGTACGTCGATCGGCTCGCCCGGGACCGGCCCGACCGGGTCGGAGACCACCACGCCGGGGAGATGGCCGGCGAGCTCGCCGGTGACCCGCACCGCGATCATCGCTCCCGCCTGCGCCGGCGTCAGGACGACGGCGCCGACCGTGCCGGCGAACGGCTCGCCGTCGGCCAGCCAGGTCCAGGTCAGCGCCGTGCCCTCCGTCCAGCTGCCCGTCACCACGGCGCTGAGCCGCTGGCCGACCTCGGGGGAGCCGTCGACGCGGACCGCGTCGGGCGTGCGCAGGACGGCGCGCGCGACGGGCCCGACGCCGGGCGACGCGGCGGACCACGCGGAGGTGGCGCGGCCGGGGGCGCTGACCTGCACCTGGGCGGTGACGACGGCCCCCACCTGCGCAGCGGCGAGGCTCACCTGGGGACCGGAGGCGAACACCGTCCCGTCCGCGAGCCACCGGTAGTGGTACGCCGTCCCCTCGGGCAGGCCGGCGTCGTCCGCGTGCTGGGCGACGAGGACGCCGGCCGTCTCGGTGACGCCGCTGATCGTGGGCGCGCCGGGCGTCGCGAGCCGCTCGGCGCCGACGACCCCCGGGGCCCGCCGGCGCGGACCACGCGGAGTCCCGGTAGCCGATCGCGGTCGCCATCGCCTTGACGGTGAGCTCCCGGCCCACCATCGCCGGCGTGACGTCGACCTCCGGGCCGGTCGCGAAGGCGCTCGGCGCGTCGGCGAGGAACCACTCGTAGTGGTACGCGGCCCCGGGCGGCGGAGGCGCCGGTACGGCGGCGCGCAGCCTGCCGCCGGCCTCGGCCGTGCCGGAGAGCTCCGGCTCGGGCGGCGCGGCCAGGCGTCCCCAGTCGATGCGCGGCAGGACGCAGTCGGCGCGGAACCCGGTCGCGGGCGCGTGGACGGTCAGCCGCACATCGGCGCCGACCATGTCGGGGCGCGGGGTGAAGGAGCGGGTGCGGAAGGAGGCGCCGTACCCGGTGCCGGTCCAGCTCCAGGTCAGGCCGCCGTCGGCGCCGCCGTGGTAGGTCGCGGTGATCGTCTCGCCGACCCGCGGCTCCCCGTCGACGCTGACCGTGCCGGTGCCGGTGCCGGCGTACGTGCAGGACGCGACCGGCGCGGCGGTCGCGGTGGCGGCCGGACCGGCGACCAGCGCCGGAACGGCGACGGCCAGCAGCGCGAGGCGGGGCAGCGCGCGTCCCATCAGGCGCTCGCGCTTGCGGTCTCGCGCACCGCGGCCCGCAACCGGCGGTCGCGGACGACGAGCCCGGTCCCACCGCCGCCGACGAGGACGACGACGAGCAGGAGCGTCCAGGGCACCGCCCAGCCGTGACCGGTCTCCTCGACGGCGTCGAGGGTGCTCGTGGACCCGGCGGCGTCGTTGAGCAGCGGCACCAGCCGCACCTGCGCGGAGAGGCGCACCAGCGGGGGGACGCCGTCGACGGGCACGGAGACCGTCCACCTCTCGCCGGGCAGCAGCTCGGGGTGTCGGGGAGGTCGGGCGCGTCCCGGCCGGCCCAGCCGAAGGGCCCGGTGACCCGGACCTCCTGGCGCGCGGCGAGGATCGCGTTCCCGGTGTTGTGGATCGTGTACTCGACGGTCGCCTCACCCGTGCCGAGCGGGTTGGCGGTGCCGTCGTAGTCGACGTGCGGGTCCTCGACGGTGAGCTGGGGCGCGAGCTCGCCGCTGACGCGCACCCGGATCCGCATCGCCAGGCGCCGGTCGACGGCGATGCCGGCGTCGTTCGCCTCGGACGTCAGCGAGGTGACGATGCCGCCGAGGTGGTCGCCGGGCGTCGCGTTGTCGGGGACCGCGAGGGCGAACGGGACCTGCTTCTCCCTGCCGGGCTTGATCTTGACGGTGCTCCGGCCGGCCGTGACCCAGACGCCGACGCCGTGGGACTCCTGGTCGGTGCGGAGCAGGTCGAGCTGGCCGTCGGTGGTGGTGAACCCGTCGGCGGCGTACACCGCGAGGGTGATCGGCTCCGTGCCGTCGTTGTGGACCACCAGCGCGTCCTCGACCGTGGCGCCGGGGTTGAGCGTGTAGCTGAAGTTCTGGCGGGCGTCGCCATAGGTGTTCGACGCGGTCCGGATCGCCCAGGAGGCCTCGCCCTCCGCGGCCTGCGCGGGCGCGGGGGCGACGAGGACGGAGAGGAGCAGGGCGGCCAGCAGGGCCAGCGGGCGGGAGAGCATCGGGTTCACCTTCGGGAGGGGTACGGCGGGCGCGGGTACAGGCCGGTGCCCGAGCACCGGCCTGCCGGGTGGAGGAGCGGGTCAGCTCACCGCGGTGATGGTGAGCGTGGCCCGGTAGCTGCCCTTCGGGACCGAGGTCGGCAGCTTGAGGGTCAGGTCCGCACCGAGGTCCGCCGAGCCGAGCGGGTGGCCGGTGGTGGCGGAGCTGAGCGTGCGCGAGTCGGCGAGACCGTTGCCGGCGGTGTAGCCGGACTCGATCGGCGCGCCGGCGGTCGCGCCCACGCCCTCGGCGAGGACGTGCGGCTGCCAGCCCAGGTACTTCGCCGCGAACGACTTGGTGCCGTCGGCGAAGTCGCTGATCTGGCCGCTGATCGCCCAGGGGGAGGCGCTCGGCCGCGTGTCGGTCACGGTGAGCGGGTTGATCGCGCCGTCGGCGAGGAAGAAGCCGGTCTGCTCCTCGGCCTCGCCGAGGTCGACGAGCTTGTTCCGGCCGTCGATCTTCCAGCCGAACTCACCCGGGCCGGCCTGCGGCACGTCGACCGCGACCTCCTGGCCGTCGCCGTGGTTGGGCTTGATCACGACCTTGTCGATCGTCGAGCCGACCGCGCCGTTCGCGGAGGCCTCGCTGCGGATGTCCTCGACGGTCAGCGCGTCGCGACCGACGGAGACCTTCACGTACGAGCGGCGGTTCTCCTGGTTCTCCACCGAGTTGTACCAGCGCTGCGACGGGTGCGCCGGGTCGGCGTACGAGCCGGGCGCGGTGATCCCGTAGTACTTCGAGCCGGACGCCGAGTTGCCCGTCACGTAGACCACGCCGCCGGGACCCTGGAACACCTCGTTGGCGCCGGCCGCCTCGTCGGCGTTCGCCTTCTCGCCGTTCTTCAGCAGGTAGCTGCGCGAGTAGGCGTGGTCGTGGCCCTGCAGGACGAGGTCGACGCCGAGGTTCGAGAACGCCGTCGGGAAGTCCTGGCGGCGGATCTTGGCGTCCGCGTCCTGCGCGTGCGAGGCCGGGGAGTAGATCGCGTGGTGGTAGACGAGGACGGTGTACTTCGCCTCGGCGCCGTGGGCGTTGACGACCGAGGTGATGTAGTTGACGTGGGCCGCGTCCGCGCCGTTGTTGTAGGCGTTGCTGTTGATGTCGATGAACAGCACGTCCTTGTAGATGAACCAGTAGTCGCCGCCGGACGCGGTGCTGGGGTTCGTGTACAGCGCCGCCGAGCGGTCGGTGTTCGGCGTCCAGAAGTGCTGCTCGTAGGCCTTGCTGCCGACGTCGTGGTTGCCGATGGTCGGCACCCAGGGGTACTGCCGGAGCTTGTCGGGGGAGAGGAAAGCGTTCCACTGGGACTCGGTGCCCGCCGTCTCGACCTGGTCGCCACCGGAGACGAACAGCTCGACGTCCGGGTGCGCCGCCGTCGCCACGTCGAGCGTGGCGGCCCAGCCGGCGGTGTCGTTGGCGACATTGCCCGAGGCGCCGATCTGCGGGTCGCCGAAGAACAGGAAGTCGAAGTCGCCCTCGAAGTCCTGGGTCTTGAACGAGTAGGTGGGGGACCAGGCGCCCTCGGCGCCGACGCGGTAGGAGTACGCCGTGTGCTCCTGGAGCCCGCTGAGGGTGGCGTGGCCGTTGTAGCCGCCGCTGACCGTGTTGGCGGCGACGGTGGCGGAGTAGGTCGTGGCGGTCGTGGGGAACTCGCCGTTGACGAGTGCGGAGGTCGGGGCGACCTGGACGCTCTGGGCGGTGTTGGCCGAGGCGTACCAGGAGACCACGCGCTGGTTCTCGGAACCACCGACGCTGAGGACGATGCCGGTGATCGCGGCAGGGTCCTCGGCATGCGCCGCGTCCAGGGCGCCGGCGCCGAGCACCGCCGACACGCTGAGAGCAGCGATCGTGACGCCCGAGGCGACCCGCCGACGCAGGGTGCCGCGGGCGGGCGCAGGGTTCTTCGACTTCATCGAGTTCATCCGTCCATTTCTGGCTTGGAGGGGATAGGGAGCCGTGCTGGGAGATGCAGGTGGAGCTCGCTCGATGTGCTGAGCCCTAGGAGGCTGTCGGTCGCGGGTGAAGGCTCGGTGAATCGTGCGGATCGGCCGGGCGACCGGCGCCGGAAGACGCGGCGCTCGCGCTCAGCCCGTCGCGACCCGCTGCACGAACCACACCAGGCCCATCACGGCGACGCCGGCGGTGATCAGGCCGGTCACGACGATGCCGGCGGCAGGTGCTCGGTGGCGCAGCAGGGCCAGCGCCGGGAAGAGCAGCGCGATGATGCCGAGCTGGACCGCCTCGATGCCCAGGTTGAAGACGAGCAGCGACCAGAGCAGGGTCCAGGACCAGGAGGCGTCGATGCCCAGCGCGCCGGCGAAGCCGAGGCCGTGGACCAGTCCGAAGCAGAAGACCACCGCCAGCCGGGTCCAGCCCGCCGGGTCGAGCGCGAGGTGGCTGTCGGTGCCGGTCTCGAGGTCCATCGCGTGCTCGCGCAGCCGCACCAGGCGCCACAGGTACCAGCCGGCCACCACGGCGATCGAGAGCGCGATGACCGGCTCGACGACCGCGCCCGGCACCGTGTCCAGGCCGAGGGCCGCCAGCACGAAGGTGACGGAGTGGGCGAGGGTGAACGTGGTGGCGACCAGGACGACCTCGCGCAGCCGGCGGGAGCCGGCGATCAGGGCGAGCAGGAACAGGATGTGGTCGAGCCCGGTGAGCAGGTGCTCGGCGCCGAGCCGGAAGAACTCGACGAAGCGCTCGGAGGCCGACTGCGTCGTGTCGAAGGTCGGCCGGCCGGCGTCGAGCGCGGCGCTGCCGTGACGCAGGTCGAGCTCGTAGGTGACGATCGTCTTCGTGTCGCGGACGTAGCCCTCGTCGTCGGGGAACAGACGGCTGGTGACCTGGTGTGCGTCCGCCCGGGGACAGGCGTAGTCGAGGACCAGGAAGGCGTACGGCACGCCCTCGCGCTGGGCGATCGTCACCTGGTCCGCCACCGACGGCGTGCAGGCGCTGCCGCCGGCGCCGACCTCGAACCGCTTCGTGACGTACGCCGTCACGGTGGCGAGGTGCCGTTCGAGGGCGTCGGCCTGCTCGCCGGCGTCGCCGCCCTCGAAGGCCGCCGTGCCGTCCTGGAACACGTCGTCGGCCCGCTCGGTGTCGGCCGTGGACACGACGAGGAGGTCGTACTCCAGGCCGAGCTCCACCCGGACGTGACCGGGCTCCGGCGCCGTCACGTCGGCGTAGACCACGGACGAGAAGCCGTGGGCGCCGGCGCCGGGCGCGGGACCGAGGGTGAGGACCGCGACGACCGCGGCCACGAGGACGGCGACGGGCAGCCGTCGTACGGGGTTGGGCATCGTGCTCCTTCTCGGGTGGGCGAGCGAACCGTCCACGGCCCCGGTGAACGACCGGCGCTGCGCAGGTGACGGGTCGGGGAAGACGCGGTGGCCAGGCCGTCGGCGAGGCCGGAACCGCCGCGGCGGTGGGGTAGTAAGGGCGCGTGCGCTCTCCTGCCGCCGGCCCGGTCGCCCCGCTCCCCGCCCTGCTCGCCCTGCTGCTCGGCGTCCTCGGGGCGCTCCTCGCCGGGTGCGGCGACGACGACCCCTGGGCGCTCGACCGGCCGGTCCCGGCGGCCTCGGGCACCGTCGCTCCCGGCTTCCTCGGCGGGGTGGCCGCGCCGCACCCGGAGTCGACGGTCACGCCGCGGGCCGGGACATGGGACGCCGTGTCCCCGGGGCCGGGCTACCGCGTGGTCCTGCTGTCGTACGGCGACGACGAGCCGAGCCGCGTCCTCGCCTCCGCCGTGCGGGCCTGGGCCGCGGACGAGGACGTCGCGCTGAAGGAGATCACCCCGGACGACGCCCACGACGTCGTCCCGAGCATCACCGAGGCGATGGACCTGCGTCCCGACCTGATCGTCAGCGCCGGCAACGACCTGATCGAGGCGCTCGCCGTGGTCAGCGCCCACCACCTCGACCAGCAGTTCCTCGTGGTCGGCGCGGAGCTGCCCGAGCCGACCGGCAACGTCACGGCCGCGGACTGGGCGGGCGCGTCCTTCCGGGGTCGGGGCGTGGGCGCGTCATCGGTCTACGACCCGGCGACCTTCACCCCCGAGCGGGCCGCCCGGGCGGTGCGGGCCGGGGTCGCCGCGGTCCTCAGCGGCCACACCGGCATCGTGATCTGGCTCGACTAGCCTTCAGGGCGTGCCCCGCGCGATCGTCCTCACCAATCCCACCTCGGGCAAGGGACGCGGCGCGCGGATGCGGGACGAGGCGCTGCCGCGCTTCCACGGTGCCGGCTGGCGGACCACGGCCCTGACCGGCCGCGACGCCGACGAGACGCTCGACCTGGCCCGGGTGGCCGCGGCGGAGGAGCCCGACGCGCTCGTCGTGTGCGGGGGCGACGGCATGGTCAACCTCGGACTCCAGGCGGTCGCCGGCACGGACGTCCCGCTCGGGATCCTGCCGGCGGGGACCGGCAACGACTTCGCCCGCTACTTCGACCTGCCGCTGCGCGACGGGGCGGCGGCCGCCGTACGGATCCTGGAGGGCACGGCGCGCACCGTCGACCTGGCCCGGGTGGGAGACCGGTACTTCGGCGGGGTCCTCGCGGCCGGCTTCGACGCCGTCGTCAACGAGCGCGCCAACCGGATGCGCTGGCCGCGCGGGCAGATGCGCTACAACCTCGCCACCGTGGCGGAGCTGCGGGTCTTCCGGCCGCTGCGCTACCTCCTCGACCTCGACGGCACCGAGCACGAGCTCGAGGCGATGCTGGTGGCCGTCGGCAACGGCCCCTCGTTCGGCGGCGGACTGCGGATCGCGCACGGCGCCGAGCTCGACGACGGCCTCCTCGATGTGGTGCTCATCAAGCCGGTCGGCAGGATGGAGCTGATCCGCACCTTCCCCAAGCTGTTCGACGGGAGCCACGTGACCCATCCCCAGTACGAGCACCACCGCGTCCGCCGCGTCACCGTGGCGAGCGCGGGCATCGTCGGCTACGCCGACGGCGAGCGGTTCGGGCCGCTCCCGCTGACCGTCGAGTGCGTTCCCGGTGCGGTCCGGGTGATCGCGTGAGCGCCCGCGACGACGAGGCGCGGACGCCCGCGGAGCGGTACGCGTCGTACCGCAAGGACCGGGGCCACCCGGTCTTCCGCGACTTCGCGGCCGGCTTCCCGTTCCCGCTCGACGACTTCCAGGTCGAGGGCTGCAAGGCGGTCGAGGACGGCGACGGCGTGCTCGTGGCCGCGCCCACCGGCGCCGGCAAGACGGTGGTGGGGGAGTTCGCGGTCCACCTGGCGCTCGAGACCGGCCGGAAGTGCTTCTACACGACGCCGATCAAGGCGCTGTCGAACCAGAAGTACGCCGACCTGGCCGCCCGCTACGGCAAGGACCGGGTGGGCCTGCTCACCGGCGACACGACGATCAACGGCGAGGCGCCGGTGGTCGTGATGACCACCGAGGTGCTGCGCAACATGCTCTACGCGCGCTCCCGCACGCTCGTCGGGCTCGGCTTCGTGGTGATGGACGAGGTGCACTACCTCGCGGACCGCTCCCGGGGGGCGGTGTGGGAGGAGGTCATCATCCACCTGCCGGAGTCGGTGTCGGTGATCTCGCTGTCGGCGACGGTGTCGAACGCCGAGGAGTTCGGCGAGTGGCTGGAGACGGTGCGCGGCTCGACCCGGACGATCGTGGCCGAGCGCCGGCCGGTGCCGCTGTTCCAGCACGTGATGGTCGGGCGCCGGCTCCTCGACCTGTTCGCGTCCTCCGACGTCGACGCGGCCGCGGGCTTCGTCCGTGAGGGCGCGCCGGTCAACGACGAGCTGATGAGGCTGGCCCGCGACGACTGGGCGTCCTCCCGGCTCAAGGGGCACCGCACGCCCAAGGGAGCCCGGGGCCGCCAGGGCGGACCGGGGAGCCGCAATGTCGGCAGCGGGCGGCGGATCTGGATCCCCGGCCGCCTCGACGTGGTCGACCAGCTGCAGCGCAAGAGCATGCTGCCCGCGATCGACTTCATCTTCAGCCGCGCGGGCTGCGACGCCGCCGTGCAGCAGTGCCTCGACGCCAACCTGCGCCTGACCACGCCGGAGGAGCGCGACGAGGTCATCGCCCACGTCGAGAGCACGCTCGGCGGCCTGCCCTCGGCCGACCTGCAGGTGCTCGGCTACCACGACTTCCTCGACGCCGCCTCGCGCGGTGTCGCCGCCCACCACGCCGGGATGCTGCCGGCGTTCAAGGAGTGCGTCGAGGAGCTCTACCTGCGCGGGCTGATCAAGATCGTCTTCGCCACCGAGACCCTGGCGCTCGGCATCAACATGCCCGCCCGGACGGTGGTGCTGGAGAAGCTGAGCAAGTGGAACGGCGAGACCCACGCCGACATCACGCCGGGGGAGTACACCCAGCTGACCGGCCGGGCCGGCCGCCGCGGGCTCGACGTCGAGGGCCATGCGGTGGTGCTCTGGCAGCCGGGGATGAACCCCCGCGAGCTCGCGGGACTCGCCTCCACCCGCACCTATCCGCTGCGGAGCAGCTTCCGGCCGTCGTACAACATGGCGGTCAACCTGGTGCACTCCTACGGCCGCCACCAGGCCCGCGAGCTGCTGGAGCAGTCCTTCGCGCAGTTCCAGGCCGACCGCGCCGTCGTCGGGCTGGCCCGCCAGCTGCGCAAGGCCGAGGACGCGCTCGCCGGCTACGCCGAGGCCGCCCAGTGCCATCTCGGCGACTTCATGGAGTACGCCGCGCTGCGCCGTGGGGTCTCGGAGCTGGAGAAGGAGGCGAGCAAGGTGCGCCGGCAGGACCGCCGCGGCGAGGCGATGGCCTCCCTGGAGCGGCTCACGCCCGGCGACGTGATCGTCGTACCCGTCGGGAAGTTCGCCGGTCCCGCGGTCGTGGTGGACCCCGGGCTGTCCGAGCACGGCCACCGGCCGCTGGTCATCACCGCCGAGCGGCAGGGCCGGCGGCTGGCGATGATGGACTTCCCGACGCCGGTCGAGCCGGTCGCCCACATCCGGCTCCCGAAGCGGGTCGACGCCCGCAACCCCCAGCAGCGCAAGGACATCGCGCAGGCGGTCCGCGAGGCGGTCCGCGCGCTGCCGCTGTCCGCCACGCGTCCCCGGGCCGAGCGCGGCCCGGTGGACGAGGCCACCGCGCGCGAGATCCAGGCGCTGCGCGCCCGGATCCGCGAGCATCCCTGCCACGGCTGCGCGGAGCGGGAGGACCACGCCCGGTGGGCCGAGCGGTACGCCAAGCTCGAGAAGGACACCCAGACGCTGTCCCAGCGCATCGAGCGGCGCACCAACACCGTCGCGCGGACCTTCGACCGGGTCTGCGAGGTGCTGGAGGCGCTCGACTACCTCCGCGAGGACGAGGTCACCGAGCGCGGCCGCGGGCTGATGCGGATCTACTCCGAGCTCGACCTGGTCGCCGCCGAGTCGCTGCGCACCGGCCTGTGGGACGACCTGTCGCCCTCCCAGCTCGGCGCCGTGCTCTCCGCGCTGGTCTACGAGGCCCGCCGTCCCGACGAGGGCCCGCCGAACGTCCCCGGCGGCGCCATCCAGGTCACCATCGACGCGATGACCCGGCTCTGGGGCGACCTGGAGCGGCTGGAGCGCGAGCACCGCCTCGACTTCCTCCGCAAGCCCGACGCCGGCTTCGCCTGGACCGCCTGGCGGTGGGCGGAGGGCCAGGACCTCGACGAGATCATCACCCGCAACGACCAGACGGCCGGCGACTTCGTGCGCCAGATGAAGCAGCTGATCGACTTCGCGGGCCAGATCGCGGACGCCGCGGCCGGTACGCCGGTCCGCGACACCGCGCGTCAGCTGGTCAGGCTGCTGCGCAGGGGGATCGTCGCGACCGAGTAATCCGGCACCGCGGCGGTGCGCTCGGCGGCGAGCAGCCGGCCGGCGTACGCCTGGCCGAGGGGTGAGAGCGCCACGACGGCCCGGCGCCGGTCGGCGGGATCGACCCGCCGGACGAGGAGACCGCGCTCGACCAGGCGGTCGGCATGGCGGGTGAGGGTAGCGGCGGGCACCGCGGCGGCCGTCGCGACCTCGCCCATGCCCAGGCCGGGGGCGTCCGCGACGACGGCGAGGATCCGCCAGTGCTCGAGGGTGAGCCCGTGCTCGTCGAGCAGCGGCTGCAGCGCCCGGCGCAGCGCGGCCTCGACCCGGCCGACCCGGACGGCGAGGCTGGGCGGGTGGCTCACGACGGCCTCCTCGGACGGGACGGCGATGGTGGCCCTATCCTAGGTCGCACACCGAGCACTCCGGTTGACCCGCCGCCCGCAGCGCCGCCGGCCGCGACAGCCGCGTCCCGCACGGAGGTGCCGTGCCCGCACCACGCTCCGACGACGTCCTGTCCGTCGCCTTCGTCGTCCCGCTCCAGGGACCCACGGGCATCTACGGGCCGTCGTGCCTCGCCTGCGGCGAGCTCGCGGTGGAGCAGCTCAACGCCGGCACCGGCATCGCCGGGCGCCGGGTGGAGCTGGTCGTGGTCGACGCCGGCCGGGACCCCCGATTGGTGGCGGACGAGGTCGGCGTGCTGGTCGACACGGGCCGGGTCCACGCGGTCGCGGGCTGGCACATCTCCGCGGTCCGGCAGGCGATCACCCGGCGCGTCGGCGGCCGCGTGGTCTACGCCTTCGCCGCGATGCACGAGGGCGGTGACGAGACGCCGGGTGTGTTCATGATCGGCGAGCGGCCGATCAACCAACTGCTGCCCGCGGCGCACTGGATGCGCGAGGAGCTCGGCGTGGGCCGCTGGGCCATCGTGGGCAACGACTACGTCTTCCCGCGCGTCACCGGCGCGACGGCCCGGCTCGCCCTGGAGGAGACCCCCTCGGAGATCGTCAGCGAGACCTACGTCCCCCTCGGCACGAGCGACTTCGGCACGGTGCTGCGCGACCTGGCCGGCCGGCCCGTCGACGGCGTGATCATGCTGCTGATGGGCCAGGACGCCGTCCACTTCAACCGGCAGTTCGCGCGCGCGGGGCTGACGGCCGCGCTGCCCCGACTGAGCCCCGCGGTCGAGGAGAACACCCTGCTCGCCGGCGGTGTGGCCGCGAACGACCGGCTGTACGCCGCGGCGGCGTACTTCGACGGGCTGGGCACCGCCGAGAGCTCCGCGCTCGCCCACGACTACTACGCCCGGTGGGGCCGCTGGGCGCCGGCGCTCAACGCGGTCGGCGAGTCCTGCTACGAGGCGATCTGGTTCCTCGCCCGGGTCGGAGCCGTGTGCGGCGACCTCACCGTCGACGCGGTGGCGGCGCTGCCCAGCGGCCACTTCTACGAGAGCCCGCGCGGCCTGGTGCGGCTGGCCGGCAACCTGCTCGACCAGGACGTGTACGTCGCCGCCGCGGACGGGCTCGAGTTCCGGGTGGAGGAGCGGATCGCGCGCGTGCACTAGTGGTCATCCCCGTCGATACGTCGGGGGGCTCCGCCGGCGTCTTCCGAGCGTCGCCTACGCGGCGACGTGCGTGCCCTGGGTGCGCAGACCCCTGATGCATCAATCATCGAGAGCGTGTCCCGTCGCGCACGGCCCGCCATACGGCGGACAGGTCGGTCTCGTGCGCCTGGGCGCCCAGCCGGCGCCACAGGGTGCCGCCGCCCTCCAGGTCGTACCGGTCGGCGTCGGTGCCGTCGGGCGCGGGCGCCCCGGCGACCAGCACGGAGCTGAGCACCCGGTGGCCGCCGAGCAGGGCCGGCGCCGTCGCCGGGTCGAGGTCGAGCTCCTCGACGAGCACGGGCTCCGTGCCGGCCAGCACCTCCGTGCGCTGGCGTACCCGTCCCGGGCCCTCGCCGTGACGGCCGAGGACGAGCGACTCGCGGATCGCGAGCACGGCGCCGGCGGCGAGCCGCACGCGCAGGGTCCGGTCGACCTCGGCGCCGGCGGCGACCACGAACGGCTCGCCGGCCCAGGCCAGCACGGCACCGGGGCCGAGCGTCGCCCGCACGTCCCAGGCCGCGCGGCCGCCGCGCATCGCGAACGCGACCGTGCCGCCCGGCTCGACCAGGTCGAGGCGGGCGCCGGCGTCGACGGCCAGGTCGAGCTCCACGCGGTCGCCGGCGAGGAGCAGCGCCCCGTCGGGAACGAGCGAGACCCGTGCCGTGCTCGCGTCGTGGTGGACCAGCACCGGTCGGAGCGACGACGCGGCCGGGTCCGAGAGGGTCACCGCGCTGCGCACCCGGCACCGCCCGGTGCCGGTCCGGGTCACCCGGAGTCTGGTCCGGGCGGTGCGCTCAGTGCTCGTGAGCATGGACGTGACGCGCCATCGGCCCGGGGTCCACCGGCACGAGGACGCCGGCGGCCTGGCTGCGCCGGACCTCCTCGACCCACGCCACGAGCGCGTCGATGCTGGACCGGTCCGTGCGGGAGAGCCCGATCACCGGCCGGTCCCCGCGCGCCGCGGCGGCGTCCGCGAGCATCCGCGGCACGTCCACGCCGACGTACGGCGCCAGGTCGGTCTTGTTGACGACCAGCAGGTCCGCCCGCTCGATGCCCGGGCCGCCCTTGCGGGCGACGTCCCCGCCACCCGCCACGTCGAGCACGAACACCTGGGCGTCGACGAGCGCGGGGGAGAAGGTCGCGGTCAGGTTGTCGCCGCCGGACTCGAGCAGGACCAGGTCCAGCGCGGGGTACTCCTCCTCGAGCTCCTCGACGGTCATCAGGTTGGCGCTGATGTCGTCGCGGATGGCGGTGTGCGGGCAGGCCCCGGTCTCGACGGCGCGGATCCGCTCGGGCGCGAGCACGCCGGCCGAGCGCAGGAAGCGGGCGTCCTCGTCGGTGTAGATGTCGTTGGTCACCACCGCGAGCTCGAGGCGTCCGGCCAGCTCGCGGCAGAGGAGGGCGATCAGCGAGCTCTTGCCGGTGCCGACCGGGCCGCACACGCCGAGCCGGAGCGGGCGCGACGGGGCGTGGGTGTGGGTGTGCTCAGGCACGGAACAACCTCCTCGTGGTGACGGCGTGGGCCTGTGCCCACGCCTCGATCTGGGGGGCGGCGCAGGCGGGGATGTCGGACGGCAACTCCGCGTCCGCGACGGCGCTCGCCACCTCCGCCACGCCGGGTAGGGCCTCGGCGACCCAGCCGGTCACGGCCGCCGGGTCCAGCGGCAGCAGCTTGAGGGCGGCGGCGCAGACGGTCTGCACGTCGTCGTACGCCACGAGCCGGGCCAGCGAGAGAGCGCTGATCCCGAGCCCGCCGGCGACGGCGCCGAGGACGGTGGCCCGGCCCGGCGCGGGCAGGTCGTCGAGCGGACGGGTCGCCTCGGGCCAGGTACGACGGGCCAGCCGCAGCAGCGCGCGCCCCTGCACCCGCGACGCCTCCCGCAGCGCCGGCGCGACGGTGCGGGCCGCCCAGGCGCGCTCGACCGGCTCGAGCGCTCCGCCGCGGGCGACCGTGGCCCGGGCGACCACCGCGGTGCCCGCCTCGACCCGGGTCGTGCTGAGCAGGCGGGTCCGCAGGTAGCCGGGCACGTCCGCGGCCCCCAGTCCCTGCGCCAGCGCTCCCTCGAGGGTGCCGGACTGGGTGTGCCCGCCGACCGGCAGCCGGGCGTCGGCGAGCAGCAGGACGAAGAGCTCGGGCGGGGTCATCAGAACATCGAGTACAGCCGGGCCAGGGGGACCTCCTCGGCGGGTGCCGGCACCACCCGCTCGCCGTCGACGTCGATCTCGAAGGTCTCCGGGTCGATGTCGATCCGGGGCAGCGCGGCGTTGTTGACCATCGACGCCTTCGTCACCTCCCGCGTCGGCCGGACCGCCGCCAGCCGGCGCCGCAGCCCCAGCCGGTCGGCGAGCCCGTCCTCCAGCGCCGCCGGCGCGACGAAGGTGACGGCGTGGGGGCTGCCGTCGTCGACCAGCGTCGGCCGCATCAGCACCGGCTGCGGCGTCGGGATGGAGGCGTTGGGGTCACCGAGTGCTCCCCACACGAGCGCTCCCGACTTCATCACCGCCTCCGGCCGGATGCCGAAGAACCGGGGGTCCCACAGCACGAGGTCGGCGAGCTTCCCGGGCTCCACCGACCCGACCTCGTGGTCGATGCCGTGCGCGATCGCGGGGTTGATCGTGTACTTGGCGACGTACCGCCGCGCCCGCAGGTTGTCCGCCGGCCCGGCGCCGAGGTCCGCGTGGTCGCCGTACCTGCGCTTCATGACGTGCGCGACCTGCCAGGTGCGGCACACCACCTCACCGATCCGGCCCATCGCCTGCGCGTCCGAGGAGGTGATCGACAGCGCGCCCAGGTCGTGCAGGAGGTCCTCGGCGGCGATGGTCGTGGCCCGGATCCGGGACTCCGCGAAGGCGAGGTCCTCGGGCACCTGCGGGTTGAGGTGATGACAGACCATGAGCATGTCGAGGTGCTCGGCGACGGTGTTGACGGTGTGCGGGAGGGTCGGGTTCGTCGACCCGGGATCACGTGGGGAAGTGCCGCGACAGTGAGGATGTCCGGGGCGTGCCCGCCGCCCGCTCCCTCGGCGTGGAAGGCGTGGATGCCGCGACCCGCGATCGCGCCGATGGTCGACTCGACGTACCCCGCCTCGTTGAGGCTGTCGGAGTGCAGCGCGACCTGCAGCCCGAACTCGTCGGCCGCTCGCAGCGCGGCGTCGATGGCGGCGGGGGTGGAGCCCCAGTCCTCGTGCACCTTGAAGCCCGCGGCGCCGCCGAGGGCCTGCTCGGCGAGCCCGGCCGCGCTGACGGTGTTCCCCTTGCCGAGGAGCAGGACGTTGAGCGGGACGGTGTCCAGCGCCCGGTGCACGGTCGCCAGGTGCCACGGCCCGGGCGTCACCGTCGTCGCCTTCGAGCCCTCCGAGGGCCCGGTGCCGCCCCCGCCCACCGTGGTGGTGCCGGTGGCGAGGGCCTCGACGAGCTGCGAGCGGGACAGGAAGTGGACGTGGACGTCGATCGCGCCGGCCGTCAGGATCCGGCCCTCCCCGGACACGACGTCGGTGCCGGGGCCGATCACGAGGTCGGGGTGGACGCCGTCCGCGATGTCCGGGTTGCCCGCGCGGCCGAGGGCGACGATGCGGCCGCCGCGGATGCCCACGTCGGCGCGGACGACGCCCCAGTGGTCCAGGACGACGGCGCCGGTGATGACGGTGTCCAGGGCTCCCTCGGCGGAGCTGCGCGTCGACTGGGCCATCGACTCCCGGATCGACTTGCCGCCGCCGAAGACGGCCTCCTCGCCGCCGACGACGAGGTCCTGCTCGACCTCGAGCCACAGGTCGGTGTCGCCGAGGCGCACCTGGTCGCCCGTCGTGGGGCCGTAGAGCGCGGCGTACGCCGCCCGGCTGATCTCAGCCATCAGGTCCTGTCTCCCGTTCCTCGGTGGATGTCCAGGTCGTCCAGCGCGTGCGATGGCAAGGCGCCGGTGCGCGGGCAGACTGGGCGTCTTTCAAGCATCGGCAACGCCGCCGGCGTGCGTACTGGGCGGCCTGGGCGCCGTCGGGGAACGGGAGACACGACCCAGCCCACGGCCGTCGGTCTTGACCTGGATGCCCGGCACCGCCCGGGCGCCGCGCAGCGCCACGACCGCGACCTCCTGCGAGGCGCCCGGCTCGAAGCGGCGCGACGTGCCGGCCGGGATGTCGAGGCGGAACCCGCGCGCGGCCGCGCGGTCGAGGTCCAGCGCGGCGTTGACCTCCGCCAGGTGGATGTGCGAGCCCACCTGCACCGGCCGGTCGCCGGTGTTGGTGACGACCAGCACGCCCCGCTCCTCGGGGCCGCGGTCCCCGTTGAGCACGACGGTGCCGGCCCCGGTCCGGGTCGCCCCGGGACCCTCGGTCACGATGCCCATGGCTGTCTCCCCTCGGTGGTCAGGCGATCGGGTGGTGCAGGGTGACGAGCTTGCGCCCGTCCTGGAAGGTGGCCTCGACCTGGACGTCGACGATCATCTCCGCGACGCCCGGCAGCACCTGGCTCCGGTCGAGGACCTCGCGGCCGCGGGTCATCAGGTCGCTGACGAGGGCGCCCGCCCGCGCCTCCTCGATGACCCAGCACGACAGCAGCGCCACCGCTTCCGGGTAGTTGAGCAGCACGCCGCGGGCGAGCCGGTCCCGGGCGACCATGCCCGCGACGCTGAGCAGCAGCTTCTCGGTGTCGGCAGGGGTCAGGTGCATCTCAGACCGCCATGGCCGCGCGGACGGCGTCGAGGGCGTCCGGTCCGCCCGCGCCCGAGGAGGTGATCCGACCCGACTCCAGGACGTAGTAGGAGCCGGTGCTGCGCAGCGCGAACCCGACGTGCTGCTCGACCAGCAGCACCGACAGGTCGCCCCGCGCCGTCAGCGCGGTCACCACGGACTCGATCTCGGCGACGACATTGGGCTGGATGCCCTCCGTGGGCTCGTCGAGGATCAGCATCCGCGGCCCGGTCAGCAGGGTACGGGCGATGGCGAGCTGCTGGCGCTGGCCTCCGGAGAGCAGCCCGGCCCGCCGTGCCAGCAGGCCCCGCAGCGCCGGGAAGGTGTCGAGCACACCGTCGATGGCCGCGCGGTCGGTGCTGACCAGCTGGAGGTTCTCCAGCGTGGTCATCTGCGGGAACGAGAGCTGTCCCTGCGGCACGTAGCCGAGGCCCCGGGCCACCCGTCTGTTGGGCCGCAGCCGGGTCACGTCCGCGCCGTCGAGGAGCACCTGGCCGCTCATCACCGGCAGCAGGCCGACGGCCACGCGCAGCAGTGTGGTCTTCCCGGCGCCGTTGTGGCCCATGATCGCCACCGCGCCGCCCCGGGGGACCTCCACAGTGACGTCCGCCAGCACCCGGGTCCGGCCGTACCCGGCCGTCACTCCCCGCAGCTCAAGCATGCTCGGTCCCCTCCAGTGTCTCGTCCAGCGTCTCCTCGAGCGTCCCCTCCGGCGTCTCGTCCGCGGTGCGGCCCAGGTAGACCTCCTGGACCCGGGGGTCGGCCTGGATCTCCGCGACACTGCCCTCGGCCAGCACCCGGCCGGCGTGCATCACGGTGACGACGTCGGCGTAGCTGCGGACGAAGTCCATGTCGTGCTCGATGACGACGATGGTGCGCTCGGTCCCGATCCGCCGGAGCAGGTCGCCGGTGTCCTCGCGCTCCTCGGCGCTCATGCCGGCCACCGGCTCGTCGAGCAGCATCACCCGGGCGTCCTGGACCAGCAGCATGCCGATCTCCAGCCACTGCTTCTGGCCGTGGGCGAGGATGCCCGCCGGGCGGTCCCGCAGGTCCGCCAGGCCGATGGTCTCGAGCGCCTCCTCGACGTACGACGGCGTCCCGCGCCGGGCGAGCAGCATCGACCACGGGGAGCGGTGGACGCCGCCGGCGATGTCGAGGTTCTGCAGCACCGACAGACCCTCGAACACCGTCGCGGTCTGGAAGGTGCGGCCGATCCCGGCCCGCACGATCCGGTGCGGCCTCATCTGCAGCAGGTCCTGATGGTGGTAGCGGGCCAGGCCGGTGCCCGGGACCAGGCCGGTGACGGCGTCCACGAGCGTGGTCTTGCCGGCGCCGTTGGGGCCGATCAGGAAGTGCAGCCGGCCCTGCAGGAGGGTGAGGTCCACGCCGTCCACCGCCCTGAAGCCGTCGAATTCGACGCTCAGCCCGCGGACCTCGAGGTAGTCGTCGTTCATGCCGCTCCCTCCCGGCGCAGCCGGCTGGTGATCTGGGACCAGGCGCTGCCCAGCCCGGAGGGGAAGAACAGGATGACCACGACGAACAGCAGGCCCAGGAAGTAGGTCCACTGGTCGGGGAAGGACTCGGAGAGCGTGGTGCGGCCGTAGCCGACGGCGATCGCCCCGAGCGCGGGGCCCAGCAGCAGTGCCCGGCCGCCGAGGGCCACCCCCGCGATGAGGAGGATCGAGGCGGTCGCATCGACGTCCGAGGGCGAGATGATCCCGGTGATCGGGGCGAACAGCGCCCCGCCGATGCTCGCCATGACCGCGGCGAGGACGAACGCGACCAGCTTGACGTTGGCCGGGTCGTGGCCCAGGAAGCGGACCCGCTCCTCGGCGTCCCGGGTCGCGACGAGGAGCTCCCCGAAGCGGCTGCGGTAGAGCTGCCACACCACGAGCAGGCAGACCACGAGGACCACGGCGGCGATCGAGTAGATCATCTGCTTGTTGACCGGGTCGTAGAGGTTGTAGCCGAAGAACTGGGTGAACTGGTTGAGCCCGTTGAAGCCGCCGGTCTGCTTGATCGTGGCGATGAGCAGGGTCGCGAAGGCCACGGCGAGCGCCTGGCTGAGGATCGCGAAGTAGGCGCCCTTGACCCGCCGCTTGAAGATCGCGTAGCCGAGCACGGTGGCGACGACGGCCGGGAGGGCGACGATCGCGAACACCGTGAACGTCCCGCTGCGGAACGGCTCCCACCAGCCGGGCATCGTCGCGTCGCCGTACAGGACCATGAAGTCGGGGATCGCGGCCGGGCCGCCGGTGGCCATCGCCGCCTCGAGCTTGAGATGCATCGCCATCGCGTAGCCGCCCAGCCCGAAGAAGACGCCCTGACCCATGACGAGCATGCCGCCGCGCCCCCAGGCGAGGCCGATGCCGACGCCCGCGATGGCCCAGCAGACGTACTTGCCGAGGTTGTTGAGCCGGAACGGGCTGAGCACGGCGGGCGCCACGACCAGCAGCGCGATCGCGACGAGCGCGATGCCCAGCAGCGGGCCCCACGTCCTGCTCCATCTCCGCAGGCTGCTCATGCCAGCCCCCTCGTGCGCACGGTGAACAGGCCCTGCGGGCGGGCCTGCAGGAAGACGACGACGAGCGCGAACGTGAGGACCTGCGCCATGCTCGAGCTGAGCCAGTCGGTGAAGAAGGCCGTCACGATGCCGACGGTGAACGCCGCGATCACCGTGCCCCGCAGCTGGCCGAGCCCGCCGGCGACCACGACGAGGAACGCCGAGATGATGTACGTCGTCCCGAGGTTCGGGTTCGTCCCGGAGATGAGCGACACGGCGACCCCGCCGATCCCGGCGAGGCCGGAGCCGACGAAGAAGGTCACCCGGTCCACGCTGCGGGTCGAGACGCCCATGGTCTCGGCCAGGTCGCGGTTCTGGACGGTGGCGCGGATCCGCCGGCCGTACGACGTGTACTTCAGCAGCGCGCCGAGCCCGGCGAGGGCCGCGAGCGCCAGCAGGATGGTGAACATCTGCCGGTAGGGCCAGTGGTAGCCGAAGACCAGGATGTTGCCGTCGAGCCAGCCCGGCGTGTGGACCGGGTCGCCCTGGGCGCCGAACACGTCCTTGGCCAGCTGCCGCAGCAGGAGGCCGACGCCGACCGTGACCAGCAGCGTGTCGAGGGGCCGGCGGTACATCCAGGCGATGATCGAGACCTCGAGCAGCAGCCCCAGGCAGCCGGCGACGAGGAAGGCCGCGGGGAGCGCGACCAGGATCGACAGGTCGGTGTTGGTCACGACCTGCTGAGTCAGGTAGGCGGTGTACGCGCCGGCCATCAGGAACTCGCCGTGCGCCATGTTGATCACGCCCATCTGGCCGAAGGTGAGGGCGAGGCCGAGCGCGGCGATGAGGAGGAGGGCACCGGTCGCCGTACCGGCGAGCAGCGGAGTGGTGAGGGCGTCCAAGACTCGGATCTCCTGACTGCCCGGGGTGCCGCGGCGTGGCCGCGGCACCCCGGGACGGGTGGGCTGGGATCGGGCGGGGCCGGCTCAGCTCACTCCTTGCTCGGGTCCCACCAGTCGTAGCCCTTCAGGAACGGGTCCGGCTCGATCGGGCCGTCGGAGGACCAGACCACGTCGAACTGGTTGTCGGCGTTGATCCGGCCGATCAGGCCGGTCTTGGCGATGTGGTGGTTCTCGCCGTCGATGGTGACCGTGCCCTCCGGGGCGTCGAAGGAGACGCCGTCGGCGGCCGCGTTGATCTTGTCGACGTCGAAGGAGTCGGCCTTCTCGACGAGGCTCTTGTAGAGGTACAGCGAGGTGTAGGCGGCCTCCATCGGGTCGGAGGTCGGCCGCTTCTTGCCGTACTTGTCCTGGAACGCCTTGATGAACGTCGCGTTGGCGGGGCTGTCGACCGACTGGAAGTAGTTCCAGGCGGCGTACTGGCCGGTGACGTCCTTGCCCATCGCCGGCGCCTCCTCCTCGGCGATCGACACCGAGATGATCGGCGAGACGGCCGGGCTCAGGCCCTGCTCGTAGTAGGCCTTGATGAAGCCGACGTTGGACGAGCCGTTGATGGTGTTGAACACGAAGTCCGGCTTGGCCGCGACGATCTTGGCGACCTGGGTGGTCCAGTCGTCGTCGTCCAGCGGGACGTACTCCTCGCCGACGATCTCGATGCCCAGGTCGGCGGCGTACTGCTTGATGATCTTGTTGGCCGTGCGCGGGAAGACGTAGTCGGAGCCGGCGAGGAACAGGGTCTTGACGCCCTGCGACTTCAAGAAGTCCATCGCCGGGATGATCTGCTGGTTGGTGGTCGCGCCGGTGTAGTAGATGTTCTTCGAGGCCTCCAGGCCCTCGTACTGGACCGGGTAGAAGAGCAGCCCGTTGTCGGCCTCGACGACCGGCAGCATCGCCTTGCGGGACGCCGACGTCCAGCCGCCGAAGACCGCGGCCACGCAGTCGCCGGTCAGCAGCTTCTCGATCTTCTCGGCGAAGGTCGCGGGATCGCTGGCGCCGTCCTCGACGACCGGCTCGATCTGCTTGCCGAGGATGCCGCCCGAGGCGTTGATCTCCTCCGCGGCCAGGGCGAGGGAGTCGCGGACGGTCTGCTCGCTGATCGCCATCGCACCCGAGGTGGAGTTGAGGAACCCCAGCTTGACGGTGTCGCCGGAGGTGTCGACGCAGCTCTCGGCCGCACTGCTCTCTCCGGACTTGGATCCACCGCAGGCGCTGAGGCCCAGCGTCGCGGTGAGTGCGAGGACGGTGCCCGTCACAAGGCGGGCGCGGGATGGGAACACAGTGGGACAACCCTCTCGGTCATCGGCCTGCGGCTCGGGACCGCAGGCTCGGGGCCAGGGGGCGCGGCGTCGGGCCCCGGTGGCGATGAACCTAGGAAGGGCTGATTTCCAACTAGTACCAAGTGGAATGAAATCGGTGTTACATGGCCGCGCCGCCGGCCAGCACCCTGGTGAGCCGCTCGACCGGGCTCGTGAGCGACCACCGCTCCACCAGGACGCCGAGCTCGTCGGGGTCGGCAGGAGCGCCGGGCAGGGCGAGGTGGTCGCGGGGGAGGTCGAGGTCGCGGGCGACCGCGACGACCTGCGGGGCGACCGCGAGGTAGTCGGCGGCCTCGCGGATCCGCACCCGCGGGCCCGGGCCCAGGTCGCTGGCCGGGTCCGCGACCGCGGCGAGGACGCCGGGGAGGTCGTCGTACTTCTGCAGCATGCTGGCGGCCGTCTTCTCCCCGACGCCCTTGACGCCGGGCAGGCCGTCGGAGGCGTCGCCGCGCAGGGTGGCGAAGTCGGCGTACTGGTCGGCGCGCACGCCGTACTTGTCGAGGACCCAGGCCTCGTCGACCCGCTCGTGGCGGCCGACGCCGCGGCCGACGTACAGGATCCGGACCTGGGCCGCGTCGTCGACCAGCTGGAACAGGTCGCGGTCCCCGGTGACGACGTCGACCGGCATGCCCGCGCCGGTGGCGAGGGTGCCGATGACGTCGTCGGCCTCGTAGCCCGGCGCGCCGACCACGGCGATGCCGAAGGCGGCCAGGACGTCGCGGATGACCGGCACCTGCGCCTCGAGCGGGTCCGGCACCTCCTCGACGTCGGGGGCGCCCGCGACCTCCTCGACCACGCGGTGCGCCTTGTAGGTCGGGATCAGGTCGACGCGCCACTGCGGTCGCCAGTCGTCGTCCCAGCAGCAGGCCAGGTGGGTCGGCCGGTACTGCTCGGTCAGCTGGGAGATGTAGCCGAGCAGCCCGCGCACCGCGTTCACGTTGGTGCCGTCGGGTGCGAGGATCTCCGGCGAGCCGAAGTACGCCCGGAAGTACAGGCTGGCCGTATCGAGGAGTAGAAGGCGCTCAGTCATCACGGCGCAGCCTATTAGGGTGAGCCCGTGAGTCAGAGCAGCAATCCAGCGGTCGAGGCCACCGACCGGCAGATCCTGGAGCTCCTGGCCAAGGACGGACGGATGTCCTACACCGACCTCGGGCGGGCCACGGGACTGTCGACCTCGGCGGTGCACCAGCGGGTCAAGCGCCTCGAGCAGCGCGGCCTGATCCTCGGCTACGGCGCGACCGTCAACTACGCCGAGATCGGCGTCCCGCTGACGGCGTTCATCGCGATCCGCCCGATCGACCCCTCCCAGCCCGACGACTGCCCCGACCGGCTGGTGGGGATCCCCGAGATCGAGTCGTGCTGGTCCGTCGCGGGGGAGGAGTCCTACCTCCTCAAGGTCCGCACCACCACTCCCGCCGAGCTCGAGCTGCTGCTCGGCCGGATCCGCTCCGCGGCCAATGTGTCGACCCGGACCACCATCGTGCTCTCGACCTACTACGAGAGCCGTCCCGTCGGCCACTGACGCCGCCGCACCGCCCACGCGACGCACTCTCTCGGCGCGTCGTCGCGCGACACGCCGGTGAGGACCAGATTTTTCCTGGTTTCTTGGCCCGCCGACGGGCCGTCCTGACCTGCGGGAACACGTGTCTGCGCAGGTCAGGGGACGGTTGACAGGACCGATGAGGGTTACCAAAGTACGGAGACGTTCGCTCGTGCAGGTCGTGGCCGGCGGACCGACGTCCGAGTGGCCGTATGTCGGCGGAGTAGCACCAGCTCCGTACGAGCACGGTTCGCGGAGGTCGGTTCGCTCCTCGAGAGCGAGCCGGAAGGGTCCGGGGTCCCCTAGACAACGTCGCGTGCGTCGGCAGCCAGTCGGGAGCCGGGATGGTCCGAAGGCACCCCGGACCCTTTCGTGCCTGAGTTGATGGCGCGAGCACGTGGTCGCTTCGCTCCGCCGCGCTGCCGCGCACGCAGTCGACGTAGGCGTGGTGCGAGGTCCGTTGGCGGCCAGACGACGGCACGGCGGAAAGCGCCGCCCTCGTCGTCTCCGGTCGCTCGTTCCTCGCTCCCTGCGCCTCCTTGTGCGGCGTTCCCGCCGTTTCCTCGATCGTGGTCGGGCGGCGCGACCCCGGTCCGTCGTGGGTGGACATCCCGCGACTAGGCTCGGGCCGTGGTGCAGCGCCTCCTCCTCGCAGCCGTCGGCGGCGCGCTGCTCACCGCGTCCTTCGAGCCCGTGGCGATCGCGTGGCTGCTGCCCTTCGGGGTCGCGTGCTACGCGCTCGCCACCCGCGACCTCGCCGTACGCCGGGCGGGGCTGGTGGGCCTGGTCTTCGGGATCGTCTTCTACTTCAGCCACATCTCCTGGATGCGCGCCTCGATCGGCCCCGACGCGTGGCTGGCGCTGGCGAGCGTGGAGGCGCTCTTCTACGGCCTGCTCGGGCTGGCCGTGCCGCTGCTGCGCCGGCTGCCCGCCTGGCCGCTGTGGCTGGCCGCGGCATGGACCACGATGGAGACGGTCCGCAGCGGCTGGCCGTTCAGCGGCATGCCGTGGGGCCGGCTCGCGTTCGCCGCGATCGACACGCCCGCCGCCCCCGCGGTCGCGTACGCCGGCATGACCGGCCTCTCCTTCCTGCTCGCGCTCGCCGGCTTCTGCCTGGCCCGGCTCGCCGAGGCGCTGCTCACCCGCGAGCGGCGGCGGGTGTGGGCGGCGGTCGCCGTCGGGGTGCTGGCGGCGCTGGTGACCCCCGCCGTCGTCCCCTACGACGTCGCGGAGTCCGGCACCACGACGGTGGCGGTCGTGCAGGGCGACGTCCCCGGGCCGGGCAACGACATCCTCTGGGACCACCGGGGCGTGACCCGCAACCACGTGGACGCGACCGTCGGGCTGGCCGCGGACGTGGCCGCGGGGCGGGCGCCGCGGCCGGACTTCGTGCTGTGGCCGGAGAACTCCACCGCCGTCGACCCGTTCGAGCGCGGCGCGGTCAACGCCGGCATCCGCGAGGCCGTGGCCGCGGTGCAGGTGCCGGTGGTGGTCGGGGGGATCGTCGACGACGGGCCCGACCACGTCCTCAACCAGGGCGTGGTGTGGGACCCGGTCACCGGGCCGGGGGACCGCTACACCAAGCACCACCCGGTGCCGTACGGCGAGTACATCCCGTTCCGCGACATCTGGGACCCCAAGTTCGGCCAGCTCGCCCTCATCAGCCGCGACATGAAGAGCGGCACCCGCACCCAGCCGCTGCGCGTCGCCGGGGTCCGGGTCGGCGACGCCATCTGCTTCGACGTGGCCTACGACGACGTGATGCCTCCGCAGGTCCGCGACGGCGCCGAGCTGCTGACCGTGCAGACCAGCAACGCCAGCTTCATCTTCACCCACCAGATCGAGCAGCAGTTCGCGATCACCCGGCTGCGCGCGATCGAGGCCGGCCGCTGGCTCGCGGTGGCGTCCACGAACGGACAGACCGGTGTGATCGCCTCCGACGGCACCGTCGTGGCGTCCGCCCAGCCGCGGACCACCGCCGTGCTCGTCGAGGAGGTCGGGCTCAGCACCGCGCTGACGCCCGCCATGCGCCTGGGGCCGTGGCCGTCACGGTTGTTCACCCTCCTGACGCTCGCCGCTCTCGTGTCAGGTGCCGTCACGTACCGTCGAGGACGAGAGTTCGATGGCCCTGCGCAGGATGTCCCCGCCGTGGAGCCGCCTGCGCCGTCCCCGACCCCGAGTGAGGCACCCGTTGTCTGAGCAGCACTCCACGCTGGGCCGCACGGTGATGGTCGTCCCGACCTACAACGAGGCCGGCAACATCGCGTGGATCATCGACCGCGTCCGCGCCGCCCAGCCCCATGTCGACGTCCTCGTCGTCGACGACGGCTCGCCCGACGGCACCGGCGCCATCGCCGACGGGATCGCCGCGACCGACCCGCAGGTCCACGTGCTCCACCGCACGACCAAGGACGGCCTCGGCGCGGCGTACCTCGCCGGCTTCGCCTGGGCACTCGACCGCGGGTACGACGTGATCGGCGAGATGGACGCCGACGGCTCCCACCAGCCCGAGCAGCTCCAGCGGCTGCTCACCGGCCTGCTGGACGCCGACCTGGTCATCGGGTCGCGGTGGGTCCCCGGCGGCTCCGTGGTCAACTGGCCACTGGAGCGCGAGCTGCTCTCCCGGGGGGCAACCTCTACGTCCGGCTGCTGCTCGGCATCTCCGTGCGCGACGCGACCGCCGGCTTCCGGCTCTTCCGCCGGTCCACGCTGGAGAAGATCCGCCTCGACGAGGTGCGCTCCGCCGGCTACGTCTTCCAGACCGACCTGGTCACCCGCACGCTGCGCGCCGGGCTGACCGTCCGCGAGGTTCCGATCGAGTTCGTCGAGCGGGTCCGCGGCGAGTCCAAGATGAGCGGGCAGGTCGCGCTGGAGTCGCTCAAGCGGATCACCTGGTGGGGCCTGCGCGAGCGCTGGGAGCAGATGAAGGGCCGGCGGCGGATCGCGGCGGGCAGACAGCTGCAGACCACGCGATGAGCCCGGCGACGCGGAGGAGCAGGAGGGCGCGCCGGATCACCGCGCTGGTGCTCCTCGCCGTCGTCGCGCTGGTCGTCCTCGAGCTGGCGGTGCTGGTCGGGGTCGCCCGGCTGATCGGCCCGTGGTGGACCGTGCTCCTCCTCGTCCTCGACACCCTGCTCGGCGCCTGGCTGGTCAAGCGCGAGGGACGCCGGGCCTGGCGGGCGCTGCGCGAGCGGGTGGAGACCGGCCGCGTGCCGGGCCGAGAGCTGGCCGACAGCGTCCTGGTCCTCCTCGGCGGCGTCCTGCTGATCAGCCCGGGCTTCCTCAGTGACGCGCTCGGCCTCCTGCTGGTCCTGCCCGTCACCCGGCCGCTGTTCCGCGGCCTCCTCGTCGCGTACGCCGGCCGGCAGGTCGTGCGCCGTACCAATGTCGCTCGCCCCGGACCGACCGTGGTCCGGGGCGAGGTGATCGACGAGGGGGAGTGACCCCCGGTCGCTCAGGCCTTCGCGGGCTTCTTCTTCCGGGCGTTGGCGCGGTGCAGGTGCGCCGGCCCGATCTCGCCGCCGCGGAGCAGCTCGAGGCGCTCGGTGAGGATCTCCTCGAGCTCCTTCTCGGAGCGGCGCTCCAGCAGCATGTCCCAGTGGGTGCGCTGCGGCTTCTCGGCCTTCACCTCGCGCTCGATGCCGGCGGTGGACTCGGCCTCCAGGCCGCATCGCGGGCACTCCCAGACGGCAGGGACCTCGGCCTCGATCGACATGGTGATCTCGAACTCGTGCCCCTGCGGGCACTTGTAGCCGACCTGCTGCCGGGCAGCGAACTCGATACCCCGCTCGTCCTCGAAGGACTGGCCCCCCAGTCGGGCGCCGCGCAGTGTGCGCTCAGCCATCAGACTCCACCTCCCGTGTTCCGTCCTCGATCTCTACAACGCTACCCAGCGGTAAAAGGTTCCAATCGGGACCTAGATCACCGCCGGCCGGGCGTTGCCGGCGTCGCGGATGCCACGCTCGGTGTCGACCCGCAGGAGCAGCAGCCCGCCGAGGACGAAGAACGCGATGAGCGCGAAGATGGCCGGACGGTAGGAGTCGGTGAGCTGGTAGACCAGCCCGAAGGTGAGCGTGCCGAACCACGAGGTGCCGCGGTCCATGGCGTGGTAGAGGCTGAAGTACTCCGCCTCCTTGCCGCGCGGGATGAACAGCGAGAAGTACGACCGGGCCAGCGCCTGGGTGCCGCCGAGCACGACGCCGATCGCGACGCCCATGAGCAGGAAGGGGACGAGCCGGTCCGCCGGGACGACCAGGGCGACGGTGACGATCGCCATCCAGCCGACGATGCCGGCGAGCACGACCCGCTTGGCGCCGTACCGGTGGGCGGCGCGGCCGAAGCCGACCGCGCCGAACATGGCGACGAACTGCACGAGCAGGTAGGTCCCCAGCACGGTGCCCTCGGCGAAGCCCAGCTCCTTGGTCCCGAAGGTCGACGCCGAGGCGATCACGGTCTGGATGCCGTCGTTGAAGAACAGGTAGGCGACGAGGAAGGAGAGCGCGACGGGGTAGTTGCGCAGGTCCTTCAGGGTGGCCCACAACTGCCCGAACGACCGGGTGAGCAGGCTGCCCTCGACCTGCTCGACGTCGAGCGGCGCGCGCCGCTCGATCCGCAGCCACGGGATGACCATCCAGGCGGCCCACCACAGCCCGGCCGAGAGCATGCTCAGCCGGACGGCGAGCTCGGTGCTCATGCCGAGCGAGTCGTGCAGGCTCACCATGGCGAAGTTGACCGCGAGCAGCAGCCCGCCGCCGGCGTACCCGTAGGCCCAGCCGACCGAGGACACCCGATCTCGCTCGGACTCGGTGGAGATCTGGGGCAGGATCGAGTCCGCCATCACGACCGCCGCGCCGCCGCAGAGGTTGGCGACGATGAAGACCAGGCTGCCGTAGAGCCAGTTCTCGCCGTCGAGGAAGAACAGCAGCGCGGTCGCCAGCGCGCCGACGCCGGCGAACCCGGCCAGCAGGTCGGGCTTGCGCGAGGTGCGGTCGGCCATCGCCCCGATGAGCGGGTAGAGCACCGCGCTGAGCACCGTCGAGAGCGTGATGACGTACGACGGCAGCGAGCCCGGCGCGATCGAGAGCCCGAGCACGTGGATCCGCCCGTGCTCGCCGACCGCGTTCTCCGCGATCGAGATCAGGTAGGGCGCGAACAGCACGCCGGCCACGGTGGTCTGGAAGGCCGAGACCGCCCAGTCGGTGAAGTACCAGGCCCGCTGCTCCCGTGCGCGGTTCAGCGGTCCCAGGTCGGCGATGCTCCCGGATTCGGTCATGCTGTCGTCCCTCCCTGCTCCGACCACCATTGGCCGCGCTCCAGGAGGACATCCTTGAGCAGATCGGTGCGGTCCGTGAAGAGCCCGTCGACGCCGCGGTCGAGCAGCGCGTTCATCTCGGCCGGGTCGTCGACGGTCCAGACGTGGACGTGCCGGCCCGTGGCGTGCGCGCGCCGGACCAGGCCGGGGGTCGCCACCACCAGCCCTTTGCGCCGGTGCGGGATCTGGAGCGCCGCGAAGGAGGTGCCGGCCAGCAGCCGGGCGATGCCGGCGGTGGGGGCCAGACGGTAGGCCAGCACCTGCCACAGGTCGGCCGAGGTCGGCACCCGGCCCTCGGTGAGGAGCCGGAACCGGCGGATCGAGCGTCGCGAGAAGGAGCCGATGAGCACCCGGTCCCAGAGGTCCCGCTCGCGGATCAGGGTCGCCAGCGGCTCGACCGCGTCGTCGGCCTTGAGGTCGATGTTGAACCGGGCCGCGGGGAAGGCGTCGAGCAGCTCGACCAGGGTCGGCACCTGCTCGCGACCGCCGATCCGCGCCCGGCGTACGTCGGCCAGGGTGAGGTCGCGGATCGCCCCCTTCTGGTCGGTGACCCGGTCCAGCACCTCGTCGTGGAAGGCCAGCAGGACGCCGTCGGCGGTCAGGTGGACGTCGGTCTCGAGATAGTCGTAGCCGAGTGCGGCGGCGTGCCGGAACGCGGCGAGGGTGTTCTCGAGGCCCTCGATCTCGGGGTGGTAGGCGCCGCCGCGATGGGCGAACGCCAGCACCTTGCCGGGCGGCAGGTACACGGCGCGGCTCCGGGTCTAGATATCGCGGAACGTTTCGATGTCGGCGCCGAGATCGCTCAGCCGTTCGGCGAGGTCCTCGTAGCCGCGGTGGATGACGTAGGTGCTGCGCAGCACCGAGGTGCCCTTGCTGGCCAGCATGGCGAGCAGGACGACGACGGCGGGCCGCAGCGCCGGCGGGCAGACCAGCTCGGTGCCGGTCCACGACGTCGGGCCGTCGATCTGGACCCGGTGGGGGTCGAGCAGGGTGACCCGGCCGCCGAGCTTGTTGAGCTCGGTGAGGTAGATCGCGCGGTTGTCGTAGACCCAGTCGTGGAGGTACGTCGTGCCCTCGGCGACCGCGGCGATCACCGCGAAGAACGGCAGGTTGTCGATGTTGAGGCCGGGGAACGGCATCGGGTGGATCTTGTCGCGCGGCGCGGCCAGCTCCGAGGGGTGCGTCGTGATGTCGACGAGGCGGGTGCGGCCGTTGGCGGCGAGGTACTCCTCGGACAGGTCGTAGCGGAAGCCCATCTCCTCGAGCACGGCGAGCTCGATCTCGAGGAACTCGATCGGCGCCCGGCGGATGGTGATCTCGGAGCGGGTCACGATCGCGGCGGCGAGCAGCGACATGGCCTCGATCGGGTCCTCGCTGGGGGAGTAGTCGACGTCCACGTCGATGGACTCGCGTCCGGTGACGGTCAGCGTCGTCGTACCGATGCCCTCGACCTCGACGCCGAGCGCCTGGAGGTAGAAGCACAGGTCCTGGACCATGTAGTTGGACGAGGCGTTGCGGATGACGGTGGTGCCCGGGTGCAGGGCGGCGGCCATGAGGGCGTTCTCGGTGACCGTGTCGCCGCGCTCGGTGAGCACGATCGGGCGGCCGGGCACGATCGCGCGGTTGAGCTGGGCGTGGTACCAGCCGTCGGTGGCCTTGACCTCCAGTCCGAACGGCCGCAGGGCGGACATGTGCGGCTCGACGGTGCGGGTGCCGAGGTTGCAGCCGCCGGCGTACGGCAGCTCGAAGGTGTCGGTGCGGTGGAGCAGCGGGCCGAGGAACATGATGACCGAGCGGGTACGGCGCGCGGCCTCCTCGTCGATCCGGGTCAGGTCGAGGTCCTTGGGCGGGACGATCTCGAGGTCGTTGTCGGCGTTGATCCAGCGGGTCTGCACGCCGATGCTCGTGAGGACCTCGAGCAGCCGGTTGACCTCCTCGATCCGGGCGACCTTGCGCAGGGTGGTGCGGCCCCGGTTGAGCAGGGACGCGCACAGCAGCGCGACGCCGGCGTTCTTGGAGGTCTTGACGTCGATGCTGCCGGCCAGCGTGGTGGGGCCCTTGACCCGCAGGTGGGTGGGGCCGGCGCCCAGCGCGACGATCTCGGAGTCCAGCGCGGCGCCGATCCGGGCGAGCATCTCCAGGGAGAGGTTCTGGTGGCCCTTCTCGATCCGATTGATCGCGCTCTGGCTGGTGCCGAGCCGGTCGGCGAGCTGGGCCTGGGTGAGCCCGCGGTGCTTGCGGGCGTCGCGGATGAGGTTGCCGATCCGGCCCTTGTAGTCCTCGTGGGGCGCCTCGAGCGTCATGACTCGACGGTAACTCACATATGAGATAACGCAAGTCGCCACGACCATCTGGAAGGATCCTCGCATGCGCGCGACGACCATCCACGGAGCCCGGGACATCCGGGTCGAAGAGGTTCCCGAGCCCCGGATCAAGCGGCCCACCGACGCGATCGTGAAGGTCGCCGCCGGCTGCATCTGCGGCTCGGACCTGTGGCCCTACCGGGGCGAGAACCCGATCCGCCCGGGCGCCACCATCGGCCACGAGTGCATCGGCGTCGTGGAGGAGGTCGGCGGCGAGGTGAGCGAGGTGAGTGTCGGCGACTTCGTCGTCGTCCCGTTCTGCCACTGCGACAACACCTGCGCGCACTGCCGCCACGGCGCCCAGTCGGCGTGCGTCAACCTCGGCGTGACGACGAGCGGACAGGCGGAGTACGCCCGGGTCTCGCAGGCCGACGGCAGCCTGGTCGCGACCGGGGGAGTGCCGGACGACGACCTGCTCGCCTCGGTGCTCGCCCTCACCGACGTGATGCCCACCGGCTGGCATGCCGCGGTCTCCGCCGGCGTCGCGGCCGGGGACACGGTCGTGGTCGTCGGCGACGGCGCGGTGGGCCTGTGCGGCGTCCTCGCCGCCTCGGTCCTCGGCGCCGAGCGGATCGTGGCGATGTCGCGGCACACGCCGCGCCAGGAGCTCGCGCGGGCGTTCGGCGCCACCCACGTCGTGGCCACCCGCGGCGAGGAGGGCATCGCCGAGGTCCGCGAGCTGACCGACGGGGTCGGTGCCGACGCCGTCCTCGAGTGCGTCGGCACCGGCGACGCGATGACCACCGCCATCGGCGTGGCCCGGCCGGGCGGCGGCGTCGGCTTCGTCGGCGTGCCCCACGGGGTCGAGCTGCCCGTGCGGACGTTGTTCGAGAAGAACATCGGGGTGCGCGGCGGGATGGCCCCGGTCCGCCGCTACCTGCCCGAGCTCCTCGCGCTGGTCCAGGACCGCCGGATCGAGCCGGGCCGGGTCTTCGACCTCACGCTCCCGCTGGACGAGGCGCCCGAGGGCTACCGCGCGATGGACGAGCGGCGGGCGATCAAGGTGATGCTGCGCCCGTGACCCGGCTCGCGGCTGGTGGAACGTGTTCCAATCGGGCAGAAACTGCACGATCTCACAGCGTGTCGTTGCGGTTTGGGACCAAACCGCAACATTTTCGGCCCCACCGATTAGCCGATCCGTACCCCTCGGTCAGGCGATCGACCGACCCCGCGGGTCGTGGGCCTGAGCCTGGGCCTTGCGGCCGGACCGGCCGGCGACCAGCACCACGCCGAACAGCGCGCCGATCCCGAGGACGAACAGCAGGACGAGCACCAGCAGGACGACGACGGCGAGGAGGCTCATGGGACCCACCCTCGCATGACGCAGGTCACATCCCCAAGGGTGATGCGGGTCACACCGAGCGGTGCGGGATCTGCGACCGGGGGAGGACGACAGCGGTCCGCGTCGTCCGCGAGGATCGCCGGCATGGGCGACCTCAGCGGCAAGACCTTCCTCGTGACGGGGGCCAACACCGGCATCGGCAAGGAGACGGTGCGCGGGCTGGCCGGGCGCGGCGCGCGGGTGGTGCTCGCCGGCCGCTCCGAGGAGAGGACGAGGGCGGCGATCCGGGAGGTCGCGGCCGAGACCGGCAACACCGACCTGGACTTCCTGCCCCTCGATCTGGGCGACCTGGCGTCGGTGCGAGCGACCGCCGCGACCTTCCTGGACTCCGGCGAGCGGCTCGACGTCCTGGTCAACAACGCCGGCCTGGCCGGCAAGCGGGGGATGACGGCGAGCGGGTTCGAGCTCGCCTTCGGCACCAACCACGTCGGCCCGTTCCTGCTCACCGAGCTGCTCCGCGATCGCATCGCCGAGACCGGCCCCGGCCGGATCGTGAACGTCGCGAGCACCGGGCACTACCGGGCGAAGGGCATCGACTGGGACGCCGTACGACGGCCGACGGTCACCCGCACCGCCTTCGACGAGTACTGCGTCTCGAAGCTGGCCAACATCCTCCACGCCCGCGAGCTCGGCCGGCGGCTGGAGGGCACCGGCGTGACGACGTACTCGCTGCACCCGGGCGCGATCGCGTCCGACGTCTGGCGGGAGGTGCCGTTCGGCGTGCGCCACGTCATGAAGCTGTTCATGAGGTCGCCGGAGGAGGGCGCGCGGACCTCGCTGTACTGCGCCACCTCGCCGGACGTCGCCGGCCACACC
Source organism: Nocardioides humi (assembly GCF_006494775.1). Lineage (NCBI taxonomy): Bacteria > Bacillati > Actinomycetota > Actinomycetes > Propionibacteriales > Nocardioidaceae > Nocardioides > Nocardioides humi. The sequence goes on along the minus strand of NZ_CP041146.1, from coordinate 5,990,131 downwards.
GGCCGCTACTACGACGAGCAGCGCGAGAAGCAGCCGTCGGCCGTGGCGACCGACGAGCTCGCCGCCGAGCTCTGGGCCCGCAGCGAGGAGTGGGTCACACCAGCACCCCGGGGTTGAGTACGCCGGCCGGGTCCAGCGCCGCCTTGGCCGCGCGCAGCGCGGCCGCGAAGGGCTCGGGCCGCTGCTCGTCGTACCAGGGACGGTGATCGCGCCCGACCGCGTGGTGGTGGGTGATCGTGCCGCCGTGGGCGGCGATCGCGGAGGAGACCGCCGCCTTGATCTCGTCCCACTGGGCGAGGGTGCTGCCCCAGCGGCCGGCGGCGTAGATCCCGTAGTACGGCGCCGGGCCGTCCGGGTAGACGTGGGTGAACCGGCAGGTCGCCACGCCCCGCCCTCCGCAGACCTCGGCGATCGCCTGGTGCGCGGTGCCGGTGACGGCGGCGTGCAGGGCAGGGAAGGCGTCCCAGGTGCAGGCGGTCTCGAAGGTCTCCACGAGCATCGAGCGGCGGGCCAGCTCGTCGCGCTGGTAGGGCATCCGCAGGAACGCCGAGCGCCAGGCCTGGGCGGCGTCGGCCTCGCGCTCCCGGCGCGGGAGGACGCCGCCCCCGTGGTCGCGGGCGAGCTCCAGCGCCCGCTCCAACCACGGATCCACCGGGTGGTCGGCGGACTCGAAGGCGATGAGCAGCACGCCGCCCGTGGTCGTCGCGCCCGCGTTGATGAGGGCCTCGGCCGGGTCGAGCAGCCGACAGTTCGAGGGGTGGAGACCGGCCTGGGCCACCGCGCGGGTCGCGGCCACCGCGTCGTCGTACCGGTCGAAGTCGACGGTGGCGGTCTCGCGCCAGGTGGGCCGCTGCTGCAGGCGCATCCACGCCTCCGTGATGACGCCGAGCGCGCCCTCGGAGCCGAGGAGCATCCGGTCGGGGGAGGGGCCCGCGCCCGAGCCGGGCAGCCGCCGGGACTCCCCGACGCCGTACGGCGTGACGACGCGCAGCGACTCGGTGAGGTCGTCGATGTGGGTGGCGAGGGTCGCGAAGTGCCCGCCGGCGCGGGTGGCGAGCCAGCCGCCGAGCGTGGAGAACTCGAAGGACTGCGGGAAGTGGCGCAGGGTCAGGCCGTGCGGCCGGAGCTGGTCCTCGAGCGCCGGGCCGTACGCACCGGCCTGGATCCGGGCCGCCCGGCTCGTGGGATCGACCTCGAGGACCCGATCCAGGCGTCCGAGATCGAGGGTGACGGCGGGCCCGTCGAACCGGGGCTCGACGCCGCCGACGACGGAGCTGCCGCCGCCGTACGGGATGACGGGGGTGGCGGTCGTCGTGCACCAGTCGAGGACGTCGACCACGTCCTGCTCGGTGCGCGGGCGCACCACGAGGTCGGGCACGTGGGCGAGGTCGCCGTGCAGGTTGCGGATCACGTCGCGGAAGGCCTTGCCGCGGGCGTGGGCGAGCCGGTCGACGGGATCGGCGGAGCACAGGCCCGCGAGGCTCGCGGGTGGGGCGACCCGGGGCGCGGGTACGTCGAGCGTGTGCGGGTCCGGCGGCGTGTGGGCGGTGAGGTCGTGGCCGGGCAGCAGCGCGGCGACGCGCGCGACCAGCTCGCCGGCCTCGGCCTCGGTGAGCCGGCCGGCGTCGGTGCCCCAGCCCCACCAGGACCGGTCGCCCGGGACGGCCATCAGCTCGTGGCCAGGATCGCGGCGACCGGCAGGCCGATCACGATGAGCACGAGCACCACCAGCAGCAGGACGAAGGCGAGCATCCCCGGCGTCCGCTGCTTCGTGGGTCCCATCGCCCCGGCCATGAAGGTGAGCACCGGGACGGCGTAGAACACGTCGACGGTCTGCCCGGGCGCGAGCTGGACCTGCTGGCTCGCGCCGCCGTAGCGCCACATCCACTGCGCGTACGCGGAGACGGTGTGGACGCCCGGCGGCATCGGGTAGACGTTCGGGCCGTACCGGGCCGGCACCGGGTAGCCGTTGATCTGCACGCTGGGCGTGATCATGCTCAGCATCCGATTGCCCTGCAGGGTGATCCGCAGGTGGCCCGGAGGCGGTGGGGGTGGTTGGCTCATGGCAGCGACCCTAATGTCCGCGGAGTTTGCCAAGATGGAGCCGTGGCCCACGAGTCTGCACCCCCGGGGATCGATCCCGAGCGACTGCGCACCCTCACCCTGCTGCGGCGGGTGCGCGACCGGATCGACCGCGAGTACGCGCAGCCGCTCGACGTCGACGCGCTCGCCCGCGACGTGCACCTGTCGTCGGGACACCTGAGCCGCGAGTTCAAGAAGGCGTACGGCGAGCCGCCGTACTCCTATCTGATGACCCGGCGGATCGAGCGGGCCATGGCGCTGCTGCGCCGCGGCGACCTCAGCGTGACCGAGGTGTGCTTCGAGGTCGGCTGCTCGTCGCTGGGGACGTTCAGCACCCGGTTCACCGAGCTGGTGGGGATGTCGCCGAGCGCCTACCGCGACGAGGTCGCCGCGCGCGACGCCGCCCACGACGGGCCGCTCGGGGAGCCGCCGTCCTGCGTCACCAAGAAGGTCACCCGACCGGTCAGGAATCGAGAAGCCCACCCGTTCCCGACCCGGCTAGCGTGACGGGCATGGACATCAGCATTCACCACAGCTTCCTCCCACAGACCGACCCGGAGGCCTCGCTCGCGTTCTGGCGCGACGTGCTCGGCTTCGAGGTCCTCAACGACGTCGGGTACGGCGACATGCGCTGGATCACCGTCGCCCCCAAGGGCCAGCAGGCGCCATCGATCGTGCTCACGCCGCCGGCGGCCGACCCCGGCATCACCGACGACGAGAAGCGGGTCATCGCCGAGATGATGGCGAAGGGCACCTACGCGACGGTCGTGCTCAGCACGCCGGACCTCGACGCCACCTTCGACCGGATCCAGGCCACCGGCGCGGAGGTCGTCCAGGAGCCGGTCGACCAGCCGTACGGCGTGCGCGACTGCGCCTTCCGCGACCCGGCCGGCAACCACGTCCGCATCAACCAGGCGGCCTGAGACCTCCGTGCCTCCGCCGCCCCGCGACCGCGCCACCCGGCAGGCGGACGCCCGCGCCCTGTTGAGCACCCCGGCGATCGACGTCTGGGTCGCGACGGCGTCGGCGGCCGGCGTACCCCACCTGGTGCCGGTGTCCCTGGCCTGGGTGCAGGAGCGGGTGGTGGTCGCGGTGGAGTCCCGCTCGGTCACCGCGCGCAACCTGCTGGCCTCCGGCGTCGCGCGGCTGGGCGTCGGGCCGACCCGCGACGTCGTCATGATCGACGCCGTGCTGGAGCGGTCGGCGGGGGTCGACGAGGATCCGGCGCTGGGGGAGGCGTACGCCGCGCAGGCCGACTGGGATCCGCGCGGGCTGCCGGGGTACGTCTTCCTGGTGCTGCGGCCGGACCGGGTCCAGGCGTGGCGCGAGGCGAACGAGATCGACGGCCGCACGATCCTGCGTGACGGGGCCTGGCTCAGCTGAGAGGTTCCGCAGGTAGGCGACGGCGTCGCGAGCGTCGTGAGACGCGTGTGATGGCAAGGCGGCGGAGCGAAGTCGTGCTTGTCCGCCCATCGAGCGACGCCAACGCCGCCAGCGCGCGCGTATCGCGGCGCGCAGCGGGCGTCACCTACCTGCGGAATCTCTGAGCACCACCAGCTCCTGGGTGGCCCGGGTCATCGCGACATAGCGGTCGACCGCGCCCTCGATGCCGGTCCCGAGCGCGTCGGGGTCGACGAGCACCACCAGGTCGAACTCCAGTCCCTTCGCGTGGACCGGGTCGAGGGAGCGCACCCGGGCGGCGTTGGCGAAGGTGAGATCGCCGATCACGCAGACCGTGCCCTCGGCGTGCGCGGCCAGCCAGTCGTCGACGATCCCGGCGAGGTCGGCCCGGTCGCCGTACCGGACGGGGACGCCGGTGCTGCGCACCGAGGTCGGCACATTGGCGTCGGGCAGCACCGCGCGGATCACCGGCGCCGCGGCGTCCATCACCTCGGCGGGCGTGCGGTAGTTGATCGTCAGCTCGGCCCTGGTGATGTCGTGCAGACCGACCCGCTCCAGCCGCTCGGTCCAGGGCTCCGCGAAGCCGTGCCGGGCCTGCGCGCGGTCGCCGACGACGGTGAGGCTGCGCGACGGGCAGCGGCGCAGCAGCATCTGCCACTCCGCGTCGGTGAGCTCCTGGGCCTCGTCGACGACGACATGGGCGAACGGGCCGGCATACCGGTCCGGGTCGGCCGCGGGCACCCCGGCGTCGGTCGCGAGGGCGCCGCGCAGGTCGGCCCCGCGCAGCATCGACATGATCATCATGTCCGAGTCGTCGGTGGCGATCAGGTGGTCGACCACGCGGTCCATCTCCTCCCGCTCGGCCGCCGCGGCCGCGTCACGGCGGCGCCGGGTGCGCGCGACCTCCGGGTCGCCGAGGCGGGCCCGGGCGGCGTCGAGCAGGGGGAGGTCCGCGACGGTCCACGCCTGGGGAGCGGTACGCCGCAGCGCGCGCACGTCGTCGGGGGAGAGCCAGGGCGCGCAGTGGCGCAGGTACGCCGGCACCTCCCACAGGTCGCCGACCAGGTCGGTCGGCTCGATCATCGGCCAGGCCCGGTTCACGGCGTCCACGAGGTCGGCGTTGCGCCGCAGGGAGCGTCGTACCTGCTCGGGGCTCACGTCGGTCTCGTCGTGCTTGTCGACGAGGATGTCGAGCAGCGCGTCCCAGACCTGGTCCCGGGCCTCGTTGTGGGGCGTCCCGGGGTCCGGCGCCCCGAACGCCTCGGCCCAGTCGCTCGCGCTCAGCCAGACCTCCGACCAGTCGGTCTCGACCACCATGCCCTCCGTCGGCGGCTCCTCGTAGAGCCGCACCGCGGGCTCGATGGCGCCGACCATGGCCGCGTCCGTCTTCAGCCGGGTCACCTCGGGATCGGTCTCCTCGACCGCGCTCGCGCCCTCGGCGACGAGGTTGCGCACCGTGCAGGTCAGCACGCCCTCCTCGCCCAGGCTCGGCAGCACGTCGGCGACATAGGCGAGATAGGGCTCGTGCGGGCCGACGAAGAGCACGCCGCCGCGGCCGTCGGCGAGTCGCGGGTCGGCGTACAGCAGGTAGGCGGCGCGGTGCAGGGCGACGACCGTCTTGCCGGTTCCGGGGCCGCCGTCGACGACGAGGGTGCCGCGACTGCCCGCCCGGATGATGGCGTCCTGGTCGGCCTGGAGGGTGGCGAGCACGTCGCGCATCCGCTCCGAGCGGCTGCTGCCGAGGCTGGCGATGAACGCGGACTGGTCGTCGAGGGCGGGGCTGGCGGTGTCGGCTCCGGTGAAGACCTCGTCCCAGTAGTCGGTGACCCGGCCGGCGGTCCAGCGGTACCGGCGCCGGGCGGCCAGGCCCATCGGGTTGCCGTGGGTGGCGCCGAAGAAGGGCTCGGCGGCGGGGGAGCGCCAGTCGACGAGGAGCCGCCGGCCGTCGGCGTCGGTGAGGCCGAACCGGCCGATGTGGACCACCTCCCCGGTGCCGTCGTACGTCATCCGGCCGAGGCAGAGGTCGAGCCGGTAGCGGCGCAGCGCCCTCAGCCGGGTGCCGAGCCGGTGCACCTCGAGGTCGCGGTCCATCGCCTCCTGCCCGGTGCCGCCGGGCTGGCGTCGTACGTCGGCGAGCCGGTTCTCGAGCTCGGCGACGGTGCGCGCGAGGCTGGTCTCGATGGCGGCGAAGTGGGCCTCGTCGGCGGCGATGAGCGCCGGATCGGCCTTGGCGGGGTGGTCGTGGAGGTCGAACGCGCGGGACGTCGCGTGGGTCAAATCGTCAGCTCCCATGGGGTGTCTGCGGCCTGTCTCGTGGCCCGGAGCCCGGGATTCTGCCCCTCTCCGGGGCCTTGCCGCAAGACCCCCTGTGCGCTATACCTTGGAGAGGGAGGAGGAGTGTCGGTGCCTCCCGGTAGGAAGGTCGGCATGAGCCGAGACCTCCAGATCACCTTCGACTGCCACGACCCGCGCGCGTTGTCGTCCTTCTGGCGCGACGTGCTCGGCTACGTCCATCCCGGGCCGCCCGGTGTCGACCTGCCCGCCGGCGCAGACCCGCTCGCGGCGTGGGACGAGTTCCTCGCGCGGATCGGCGTCCCCGAGGAGGGGCGCAACGAGCGCTCCGCCATCGAGGACCCCGACGGCGGCGGGCCGCGGGTGTTCTTCCAGCGGGTCCCCGAGGACAAGGTCGCGAAGAACCGCGTCCACCTCGACATCCGGGCCGCGCCCGGGCTGGCGGGCGAGGAGCGGATGGCCGCCCTGGAGGCGGAGTGCGAGCGGCTGGTCGCGCTGGGCGCGCGCCGCCTCGAGCGGCACGATCCCGAGCCGCCGATGGGCGCCGGCCACCTCGTGATGGCCGACCCGGAGGGCAACGAGTTCTGTCTCGACTGAGGTGGGGAGCGAGGTCGGGATAGCGTCGCGGCATGGAGCGGCGACTGGCGGTGGTGACGGGAGGCAGCCGGGGATCGGCGCGGCGACGGCGCGGATGCTGGCCGAGGCCGGCTGGAGCGTGCTGGTGACCTACCGGACGGATCCCTCCGCCGCGCAGGCGGTGGTCGCCGACTGCTCGGCGGCGGGCGTGTGGGCCGGCGCGGCCGAGCTCGACGTGAGCGACGAGCACCAGGTCGAGCGGGTCTTCGGGTCGCTGCCGGCCGAGGCCGGCCCGCTGCGCGGCCTGGTCAACAACGCCGGGATCGTGGCGCCCACCTCCACGGTCGCCGACCTGCGCGCCGACCGGATCCGCCGGGTGCTGGAGGTCAATGTCCTCGGCGTGCTGCTCTGCGCCCGTGAGGCGGTGCGGCGGATGTCGACCGAGCGCGGGGGAGCGGGCGGTGCCGTCGTGAACGTCTCCTCCCGCGCCGCGGTGCTCGGCGCGCCGGGGGAGTACGTCGACTACGCCGGCGCCAAGGCCGCCGTCGACACGATCACGCGTGGTCTCGCCGTGGAGACCGCCGGGCAGGGCATCCGGGTCAACAGCGTCCGGCTCGGGCTGATCGACACCGAGATCCACGCCCGCAACGGCGAGCCGGACCGGCTGGCCCGGCTGGCGCCGTCGGTCCCGCTGGGGCGGCCGGGGACGCCCACCGAGGCGGCGGCGGCGATCTGCTGGCTGCTGGACGACCAGTCGTCGTACACGACCGGGGCGGCGCTGGACGTGTCCGGCGGACGCTGACCGGTGTCGGGTTCGTTCAATCGGCGCCGGCCCGGGCCTGCGTAGCCTGCGCTCCATGCGAGCCGCCGCCACCTTCACCGTCTCCGACTGGACGCCCGTCGAGCTGCCCGCCGTCGTGGGCGACCTGGCCGTTCCCGTGACCGCCGCGCCTACCGGCCTGGCCGCCATGGTGAAGACCTTCGCCGGCGACCTCGCCGGCCGCTCGGTCACCTGGTTCGTGGGCGGCCTCAACGAGGCGACCGGCGCCGGCTCGTACGCCGCCGTCGAGTCCTTCGAGGGCACCCTGGGCGAGCGCACCGGGACCTTCGGCTTCGTCCACGCCGCGTCCACCCGCGGCACCGACCGCTACGACGAGCACTTCGTGATCGTGCCGGACAGCGGCACCGGCGAGCTGGTCGGCATCACCGGCTCCGGGTCGCTCGTCGTCGACGCGGACGGCACGCACCACGTCGAGATCGAGTACACGCTGCCCGGCTGATCGCTACCCGACGGGCGCGATGCTGGTCTGGTGCCCAGCGTCGCGCCCCGTCGGCTCAGCTGCCGCCGCTCGGCAGCTTGTCCGCGATGGCGGCGCCCCGCCGGGCCGCGAGCCCGGCGAGCGCCTCGTCCAGATCGTCGGCCACCACGACGTCGTCGAGCACCTCACGGCGTACGAAGCCGGCGTCGACCAGGCCGCCGAGCGCATCGAGCAGGGGAGTCCAGAACCCCTCGACGTCGAGGAAGCCGACCGGGTCGTCGTTGAACCCGATGTGGCGCCAGCTCCAGACCTCGATGATCTCCTCCAGCGTGCCGAGGCCGCCCGGGAGGCACAGGAAGGCGTCGGCGAGCTCGGCCATCATCGCCTTGCGCTCGTGCATGGTGTCCACGATGTGCAGCTCGGTGAGGTCCGACCGCCCCCATTCCCGCTCGACCATCGACCGGGGATCACGCCGAGCACCTCGCCACCGGCGTCCAGCGCGCCCTGCGACACCTCCCGCATCAGGCCGTAGCCGCCCGCCCCGTAGACCAGCCCGATGCCGCGCTCGGCCAGCCCCCGGCCCACGTCGTACGACCGACGTGACCAAGTGGGGTCGATGCCCGGGCTGGAACCGCAGAAGACCGCGACGCGTCGGATGGCCTGGCTCACGCGGTGAGTCTAGGGAGTGGCGCTCGACCTTCTCCGTGGGGCAACACGCGGAGTCGTCACAGGTCCAGCAGCAGCGCGAGGGTCTCGCGCACCTCGCCGAGAAGCACCGGACCGACATTTCCCGTCCGCTCACGGATCCGGGTGGTGGCCACGGAGCGCACATGCTGGCACTGCGCCGACGACCTCGCATCGAGACGATTCAGCTCGTCGGGATCGATGATCACCTCGGCGCCGCTCGGGCGAACGGTGCGGGTCAATGGCACGACCTGAACCACGTTCGGCCCACCCCGTAAGACCCGCGCGGCCGTCACCACGACCGCTGGCCGACGGAGCCCTGCCTCGCTCCCGCTGGGTACACCGAGGTCGAGGTCGACGACGTCACCCGGCGTCAGCATCAAGCCACGCGGTCTCGTCGTCGGTGAGCTCGGTCGCGAGGTCGCGAGCCATGGAGTCCTGGCGGAGGGCGCGAATCGCTCGGCTCACCGTCTCGTCGATGGTCTCGTGGCGCTCGGTGGCCAGCCGGGTCACCGTCGCGTGCGTCTTCCTGCTGATGCGGATCGTCGTCGTCTCACCCATGACATCGATCGTACGAACTGTAGACAAGACCGTCTACAGCCGTGCTCGGGAGGCCCGTGAGATCCGTGGTGTCAAACCGCCGATAAGTGACATTATGTCATTACGCCTCAATGTCCCTGCTTCTTCGTGGGTCGCTCGATCGACATCTTCACATGGCCTGTCGGCCCGATCCGTGAGCACAATCCGCATTTCCGGGTCCTTCAGTGCGGCGCCCGCGGCAGCTGGAGACGTGTGGTCCTGTGCGTCGGTCGGCGGCTGGGCCGAGACGGACGGCCTGGAGGCGCTGGAGTCGCGCTTCGACGCGGTTGGCTTGCGGTACTGGCAGATCGACCGACCCTCTGTGGTCTAGCCAAAGCGTTCAATGGTCGTACGCAGAGCGTCACGCCGGGCCGCCCGAACGAGCAGGTCTGCAGGCGCCACCGCCGTGCCTCATGCTGGCACGATGCTGCCGACCTGAGTCACCCGCCGACGCTACTGCCCCACCCGCCCGTCGACGCACTCGCGCAGCAGGTCGGCGTGCCCGCAGTGCCGGGCGTACTCCTCGATCCGGTGCACCATCAGGTCCCGTACGGCGATCCGCTCGCGGCCGACGTGCTCGGACAGGTCCTCCCAGGCAGCAAGCGCAGCGTCGGTCGCGGCCTGCTCCCGGGCGAGGTCGGCGTAGGCCGCCGCGACGACGTCGTCCTCGCCGACCGCGCCGTCGAAGTCACCGTCGGGCTCGCCGTACAGGCCGGGCTCGGGGTCGCCGGTGGTGATCCAGTTGCGCCAGTCGCGCTCGACCTCGGCCAGGTGGCGGAGCAGGCCGAGCAGCGAGAGCGTCGACGGCGGGACCGAGCGGCGGGCCAGCTGCTCGGCGTCGAGGCCCTCGCACTTGAGGAGCAGGGTGAGCCGGTAGTTGCGCAGGTAGTCGACCAGGGTGGCCCGCTCCCCCTCGGCGCTCGGGCCGTCGACCTCGCGCGGGTCGTCGTCGGCGTCGAGCCACATGTCGGGGTGGACGGTGGCCTTGGTCCAGCGGTCGGGCGCGCTCACGGCCGGATCCATCCGCGGCGCAGGCCCTCGTCGACGAGGAGCCCGGCCACGTCGCCGAGCGAGGTCGACGCGGCGACGACGCCCGCCTCCCGGGCGCGCACGGCGGCCTCCGACGCACCGGGCATCCCCCACGTGCCGCCGCCGGCGAGCCAGTTCAGCAGCATCGGCTCGAGCCGGTCCATCGCCTTGCCGAACCGGGCCTCGGGGGTCAGGCCGGCCTCGAACTCGTCCCACAGGGCGCGCATCTCCCCCGCCTGGTCCGGCGGCAGCAGCCCGAACAGCCGGTCCGCGGCAGCGGCCTCCCGCTCCTGCTGGTCGCCGTCGGCGCCGGGCACGAACACCGGGCTGTCCCCCGCGTAGATCTCGACCAGGTCGTGGATCACGACGAGCCTCATGGCGTGGCCGACGTCGATCGGCTCGTCGGCGTACTCCGCGAGGAGGATCACCATGAGCGCGAGGTGCCAGGAGTGCTCGGCGTCGTTCTCGCGGCGCTCGGCGGCGGCCAGGGGCGAGGCGCGCAGCACGGTCTTGAGCTTGTCGGCCTCGGCGACGAAGCGCAGCTGGGCCGCGAGTCGCTCCGGGATGCCGGCGGGCAGGGGCTGGCGGTCGATGATCAGGGCGTCGTCGTCCATGGCCCCCACCCTGCCATCGACCTACAGGGGTACGTCGACGAAGTGCTCCACGACCGGGAACGGGTCGTAGAACCGGTGCAGCAGCGCCCGCCACTCGTCGTACTGCGGCGAGCCGCGGAAGCCCTCGGTGTGGTCCTCGAGGGTGTCCCACTCGACGAGCAGCAGGTAGTGGCTCGGCGTCTCGAGCGACCGGCGCAGGGCCAGGCTGCGGAAGCCCGGCATGGACGCGATGATCGGTCGCGCCTGGCGGAAGGCCGCCTCGAACTCCTCCTCCCGGCCGGGCAGGACGGGCAGGACGGCGTGCTCGAGGATCATTGCGCGACCCCGATCAACCGCTGACCCGCGGCAGCACCTGCTCGACGAGCGCCGCCGCCCACGCCTCGGGATCGTCGGTGGGCGGCATCAGCGCGGCCAGCGTGACACCGAGGGCGGCGTACTGCTCCATCTCGCGCTCGAACCGGTCCAGCTCGGCCACCGGGTCGCCGAACCACAGGATGGTCTTGCGGATCTCGTCGTAGTCGCGCCCGGCCTCGTCGCAGTGGCGGCGCAGCACCTCGAGCTTGCCGGCCACGCCGTCGACGCCCTCGCCGGTGAACAGGTTGCAGGCGTCGGCGTACTGGGCCACCAGGCGCAGGGTCTTGCGCTCCCCCTGCCCGCCGACCATCACCGGCACCCGGCCGCGGACCGGCGGTGGCACGCAGATCGTCTCGGCGAGGCGGTAGTGCTCGCCCTCGAACGGGCCGTCGTCGTCGCTCCACATCCGGTCGCAGATCCGCAGCGTCTCCTCGAGCCGCTCGAAGCGCTCGGCCACCGGCGGGAAGGGTACGCCGAGCCCGGCGTGCTCGCGGTCGTACCAGGCGGCGCCGATGCCGAGCCAGGCGCGGCCGCCGGACAGCACGTCGAGGGTCGTGACGATCTTCGCGAGCAGGCCGGGATGCCGGTAGGTCACCCCCGTGACGAGCAGGCCGAGGTCGATCCGCTCGGTGCGGCCGGCGAGGAAGCCGAGGGTCGTGTAGCCCTCCAGCATCGGCTCGGACGGCCCGCCCGAGACCTCCATCTGGAAGTAGTGGTCCATCACGGTGAACAGGGAGATGCCGCCCTCGTCCGCGATCCGCGCGGTGCCGGCCAGCCGGGCGGCGAGCCGCCGCTCCCGGTCGGGGTGACTGAAGCTCGCGTAGTGGATGCCCAGGTCCATGGCGCCAACCTACGCCCGGAGGGCTCGGGTGCGCTGCGTACCATGCGGCCCATGCGCTCTCGCCTGCTCGCCGGTGTCCCGGCCCTGCTGCTGCTCGCCTCCCTGTCCGCCTGCGGCGACGACTCCACCGCCGACGACACCGGGGCGGGCGACGCGACCACGCCCTCCGCGGACGCGACGACCACCGACGGCACCGACGGCACCGGCACGGACGGCTCGACCGACGCCGCCGGCGGCCAGTGCAACTACGTCGAGAACGGCGAGGCGGCGCGCGACGTCGACCCGCCGGCCGCCGCGCCGGCGTACACCGGCCAGGTCCCGGCCGTCCTCCAGACCTCGATCGGCGAGCTGACGCTGACCCTCGACGCCGACCGGGCGCCGTGCACCGTCCAGTCCTTCGCGTCGCTGGCCGAGCAGGGCTACTACGACGGCACGTCCTGCCACCGCCAGGGCAACGACCCGGGCTTCGAGTTCCTGCAGTGCGGCGATCCGTACTTCGACCCGGCCGCCGCCGAGGCCGACCCGAAGACGGGCACCGGCGGCCCCGGCTACACCATCCCGGACGAGCTCGACGGCACCGAGACCTACGAGGCCGGCACCCTCGCCATGGCCAAGACGAGCGCGCCCGACTCCGGCGGCGGCCAGTTCTTCATCGTCTTCGGCGACTCGCAGTTCCCGCCCGACTACACCGTCTGGGGACACCTCGACGCCGACTCCCTGGCGACCCTGAAGAAGGCGACCGCCAGCGGCAACGACGGCTACTGGGCGCAGAGCGGCGGCGGCCGCCCGAACACCCCGGTGACCTTCGAGAGCATCAAGGTCGGCTGAGGTCGGGGGCGCCGGTCAGCGCGACCGACCGCTCCCACAGCGCCCGCGCCAGCGCCTCGTCGTCGGCCCTCCGCGACATCCGGGCCGGCGCGGGCCAGCCCCACATCTCGGACCGGCCGTGCGGGCCGATGTACGTGCCCCCGGGGATGTCCATCGTCGCGGCGTAGACGGTGCAGAGGGCGCCGCGCCAGGCCGGCATGCCGACCAGCCGCTGCCCGTAGTGCCCGATCGCGGTGACCACCGGATGGCCGGAGCCGCTGGTGATGCCCGTCGCGGACGAGCCCGGGTGGGCGGCGACCGCCCGCAGCGGCGAGCCCTCCGCCCGCAGCCGCCGGTCCAGCTCGCGCATGAAGAGCAGGTCGGCGAGCTTCGAGTCGCCGTACGCCCGGAACGGGCGGTAGGGGCGGCGCTGCCAGCCGAGGTCGTCGAGGTCGAGCCGCCCGGAGCGGTGCTCGCGGGAGCTGACCACCACCACCCGGTCCGTCAGCAGCGGCAGCAGGGCCCGCGTGAGCAGGAAGTGGCCCAGGTAGTTGGTCGCGAAGTGCATCTCGACGCCCTCGGGCGTCACGGCGTGCGGGACGCCGAGGACGCCGGCGTTGTTGACCAGTACGTCGACCGGCCGGCCGTCGTCGAGGAGGCCGGCCGCGAACGCGCGGACCGAGGCGAGGTCGCTGACGTCGACCTGCCGGACCTCCACCCGGCCCCGGTCGTGGCCGGGCACCGTGCGGGCGGCCGTCTCCGCCTTCGCCACGCTGCGGCAAGCCAGCACCACCTCGGCGCCGCGGGAGCCCAGGATCCGAGCGGTCTCCAGGCCCAGGCCGCCGTTGGCCCCGGTGATGACGTACCGCCGACCGGCCTGGGGCCGCACCTGGATCCACGGGCGCATGCCCCGAACCATCCCACATCCGCTCGGGCGCCGGACTGCGTTCTAGCTGCGACGCGCTACTACGCTGGCCGGATGAGCCTCACCCGCGCAGAAGCCGAGCACCGGGCGGGCGTGCTCGCCGTGGCGTCGTACGACGTCGAGCTGGACCTGACGCTCGCCGACGACGTGTTCGCGTCCCGCACCACGATCCGGTTCCGCAGCGAGGGCACCGCCACCTTCGTCGACGTGAAGCCGCGCGCGCTGCACGCCGTCCGGCTCGACGGGCGGGCGATCGACCCCGCGCTGCTGGCCGACGGCCGGGTCCCGCTGGAGCTCGACGCCGGCGACCAGGAGCTGGTGGTCGAGGCGACGATGGGCTTCCGCAACGACGGCGAGGGGCTGCACCGGTCGGTGGACCCGGCCGACGGGCGGGCCTACGTCTACGGCATGTCGTTCATGGACGCGGCGCCGTCGGTCTTCGCGTGCTTCGACCAGCCGGACCTCAAGGCGCCGTACACGATGCGGGTGACGGCGCCGGCCGACTGGCTGGTCGTCGGCAACGCGCCCGCCCGCGAGACCGGGTCCGAGGGGGCGGCGCGGCAGTGGGAGCTCGGCCCGACGCCCCCGCTGGCGACGTACTTCGTCACGCTGGTCGCCGGTCCCTACCACCGGCTGAGCGCCGAGCACGACGGCATCCGGCTCGGTCTCAGCGCCCGGCAGAGCCTGGCCGCGACGCTGGAGCGGGAGGCCGACGAGCTGTTCACGCTGACCCGGCAGTCGTTCGACGAGCTGCACCGGCTGTTCGGGATCCGCTACCCCTTCGGCGACTACCACCAGGCGTTCGTGCCGGAGTTCAACGCCGGGGCGATGGAGAACCCGGGCTGCGTCACGGTCCGCGACCCGTTCCTGTTCGAGGGCAGCAGCACCCGCGCCGACCGCAGCTTCCGGGCCGCGCTGGTCGCGCACGAGATGGCGCACCAGTGGTTCGGCAACCTGGTCACGCCGCGGTGGTGGGACGACCTGTGGCTCAACGAGTCCTTCGCCGAGTACATGGGCTACCGGGTGATCGCCGACGCCACGGAGTACGACGACGCCTGGCTGCACCAGTCCTACGCCCGCCGCGCGTGGGGCATCACCGCCGACCAGCGCCCGACCACCCACCCGGTCGCGGGCAACGCCGCGGAGGACGCGCTCTCGGCGCTGCAGAACTTCGACGGCATCTCCTATGCCCGCGGCTGCAATGTGCTGCGCCAGCTGGCCCACCGGCTCGGCGACGACGCGTTCCTCGGCGGCGTGCGGGAGCACTTCGAGCTGCACCGGTTCGGCAACGCGACGATGCACGACCTGTTCGCCAGCTGGGAGCGGGCCGCGGGCGGCGGCGGCCTCGACGGGTTCGTCAAGGACTGGCTGCTCACCCCCGGTGCGGACCGGCTCGAGCTCGACCGCGCGGCCGGCGTGGTCCGTCGCACCTCTCCGGCGGCACATCCCGCCGACCGGCGCCACGAGATCGAGGTCGCCGTCCACGGGCCCGACGGCTGGACCCGGCAGGCGCTCGTCGTCGACGGCCCGGCGACGCCGCTCGCCGTCGGGGACGCGCCGGTGCTCCTCGACGCGACCGAGACGACCTGGGCGGTGAGCCCGCCGGACGCCGCGACCCTCGCCGCCCTGCCCGGGCTCGCGCCGACGATGACCGATCCGCAGCTGCGCGCCACGATGTGGAACAGCGTCCGGCTCGGTCTCTTCGAGGGGGTCGTCCCGCTCTCCCGGATCGCCGACCTGCTCGCGACCGCTCCCCCGGTCGAGGACACCTCCGACGGCGCCCGCAACCTGCTGCCGTGGGTGCTCGACACCGTGCTGCCGCTCGCCCCGGCCGGGACGACCGAGCGCTTCCATGCCGCCGTGCGTGCCGTCGCCGAGGCGGCGGAGCCGGCGTCCGAGCTCCAGCTGTCCGCCTTCCGGGCGACCGTGCTGTCCGCGGCCGATCCGGGCGAGCTGGAGCGCTGGGCGGCCGGCGCGGACCTGCCGGAGGGCGTCGCCGACGACAGCGACCTGCGCTGGAAGGCACGGCGCCGGCTGGCCGAGCTCGGCGCCACCGACCGGGCCGCCCTCGACGCCGCGCTCGAGGAGGAGCGCAGCGGGTCCACGACCGTGCACCACGCCCGGGCCGTCGCGTCGCTGCCGTCCAGTGAAGCCAAGGAGTTCGCCTGGGCCCGGGCGACCGGCGAGGTCTCGGTGCCCAACTACGAGGTCAAGGCGGCCGGCATCGGCATGTGGCAGGCGGGACAGCGCGCGGTCACCGCGCCCTTCGCCGAGGCCTACTTCGAGCGGCTCGGTGAGATCGTCGCCGCCCATCAGGGCTGGGTCCAGGGCGACGTCGTCGAGGCGTTCTTCCCGATCACCCACCTCGACGACGCGACCGAGGCGGCCGCGGCGGCCGCCCTGGAGCAGGACCTCCCCGGCGCCGTACGACGGCGGCTGGCCGACCGACTGGACGAGCTCCGCCGACGGCGGGCGGTGCTGCCGTGACGGAGGTGAAGGCCCGGCGGCCGGGACCGACCACGCGGCTGCGGGTCGAGGAGCACCGGGGCGACGACGTACGCCGGCACGAGGACCGGGTGCTCACCGAGGAGCCGCTCGAGATCCGGCTCGCCTGGCCCGGCTCCCCGGCGCGGCGGGTGTGGACGACGCTGCGCACCCCCGGCCACGACTTCGAGCTCGCCGCCGGCTGGGTGCACCACGAGGGGCTCGGCCGTCCCGCCGGCGTCGCCTACTGCACCGACGTGGAGCTGCGCCCCGAGCAGGAGTTCAACGTCGTCACGGTCACCCTGGCGGAGCCGCCGCCGCGGGTGCCGAGCCAGCTCGACGCGCTCAGCGCGGGCTCGGCGGCCTGCGGGGTGTGCGGCACCGACGAGGTGGACGAGGTGCTGGCCCGCCGGCCCTCGCTCCCCTGGTCGGGGCCGCTCCCCTCCGGCGACCTGGTCCGGGCGCTGCCGGACCTGATGCGCCCCCGCCAGCAGCTCTTCGAGCGGACCGGCAGCGCCCACGCGGCCGGACTGTTCACGGCGGACGGGTCGCTGGTCGCCGTCCGGGAGGACGTGGGCCGGCACAACGCCGTCGACAAGGTGGTCGGCTCCCGGCTGCTCGCCGGCGCGGCCCCCGCGGAGGCGGCGCTGGTCATCAGCGGCCGGGCCGGGTTCGAGCTGGTCCAGAAGGCGGTCGCCAGCGGCATCGGCGCCCTCGTCGCGGTCGGCGCCCCGACCGGTCTCTCGGTCCGGCTGGCCGAGGCCGGCGGGCTGGCACTCTACGGCTGGACCAAGGGCGAGCGGACCGTCCGCTACACCTGACGTCCTCTGGCTTGTGACCTATGTGCGTCGGTGGAAGCGGATGTCCGCTGGGCAGCATCCGGTGGTCGTGGGCGCGGTCGTGGATGCGGTGGTGATGGTGTGAGCAGAGGCTGATGGTTGGCGAGATCGGTGGACCCGCCGGTCGACCAGGGGTGGAGGTGGTGGGCCTCGGTCCAGGCGGCGGGAATCGTGCAGCCCTCGGCTCGGCACCGCCGGTCGCGTAGCCGTAGCGCCCGCCGCTGGGCCCGGGTGAACAGCCGCTGGGCCCGCCCGGCGTCGAGGATCTCTGCGTCTCCGCCGAGTACGACGGGGATGATCGATGCCTGACAGGCCACTCGGCGGCCTCGCACGCCAGTGCTGGGCCGAGGTCGGCGGGCAGCTCCTCGACGGCCGCAACGATCACCTGCGCCTGGGCTCGCGACACCCCGCCCGTCCGCATGCCGTCCGCCACGCCCGTCCGCCGTTCCAGGGCCTTGGCCAAGCGCAGCTCGGCACGGGTGGCCATGGGGTCGGCCTGGGTGACGTGGGCCAGCCAAGCCGCCACGTCCCGAGCGCCGTGGGCGTCGGCGACGTCATCGCTCGCAGCCAGGATCCGGGCCTTGAGTTCGGCGACCTGGGCCTCGATCCGACCGAGCTCGACCAGCGCAGTCTCCTTCTCCGCGACCGTCATGAACACCGGCTGCGTGTCTGCCAACCCGGCCAACGCGCCGCGCATCTCGGCCGCGGAGCCCACGATCGGATGCGGCGCAACCAGAGTGGCGACCGACACGACCGCCCTCCTTCGAGCAGCGCGGACCCAGGAACCTTCAACGGGTCCTCACGTCTCGTGGGCAGGCACCTGTGAGGAGAGGCGACCACGCCTGTGCGTGGTCGAGCCGGAGCCATCAGCCGCACGAGGAGTGTTGCTCCGGCCTCGTCTTATGGGAACATACGTTCGAAATATAGGTCAAGCGCGTCTCCGACAATCTCGGCAATCTCGGGAACGCGGCCCCTCTCCTCCGGCTGCGATTCCTCGCCCGACGGCGTGCCCGTCGGGTTCTGTCGCACCCTCCTGTTTGACTGCTCCCATGGCCATCCTCCTCGCGCTCCTCGTCGGTCTCCTGCTCGGCGCAGGGGTCGGCTGGGCGGTGCGCCAGGCCACCACGCCGGCGCCCGAGCCGGCCCCCGAGGTCGAGGACCCCGCGCTCGCCGAGGCCCGTCACGAGCTCGCCCTGTCCCGGCTGCGGGCCGAGGAGGCGGAGGCCCGTGCCGCTGTCGAGGCCGAGCTGGCCAGCGCCCAGGCGAGGGTCGACCAGCTCCGCGAGGCGGTCGAGGAGGCCCGCGGGCAGTACCGCGCCCTCGTCGAGCAGCAGCGCCAGGCGCAGCGTGAGCGGGAGCGCGGCGAGGCCGGGCAGACCCAGGTCCTCAAGACGCTCACGCCGGTGGTCGAGCACCTCCGCTCGATGCAGCAGAAGGTCGACGAGCTCGAGAAGGCGCGGGTGCGCCAGCACACCGAGCTCGCCACCCAGATCAAGCACACCCAGCGCTCGGTCGAGGACTCCCGCAAGGCGGCCGACACGCTCGCCTCGGTGCTGAAGAACAACGCGGTCCGCGGTGCCTGGGGCGAGACCCAGCTGCGCACCCTGGTCGAGACCGCCGGCCTGCTCAACCGGGTCGACTTCGACCTGCAGCACTCTGTCGAGGCCGACTCCGGCGCCCGCCGTCCCGACATGGTGATCAACCTGCCCGGCGGCAAGCAGATGGCGATCGACGCGAAGGTGCCCTACAACGCGTTCATGGACGCCCAGCGCGAGGGCATCGAGCCGGAGGTGCGCCAGCGGCTCCTCGAGGACCACGCCCGCAAGGTGCGCGGCCACGTCGACGCGCTGGCGCGCAAGGGCTACTGGACCGGCCTCGCGGTCAGCCCGGAGTTCACGGTCGCCTTCATCCCCAACGAGCAGCTCCTCAACGCCGCGCTCGAGGTCGACCCGTCCCTGATGGAGCACGCCTTCTCCCACGGCATCGTCCTCGCCACCCCCACCAACCTGTGGGGCATGCTGAAGACCGTGGCGTTCACCTGGAAGCAGGAGGCGCTCACCGAGGACGCCCAGGTGCTCTTCGAGCTCGGCCAGGTGCTCTACCGGCGCATCCTCAAGCTGTCCGAGCACGTCGACAAGCTCGGCCGCTCCCTGCAGCGCAGCGTGAAGGACTACAACGCCTTCACCGGCTCGCTGGAGCGCTCGGTCCTGCCCGCCGCCCGCAAGCTCAACGCGGCCGACCCGATCGCCACGATCCCCGCCCCGAAGGAGGTCGAGGAGTCCCCCAAGGCGCTCACCTCGAGCGAGTTCTCCGCGCTCGCCGACCTGGAGCGCGAGGAGCTCGCCTTCGACTTCGACCTGCCCGGCACCGTCGACGCCGAGATCGTGGACGACTCCCAGGCGGGCTGAATCGGCCCGGGTCCGAGGCGGGCTGAGTCACGCCCGGGCGATCTCGCCGACCCGCCTGTCCGCGCGGCACCGGGTCGGGCCGTCCGTCCGGCCGCCTCCGGCGCCTACCGGGACACCCCGCGCGGCTCGGAGCGAGGACCCCGCCGTCGGCGCCTCTCGGCCGCGGACACGGAATGCCCCGCAGACGCCGACGGCACCCCGACATCGCCGCGCGGGGTGTCCCGTCCGGCGCCTGCGGCGCCCGGCCGGACGGCCTCAGGCGGTGCCGCGCGGCTCCACGCCGGCGGAGAGGTCGACCGTGCGGCGGGTGTTGGCGAGCGAGGTGACCGTGGCGGTGCCGATCGGGCCGGTGCTGTCGAAGACCTCGGCGGTGCCGACCGCGATCCCGTCGGCCGCGACGTGGTCGGTCGCGCGCAGCCCGAGCCGGCTGCTGTCGGGGAGCCGGCACAGGGCGAGGTCGATGTCGGTGTTGATGTGCTCGACGCCGCGGTCGCCCCAGTTGGTGACCATGCTGGTGGCGTCGGCGATCGACGCCACGGCCTGGAACGGGGTGCACTCCTCGCCGTACACGATCGGGATGGCGGTCTGCCAGGTCTGGTGCCGGCCGGCGTTCTGGTGGTCGCCGAAGCTGTCCGACCAGGGGCGGCGCTGGCGAAGATCGGGACGTGGTGCTCGCCGGGCTCCGGCAGCAGGGCGGCGGGCGGAGGCGTGGGCCGCTCCCCCGGAGCCGACCACACCTGGCCCGGTGCCGCCGCGGAGGACGCCAGGAAGGTGGCGCCCGCCCGGGCGACGACCTCGCCGTCCTGCTCGACCACGGCGTCGAGCAGGACCAGCCGCGGTCCCTCGCGCACGATCCGGGCCGAGGCGGTGGTCGTGGTCATCCGGGCCGGCCGGAACAGGTCGACGTGATAGCGCGCCGGGACCAGCCCGGTCCGCCCGGCGTCGATGACGGCGTGCTCGAGCGCCCGGGCGAGCAGCCCGCTGACGGCCACGCCGTGCATCTGGTCGTCGCGCCACAGGCTCTGCGCGAGCGGCAGCGGGTCGAAGCCCGCCTCGGACAGCTGGAACCAGGCGAACTGGAACGTGTTCTCGTCCACGGGAGCATCATGCCCGGTCCGGTGGCGCCGCCGGCGCAGGACCCCCGGGGATCGGCGCGTCCGGGTCGTACGGGCTCCGGGTCCACACGAAGGTCGCGCACTCCAGGTGGCCGACGCTGCCGTCGGCACGTCGGCGCAGGTGCAGGCTCTCGCCACGGTGGTAGCCCACGGTGCCGACGAATCGGTCGCCGTCGAGGCGGAACCGGTCCTCGACCGCCCCGGTGCGCAGGTCCCGGACGACGAGCTCCGAGCGGACCCATTCCAGGCCGAGGGCGGTGTTGCCCCAGAACCACACACCCAGGACGTCCACGACCGGCGCCGGGAGCGGCCGGGCCGACGGCTGCCACGGCTCGTCGACCGGGACCGGCGACGACGGATCCAGCAGCACCCACGGCACGCCGTCGGTGTCGAGCCCGGTGGTGGCGTTCGCGAGCACGGCGACGGCGTCGCGGGTGTCGCGATCGACGAACAGCGACGCCTGGAAGCCGGGCATCGAGCCGGTGTGGCCGACCAGGGTGCGCCCACCGGAGCGCAGCACCCGGAGCCCGAGCCCGTAGTCGGCTGCGAGGGCGCTCGGCGTGGCCATCTCGGCCAGCGTCGCCGCGGCGAGGACGTCGGGATGGCCGGTCGCGAGGAGGTCCGCCCAGCGGAGCAGGTCGCCGACGGTGCTCCACAGCTGCCCGGCCGCCGCCATCGCGCCGGTGTCGGTGTGCGGCTCGGCGCTCAGGGTGTGGGCGAAGTGGTCGACGCTGCGGCCGGGCGCGTGGTCCTCCGGCGGCCGGTACGACGTCCGGGTCATGCCGAGCGGAGCGAGCAGCCGCTGCTGCACCACCTCCCACCACGACGCCCCGCGGAGCCGAGCGACCACCTCGCCCAGCAGCGCGAAGCCCAGGTTGGAGTAGTGGTAGTACTCCCCCGCCGCGGCCACCCGGCCGGAGCCGTCGTTGGCGGCCGTCAGCGCGGCGAAGGACCCGCCGTCGACCCGCTCCCACCACGGCCCGGCGGGCTCGCTCTGCAACCCGCCGGTGTGGGCAAGCAGCTCCCGCAAGGTGACCGACCGATAGCCCGTGTCCGGCACGAACCGCCCGATCGGGTCGTCGAGGCCGAGCCGGCCCTCGTCCCGCAGCTGCAGCACGAGCACCGCGGTCAGGGTCTTGGTGATCGAGCCGATCCGGTACGCCGAGTCCGCCGTGATCCCCGGCAGCACCGAGACGCAGCCCGACCAGACCGGCTCTCCGTCGCGGGCGACCGCCGCCGACACCGACGGCAGCCGGCCGGCGCCCTGGAGCGCGGCCAGCGCGTCGTCGTACGGAGCGCTCACTCGGCGTAGGCGTCCAGCGGTGGGCAGGCGCAGACCAGGTTGCGGTCGCCGTAGGCCTGGTCGATCCGGGCCACCGGCGGCCAGTACTTGTCCGGCGTGATGCCGGCCGGGAAGACCGCGATCTCGCGGGAGTACCCGCGGTCCCAGTCGCCGACGAGCGCGCGGGCGGTGTGCGGCGCGTGGCGCAGCGGCGAGGCGTCGACGTCCCACTCCCCCGCGGCGACCCGGTCGATCTCGCCCTTGATCGCGATCATCGCGTCGCAGAACCGGTCCAGCTCGGCCAGGTCCTCGGACTCGGTCGGCTCCACCATCAGGGTGCCGGCGACGGGGAAGGACATGGTCGGCGCGTGGAAGCCGTAGTCGATGAGCCGCTTGGCCACGTCGTCGACGGACACGCCGGTCGCGGCGGTGATCGGGCGCAGGTCGAGGATGCACTCGTGGGCGACCAGCCCGGAGTCGCCGCGGTAGAGCACCGGGAAGTGCTCGCCGAGCCGCGCGGCGACGTAGTTGGCCGACAGCACCGCGACCGCGGTGGCACGGGTCAGGCCCGCGCCGCCCATCATCCGGATGTAGGCCCACGAGATCGGCAGGATGCCGGCCGAGCCGAACGGTGCGGCGCTGATCGCGCCGGTGCCCTCGCGGCGGTCCGCGTCGGGGTGCAGCGGGTGCGTCGGCAGGTACGGCGCCAGGTGGGCGCGCACCGCGACCGGCCCGACGCCCGGGCCGCCGCCGCCGTGCGGGATGCAGAAGGTCTTGTGCAGGTTGAGGTGCGAGACGTCGCCGCCGAACCGGCCGGGCGCGGCGTAGCCGAGCAGCGCGTTGAAGTTCGCGCCGTCGATGTAGACCTGGCCGCCGTGCTCGTGGACGACATCGCACAGCTCGGTGATGGTCTCCTCGTAGACGCCGTGGGTCGACGGGTAGGTCACCATGATCGCGGCGAGGGTCTCGGCGTGCTGCGCGCACTTGGCGCGCAGGTCGTCGAGGTCGACGGTGCCGTCGTCGTTGGCCTTGACCACGACCACCTTCATGCCGGCCATCACCGCCGACGCCGGGTTGGTGCCGTGGGCCGAGGACGGGATCAGGCACACGTCGCGCTGGCCCTGGCCGTTGGCGCGGTGGTAGTTGCGGATGGCGAGCATGCCGGCGTACTCGCCCTGGGCGCCGGCGTTGGGCTGGATCGAGACCCGGTCGTAGCCGGTCACCTCGGCGAGCCAGCCCTCGAGCTGCTCGATCAGCTGCCGGTAGCCGTCGGCGTCCGCGGCGGGCACGAACGGGTGCAGGTTCGCGAACCCGGCCAGCGAGATGGGCTCCATCTCGGTGGTCGCGTTGAGCTTCATGGTGCACGAGCCGAGCGGGATCATCCCGCGGTCGAGCGCGTAGTCGCGGTTCGAGAGCCGCGCGAGATAGCGCAGCATCGAGGTCTCGTTGTGGTGGGTGTTGAACACCGGGTGGGTGAGGAAGTCGGTCGTCCGACGCTGCGCGTCCGGGATGCCGGCCAGCGGCTCGGTCGCGGCCGGCGCCACACCGAGGGCGGTGTGCAGCGCGCGCAGGGTCGGCGCGCCGGCGGTCTCCCCGAAGGAGATGCCGACGACGTCCTCGTCGACCTGCCGCAGGTGCACGCCCTCGGCCCGCGCGGCCGCCACGATCTCGCCGGCGCGCCCGGGGACCCGCACCTGCAGCGTGTCGAAGAAGGTGTCGCCGACCAGCTCGAAGCCGGCGCGGCTCAGTGACGCGGCGGCACGGCCGGCCAGCGTGTGGATGTCGCCCGCGATCGCCTTCAGCCCCTCGGGGCCGTGGTAGACGGCGTACATCCCGGCGGTCACGGCGAGCAGCACCTGCGCGGTGCAGATGTTGGACGTCGCCTTGTCGCGGCGGATGTGCTGCTCGCGGGTCTGCAGCGCGAGCCGGTACGCCGGGCGCCCCTCCGCGTCGACCGAGACGCCGACCAGGCGGCCGGGCAGCTGCCGCTCCAGGCCCTCGCGGACGGCGATGAAGCCGGCGTGCGGGCCACCGTAGAAGAGCGGGACGCCGAAGCGCTGCGCCGAGCCGACGACCACGTCGGCGCCGAGCGTGCCGGGCGCCTCGAGCAGGGTGAGCGCGAGCAGGTCCGCGGCGACGACCGCGAGGCCCCCGCGCTCGTGCACGGCCTCGACGACCGGCCGGATGTCGGCGACGCGGCCGGACGCCCCGGGGTACTGGACGAGCACACCGGACACCTCGCCGTCGGGCAGCCCGGCCGACAGGTCGGCGACGACGATCTCGATGCCGAGGCCCTCGGCGCGGGTGCGGACCACGTCGATGGTCTGCGGGAGCGCGTCGGCGTCGACGACGAACGGACCGGAGGCCTTCCGGTTGGCGCGGAAGGCCAGCGCGACCGCCTCGGCGGCCGCCGTACCCTCGTCGAGCAGCGACGAGCCGGCGGTGGTGAGCCCGGTCAGGTCGGCGACCATGGTCTGGAAGTTGATCAGCGCCTCGAGCCGGCCCTGCGAGATCTCCGGCTGGTACGGCGTGTAGGCGGTGTACCAGCTCGGGTCCTCCAGCAGGTTGCGGCGGATCACCGCGGGCGTCACGGTGGCGTGGTAGCCGAGCCCGATCATCGCCTCGCCGGGGACATTGGCCGCGGCCAGCGCCCGGAGCTCGGCGGCCGCGGTCTCCTCGTCGACGCCGGCGGGCAGGCCGAGCGGGTCGGTGGACCGGATGGACTTCGGCACGGCCGCCTCCATCAGCGCGTCCAGGGACGGGTGACCGAGGCGGTCGAGCATGGCCTCGACCTGGGCGTCGTCGGGACCGATGTGACGCCGGACGAAGGGGGCAGAGTCGAACGGTGCGCTCATGAGCAGGCAGGCTTCCTCAGGGATCGAAGACTTTCGAGCCCTCCCCCTCTGTCAGCGCGTCATCGCACCTTCAGAGTTGCCTGCTCCGCACGGTCCTGGCGCCTGAGAGGTTCCGGGGAGGGATTGCCCCTTCGGCGCAGGCACGGGGCCTGACTCTCCCGTGCAGCATCGACAGCGGGTACAGCCTACAGGCAATCAGCCGACACTGCGGGCGGCACGGCGCGCGGCGAGCTCGTCGCCGGCGACCGGGACGTCGGGGTCCGCCTCGTTGGCGTGCTCGCTCGGCAGCTGGGCCAGCGTGCCCTCGATCTCGCGCCAGACGCCGCCGATGGCGATGCCGAACACGCCCTGCCCGCCCTGGAGGAGGTCGATGACCTCGTCGTTGCTGGTGCACTCGTAGACCGAGGAGCCGTCGCTCATCAGGGTGACCTGGGTGAGGTCGTCGGTGCCCCGCTCGCGGAGGTGGCCGACGGCGGTGCGGATCTGCTGCAGCGAGATGCCGGCGTCGAGGAGCCGCTTGATGATCTTGAGGATCAGGATGTCGCGGAAGCTGTAGAGCCGCTGCGAGCCGGAGCCCTTGGCGCCCCGCACGCTCGGCTCGATCAGGCCGGTGCGGGCCCAGTAGTCGAGCTGGCGGTAGGTGATGCCGGCGGCGTTGCACGCGGTGGGGCCGCGGTACCCGAGGTCGCTGGGCAGCGGGGAGACGTCGTCGGTGAAGAGGAGGCCCTGCTCCTCGGCGGCAGCAGTCGCCGCGGTCGCGTCCTGACCGACCTTCTCGGGCTGCTGCTCGTTCACGGATCCTCCAGGTCGCGGCATTGCACTGCTGTGGTTTCGACTCCCTCACGGTACGGCCGCCGTGTCGGGCCGGTCAAAGACGTGGCCGGGCGTGTCGCCGAAAACCCTCATCCTCAACCTGAGGCTGAGGTCCGGTCCGGGTCAGCCCTCGGAGCCGAAGTCCTCCGGCGAGACATGGTCGAGGAACTCGCGGAACGCCTCGACCTCGTCCTCCTCCTCGGCCGGCGCCGCGAGCCCCGCCTCGGCGAGCACGTCGTCGGCGCAGTAGATGGTGGTGCCGGTCCGCAGCGCGAGCGCGATCGAGTCCGACGGCCGCGCGCTCACCTCCACCCCGGAGGCGAACACGAGCGTCGCGTAGAAGACGTTGTCGCGGACGTCGGTGATCCGGACCTCGCTCAGCTCGTTGCCGGTCGCGGTCAGCACGTCCTTCATCAGGTCGTGGGTCAGCGGCCGGGGAGGGACGACGCCCTGCTGGGCGAAGGCGATGGCGGTCGCCTCGACGGCGCCGATCCAGATCGGCAGGTAGCGCTCGCCCCCGACCTCGCGGAGCAGCACGATCGGCTGGTTGGACGGCATCTCCACCCGGACACCCATCACATCGACCTCGCGCATGGAGCCAGCCTACTTCGGTCCAGGTCGTCGAGGAGCCGAGGCCGGATCGGGACGCGGGTCAGATGCGCCGCAGCCCGGCCTTCACCAGGGTCGCGTGCAGGCGCACCGACAGCGCGGCGATCTCGCTGACCGCCTCCTCGGCACGCGCGCTGGCGCCGGCGTCGCGCCCCTTGCGCGGGGCGACGACCTGCTCGATCAGGCCGACCTCGCGGTCGGCGGCGGTCCGGAAGGCGCGCAGGTGCCGGGGCTCGATGCCGTAGTCGGCCAGCTCCCGCGCGGTCTGCGCGATCACCAGCGCGTCGGTGTCGTAGTGGCCCGTCGGGGACGGGCTGACGAGGGCGAAGGACTCGAGCTGCCCGAGGAGCTCCTCGTCGATCTCGGCCACCTTGACCAGCTCCTTGCGCGAGAGCCGCACCCGGTCGGTGCGACGGAACGACTCGGGGGCGGGCAGGCCGTCGGCGCCCAGGGCGACCGTGGGCACGGTCGGCACGACCGGCTCGGGCTCGGGCGGCGTCAGGCCGCGGTCGATGGCGTCGAGGTGCTCGCCGATCACCTTGAGCGGCAGGTAGTGGTCGCGCTGCATCCGCAGGATGTAGCGCAGCCGGTCGATGTCGCTCTCGGAGAACTTCCGGTAGCCGGCGGGCGTGCGCTCGGGCTTCACCAGCCCCTCCGCCTCGAGGAAGCGGATCTTGGGGATGCTGATGTCCTCGAAGTCGGCACGCAGCCGGTCGAGCACCTGCCCGATGTTGAGTCGCGGCTCCCGCTCCCCCGAGCGACGGCAGCGGTCATGCTCAGGCGCTCTCGTGTCCCGCGAAGAAGACCAGGCGGTACTTGCCGACCTGGACCTCGTCGCTGTCCTTGAGCTGGACCTTCTCGATCCGGTCCCGGTTGACGTAGGTGCCGTTGAGGCTGCCGGCGTCCTCGACGGTGAAGATGTCGCCGTCGCGCCGGAACACGGCGTGCCGGCGCGAGACCGTGACGTCGTCGAGGAAGATGCCGCTCTCCGGGTGGCGCCCGGCGGTCACCTCGTCGGCGTCGAGCAGGAACCGGCTGCCCGAGCCCGGCCCCTTCTGGACGACGAGCAGGGCGTGGCCGACGGGCAGGGCGTCGACGGCCGCCGCGTCCACCGGGCTCAGGGCCCGGTCGGAGGTCTCGACGCGCTCGCCGCCGCCGAACTGGATCGTCGCGGTCGCATCGGTGACCGGGGCCTGCTCGGCCTCGGCCAGGCGGGTCCCGCACTGCGAGCAGAAGCGGGCGTCATCGGGGTTCTGCCGACCACAGGCGGTGCAGAACGGCATCAGGGGGCTCCTCACGGTGGGTCTGTCTCGAACCTACCGGATCAGGTGTCGAGCTGGGCCTCGTACGCGGCGGCGTCGAGCAGGCCGTCGAGGTCCTGTCCCTCGGCCGGCACGACCTCGAAGAGCCAGCCGGCGCCGTACGGATCGTTGTTGACCAGCTCGGGGGTGGCGTCGAGCGCCTCGTTGACGGCGACGACCTCGCCGGTGACCGGCGCGTAGACGTCGCTGACCGACTTCGTGGACTCCAGCTCGCCGCAGGAGTCACCGGCGCTGACGGCCGCGCCGACCTCGGGGAGCGAGACGTAGACGATGTCGCCGAGCGCGTCCTGGGCGTAGTCGGTGATGCCGATCCGCACCGACCCGGCGGCCTCGCCGGGCTGACGGAGCCACTCGTGCTCGACGGTGTACTTCAGGTCCGGGGGGTTCGTCATGGCCGGAAGGCTACTGCCCCTGGTCCGGAACGGCATACGA
This sequence comes from Nocardioides humi, assembly GCF_006494775.1. Classification (NCBI taxonomy): domain Bacteria; kingdom Bacillati; phylum Actinomycetota; class Actinomycetes; order Propionibacteriales; family Nocardioidaceae; genus Nocardioides; species Nocardioides humi. The sequence continues at coordinate 5,962,529 of NZ_CP041146.1, read as the reverse complement.
AGGCCGGTCGCGGCGTACGACGGCCTCGATGTCGACCGTCGACTTCTCCTCGACCTCGACCTCGGCGCCGTCCTCCTCGAGCTGCATCTTCGGCCCGGACGCGAAGGTGACGGCCTGCGCGAGCGCGCCGGGGTCGCCGATCGCGACGATGACGTACGGCGCCTCGACCCGCTCGCCGTCGACCAGGAAGCCGCCGTCGACCTCGGAGAACGACGTCTGCGCGACGACCCGGACCGCGCCGTTGATCTCGATCGCCTCGGCGCCCACCGTGCGCAGCTCCTGGATCGTGTCGAGCAGCGAGCCGAGCCGGACCCGGCCGTCCTCCTCCTCGATCCGCACCCGGATCCCCGGGCCGGTCACGGGGACGATGCCGGCCAGGATGTTGAGGTCGGCGATCTCCTTGTCGGCCTGGTCGATCGCGGTCTGGCGCCGGGTCACGTCGTCGCGCAGCCCGCCGGCGACCTCCTCGAGCCGGTCGATCTCGGCCTCGGTCCGCTGCCGGGTGCCGGCCAGGCCGTTGAGCAGGTCGATCAGCTCCTGCTCGCGCAGGCCCGCATAGGTCTCGTCGGTGCCGGCGGTCCGCACCTGGATGACCGCCCCGAAGCCCAGCACGGCCAGCAGCAGCCCGGCGACCACCTGCCGGCGCGAGGGGCGCAGCAGCGCCTGCCGCAGCCGGTCGGCGGGCGTGACGGGTACCTCGGCCTCCGGCTCAGGCATGGAAGATGTGCCTCCGGATGGCGGCGACATTGGTGAAGATCCGGATCCCGAGCACGACGATGACGCCGGTCGACAGCTGGCCGCCGACGCCGAGGCGGTCGCCGAGGTAGACGATGCCGGCCGCGATCACCACATTGCTCAGGAAGGACACGACGAACACCTTGTCGTCGAAGATCCCGTCGAGATAGGCGCGCAGCGCGCCGAAGACCGCGTCGAGCGCCGCGACGACCGCGATCGGGAGGTAGGGCTCGACCGAGCCCGGGACGTCGGGCTGGAACACGAGGCCGAGGACCACGCCCACGACCAGTCCGAGCACCGCGATCACGGCACCTCACCTCCACGGCTCTTGGACTTCTCCTGCTTGTACTCCGCCGACCGTAGCTGGCGCAGGGCGCCCGGCGCGGCAGGAAGGTGGAGGTCGTCCACATTCTCCATGTCGTGCTCGAAGCCGTACTGCCCTGCCAGCTGGAGGAAGCGCAGACCGCTGCGGGTCTCGACGAACGCCGACGCGAGCGTGCGGCCGTCGCCGATGGCGAGCACCGTGTACGGCGGCGCCACGCCGACGCCGTTGACCTCGATCGCCTCGCCGACGTTGCGGATGCCGCCGCGGGGGTTGAGCCGCTGCCCGTTGATCGAGATCGCCTCGGCCCCGGCGTCCCACAGGCCGTCGACGAGCAGCGCGAGGTCGGAGTCGCGGACCTGCTCGCTCGCCCCGGCGTACGACGGGTTGTCGACCGTGACCCGGACCCCGGCGCCGGTCACCGGCTCGAACCCGGTGAGGGCGCCGAGCTGGGCGCGGCGGTCCTGCCGGTCGGCGTACCTCCGGCCGAGGGAGCGGAGCTGGTCCTCGGCCGCGGCGTTGGCCGAGCGCAGCTGGGCGAGGTCGTCCTGGAGCCGGCGCACCGTGGCGCGGCGGGACTCGATCCGCTCGATCAGGCCGGCCCGGCTGGCGTCGTCGGCGTCGGCGTTCTGCGAGGTCTGCACGCCGGCGACGGTCACCAGCATCGCGAACAGGCCGACGACGACCACCACCGCGACGTGGTAGCCGCGCCGCGACCGGGCCTCACCGGCGCCGGCCGGGCGGGACGCCGCGACCTGGTAGTCGCGGTCGAGCGCCTCCTGGGTGATCAGGGTCAGCAGCGGCGTGCGGGCGCGGTCGAGGCTCTCAGGCATGGGTGGGCCGCTCGGTCGTGGCCAGCAGCTTGCGGACCTGCCAGGCGTAGAGGACGCCCGCCCACCAGTAGAGGCCGATCCCCCACAGCGCGAACGCCCAGCCGAAGACCTGGGCCAGGGTCGCGATCGTGCCCTCGCCGTCGCCGAGCAGCAGCAGCGGGAAGGCGTAGAGGAGGTTGAAGGTGGCCGCCTTGCCGAGGAAGTGGACCGGCAGCGCGCTGTAGCCGCGGGTGCGCAGCAGCGGGACCAGGCCCCACAGGAGCAGGTCGCGCAGCGGCAGGCACAGGGCGACCCACCACGGGATGATGTCGCGCAGGGCGAGCCCGACGACGACCGCCAGGATGTAGAGGCGGTCGGCGACCGGGTCGAGCAGCTGCCCGAGCTCGGAGGTCTGGTCGAGCTTGCGGGCCAGCCAGCCGTCGAGGAAGTCGCTGATCCCCGAGACCATGAGCACGGCGAGGGCGAGCAGGTCGGCCTCCGGGCCGAGCACCAGCCACAGGAAGAGCGGGACGCCGAGCAGCCGCAGGAAGCTGATCAGGTTGGGCAACGTCCACACGGTCACGATGATGACTCCTCGGAGTGGGCCGCGTCGCGGATCTCGCCGACCAGCTCCTCGATGACGTCCTCGAGCGCGGCGACGCCGAGCGTCGTACCGGCCGGGTCGACCACGCGGGCCATGTGGGCGCCGCGCCGCTGGAGGACCTCGAGCGCGTCGTGCAGGAGGGCGCTCTCGGCGACCGTGGCGAACGGCCGGATCCACCGGTCGGCGACGGGCCGCTCGCGGCGCTCCTCGTCGGGCTCGAGGACGTCCTTGATGTGGAGGTAGCCGAGCAGCTCGCCGTGCTCGTCGGCGCCCGACACGACGGGGAACCGGCTGAACCCGGTCGCCGCGCACAGCGCCTCGACGTCGGCGCCGGTGGATCCGCGGACGACGGTCGCGAGCGTGTCGGGCCGCATGGTCACCTCGCCGACGGTCTTCTCGGTGAACCCGAGCGCGCCCGAGAGCCGGTCGTACTCGTCCTCGGCCAGCAGCCCCTCGCCGTGGGACTCCTCGACCAGCGCGGCGACCTCCTCGCGGGTGTAGGTGCTGCCGACCTCGTCCTTGGGCTCGATCCGCAGCAGCCGCAGGATGCCGTTGGCGATGGCGTTGATGGTCGCGATGACCGGCCGGAGCACGGTGACGATGCCGAGCATCGGGGGCCCGAGGATGAGCGCGGCGCGGTCGGGCCCGGCGATGGCGATGTTCTTGGGCACCATCTCGCCGAGGACGACGTGGAGGAAGACCACGATCGTCATCGCGATCACGAAGGCGACCGGGTGCAGCCACTCGGAGGGCACGTGCAGCTCGTGGAACACCGGCTCGATGAGGTGCGCGAGCGCCGGCTCGCCGACGGCGCCGAGGCCCAGCGAGCAGATGGTGATGCCGAGCTGGGCGCCCGCCATCATCTCCGAGACCCGCTCCATCGCGGCGAGCGTGATCCGGGCCAGCCGCGACCCGGCCTGGGCGCGCGGCTCGATCTGGCTGCGCCGGGCCGAGATCAGCGCGAACTCCGCACCCACGAAGAAGGCGTTGGCGGCCAGCAGGACCACCGCGAGCAGCACGCCGCCGAGGTCACCCATCGGTCTCGACCTCCTCGACCCGCATCGAGATCCGGTCGACGCGGAGGCCGTCCATGTGGTCGACGGTCAGCACCGCCCGCCGCAGCGGCTCGTCGTCGTCCTCCCCCGTCGCCGGCAGCGGTACGACGGCGGCGTCGCCCGTCTGCGGGATCCGGCCGAGCAGCTTCAGCACCAGCCCGGCCACGGTGTCGTAGTCCTCGTTCTCGGGCAGCTCGACGCCGGTGAGGTCCTCGACCTCGTCGGGCCGCAGCAGGCCGGACAGCGACCAGGTGCCGTCGCGGCGCAGCCGGCCGCGGCTGCCGAGCCGGTCGTGCTCGTCGGCGATGTCGCCGACGATCTCCTCGATCACGTCCTCGAGGGTCACGATGCCGGCGTGGTCGCCGTACTCGTCGAGGACGATGGCCATCTGGAAGCCGTCGGCGCGCAGCAGCGCGAGCAGCGGGTCGAGGCGCAGCGAGTCGGGCACCAGGATCGGCTTGGCCATCAGGTGCTTCACCTTGGTCGTGGCCCGCTCGTGCAGCGGCAGCGCCACGGCGTTCTTGACGTGGACGGTGCCGACGACCGCGTCGGAGTCGTCGAGGACGGGGAAGCGGGAGTTGCCGGACTCGCGGGCCAGGGCGATCACGGCGCTGGCGCGGTCGTTGGCCTCGAGGGAGCGGGTCCGCACCCGCGGCGTCATGATCTCGCCGGCGGTGCGGGTGCCGAACTCGACCGAGCGCTCCATCAGTTCGGCGGTGTCGGCGTCCAGGGTGCCCTCGTCGGCGGAGTGCTGGATGAGGGAGGCGAGCTCGGTGGAGCTGCGCGCGGAGCGCAGCTCCTCCTGGGGCTCGACGCCGAGCCGGCGCACGATCGCGTTGGCGCTGCCGTTGAGGACCCGGATCGGGCCGCGGCACAGGGCGGTGAAGGCCCGCATCGGGCGCTGGGTCAGCCGGGCCGTGGCGAGCGGGAGCGCGATGGCGACGTTCTTGGGGACCAGCTCGCCGATCAGCATCGTCAGCAGCGTGCTCAGGGTCAGGCCGAGGGCGACCCCGACCGGGCGCACGGCGCTGTCCGCGACGCCCGCCGCCTCCAGGGGGTCGCGCAGCAGCTCGGCGATCGCGGGCTCGGCCAGGAAGCCGATGGCGAGGTTGGTGATCGTGATGCCGACCTGGGCGCCGGAGAGCTGGGTCGACAGCGAGCGGAGCGCCTTCTGCAGGCCGATCGCGGCGGCGTCGCCGTCCGCGGCGGCCCGGTCGACCTGGCCGCGGTCGACGGTGACGAAGGCGAACTCCGCTGCGACGAACAGTCCGCAGGCGAGCACCAGGAGGATGGCGAGCCCCAGCAGCAGCCAGGCGGTCATCGGGTTCTGCGGCTCCTGCCCACGGTTCGGTACCAGTCGATCAGCTCGGGGTCGTCCACCCTACCGGGGCCGTACGCGCTGCCGATGTCCCGCCCGGCGAGCGCGGCGAGCTCCTCGATCCGGCTCATGGAGCCAGGGTAGGCGCCTCGTCGCGCACACGGGTCCAGCTGCCGTCGGCCTCCAGGCGCCGGATCAGCCGGGCCGGCACGCCGCCGACGACGGCGTGGTCGGGCACCTCCCCGCGCACCACCGAGCCCGCCGCGACCACGACGTTGCGGCCGATGGTGGTGCCCGGGAGGACCATCGCGCCGTGCCCGATCCACGAGCCGGAGCCGATCCGCACCGGCTGGTGCGCGCCGAACTGGCGGCCGATCGGGACGTCCGGGTCCTGGTAGCCGTGGCTGGCGTCGGAGACGAACACGTCCTGCCCGAACCAGACGTCGTCGCCGATCTCGATCGACTCGTGGGCGGTGACGCAGACCCGGGCGCCGAGGACGCAGCGGTCGCCGATCACCAGCGCCCGCTCGGGCAGCACCGGCTGGGTCGGGCCGTAGCCGACCGACAAGGTGGCGTACTTGCCGATCAGGGTGTCCCGGCCGATGTGGATCGCCGCGGCGTTGACGACCGCCGACAGGGGGAAGGCCAGGCAGGAGCCGGAGCCGAAGTCGCCGAACTCGTCGGCCAGCGCCGTCCCGGGCGAGACGTCGCCGCGGTGCTCGGCCCAGCGCCAGGCCGCGTGGACGGAGCGGTTGAGGAGGCGCCGGAGCGGGCGCCGGGGATCGAGCACCGCTGGAGGCTACCGGATTCCGGAACCGTCGGAGGCCCCTGACAGGCTGGTCCCATGCCCGACACCCGCGAGGTCTACGCCGCCGAGGACCTGTTCGCCGGCTGGCTGGACCAGGCCGGCCGCTCGCCCGGCACGCCGCTGCGGATCCGGGTCGGCGCCGCGCTGGAGACCTTCGAGCCGGAGACGGAGCCCCGCTTCACCGACCCGGCGCACGTGCAGGAGTTCGTCGACCGGGTGCTGGCCCACCTGCGCGCCACCGGCAGCCGGTACGACGACGGCGCCGGCCTCGACCTGGCCGGAGTGCCGCTGGCGGTCCGCGCGCGGCGGGGCCACACCCGCGCCCACTACGCGTACGACGAGCTGCCCGCGCGCGGCGTCGTGGCGATCCCGCCGCGGGAGGTCGGGGGCGCCTGGTCGCTGCGGGGCGCGGTGGTGCTGCACGAGGTCGCCCACCACCTGGCGGGGCCGGTCGGGCACGGGCCGGAGTTCCGCACGACGCACCTCCGGCTGCTGGAGGACCTCGGGATGCCGGTGCTCGCCGACCTGCTCCACACGGCCTACCGGCTGCACGGCCTCGACACCGGCGTCGACGGCGAGGACCGCACCCTGCTGCGGATCGGCCGGCTGCTGCGCCAGGCCGAGCGCACCTCCAACGCCGCCGAGCGGGAGGCCTTCTTCGCGAAGGCGCAGTCGCTCGCGACCCGGCACCAGATCGCGCTCGCGGTGGCCCGGGCCAGCGCCGGGGCCGAGGAGAGACGGGAGGAGCCGACCTGGGAGACGGTGCTGATCGGCGAGTCCGGCAAGCGCTCGCTGGCCCGCTACGTCCGGCTGATCCTGGAGATCGCCCGCGCCAACGACGTGCGGGTGGCGATCTACACCAGCAACACCCGGGTCACGCTCTACGGCTTCCCCTCCGACATCGCGGTCGTCCAGGCGCTCTACGCCACGCTGGTCACGCAGATGGTGGCCGACGGCGACGCCCACCTGCGCTCCGGCGCCCACAAGGCCGACCAGCGGGAGGTGTGGAACGTCCGGCGCCGGCGGTGGGAGCTGAAGCCGGTGCACGGGTCGACCGCGCGGGCGGCGTTCTACGAGGCGTGGGCCGACCACATCGGCGAGCGGCTGGCGGCGGCCCGCGAGGAGGCCCGCGCCACGGCGATCGCCGCGGACGCCGCCGACGCGCCCCTCGCCGAGGGCCCGACCTCGACCGAGCTCGCGATCCGGGCCCGCGAGGTCGAGGTGGTCGACTACTTCGGGCAGATGCAGCGCGACCACGGCATCCGCGGCACCTGGAAGGGCGCCGCCCAGGCGGGGCACGCCGCCCCCGGCTCCCGCGACGCCGGCACCCGCGCCGCCGCGCGCGCCCGCCTCGGGACCGAGCGCGCGATCGAGGGCTGACCGCTCGAGGGGGTGACTACCGGGGCGGGTCGACGAAGATGTCGTACTCCAGGTCCCCGGTGCCGCCGTACGCCGACAGGTCGGTGACGCCGGCCTCGGCCAGCACGTCGACGTCGAGCACCGCATGGCCGGTGTACTCCCGGGCCGGCCGGGTCAGGACCGCGATCGCGGCGTCGGCCATGATCTCCGGCGTCCGTGCGCGCTGCATCGCCGCGTCGCCGCCGAGCAGGTTCTGCACGGCGGCGGTGGCGATCAGGGTCTGCGGCCACAGGCAGTTCGCGGCGATGCCGGCGTCGGCGTACTCCGCCGCCCAGCCGAGGGTGAGCAGCGACATGCCGTACTTCGCGAGCGTGTACGCCGGGTGCCTGCCGAGCCATTCGGGCGCCAGGTTGAGCGGCGGGCTCAGCGACAGGATGTGGGGATGGGCGCCCTCGCGGAGGTGCGGCAGGCAGGCGCGGGTGAGCAGGTAGGTGCCGCGGAGCTGGATCTGGGTCATCAGGTCGAAGCGCTTCACGGGCAGCTGGTCGGTGCCGTCGAGCGCGATCGCGGAGGCGTTGTTGACGCAGATGTCGATGCCGCCGAAGCGCTCGACCGCGCGGGCGACGGCGTCCTCGACCGACGCCTCGTCGCGGACGTCGCCGACGACCGCGAGCGCCTGGCCGCCGGCCGCCTCGATCTCCGCGGCCGCCGTGTGCACGGTGCCCGGGAGCCGGGGGTCCGGCACGTCGGTCTTCGCCAGGAGCACGATGTTGGCGCCCTCGCGCGCCGCCGCCAGCCCGATCGCCAGCCCGATCCCCCGGCTGCCGCCGGACATCATCAGGGTCCGTCCCACGAGTCGCTTCTCCGTCATGGCGGCACCGTTACACAGCGGCGACAATCGTGCCAAGGATGTTAGACGGAGATCACAACAGGTTCGCTGCGGATGTCGTCGGTCTGTAACATCATCGTCGCCATGGCCGCTCCCACCCTCAAGCCCGTCACCACCCGCTCCGCCCTGCTCACGCTGCTGCTGGGAGCGGAGGTCGCGCGGCTGAGCACGCGCGAGCTGGTGGCGGGGGCGTCGATCGTGGGCTTCGCGGAGCCGACGGTGCGGGTCGCGCTGTCCCGGATGGCCGCCGCAGGCGACGTCGTACGGGATGCGGACGGCGGATACCGCCTGTCCGACCGGCTGGTCGCCCGCCAGCGCCGGCAGGAGGAGGCCGCCCACCCGTCGCTGCGGGACTGGGACGGGACCTGGGAGCTGGTGGCCGTCACCACCGCGGGGCGTACGGCGAGCGAGCGGGCCGACCTGCGTGCGACGCTGTCCGAGCTCCGGCTCGCCGAGCTCCGCGAGGGCCTGTGGACCCGCCCCGCCAACCTGGACCTGACCTGGCCGGGCGTCGTCGCCGAGGTGTGCGAGCGCTTCACCGGCGCCGCCCCCGCGGCCGACCCCGCCGGGCTCGCGGCCCGGCTCTGGGACCTCGACGCCTGGGCCGCGGCCGCGCGGCGGCTGCTGGACGCGACGGCCACCGACGACCCGGTGCTCCGGTTCACCGCCTGCGCCACCTCCGGGCGCCACCTGCTCGCCGATCCCGTGCTGCCCGCAGCCCTGCTCCCCGCCGACTGGCCGGGCGACGCGCTGCGGGCCTCCCACGTCGCCTACAAGCAGTGGGTGGTCGACATGCGGCGCAGCCTCACCGACGCCGCCGGCTGAGGGGCAGCACAATGACCGGGTGACGGTCATCATCGCCCTCGCCGCGAACGCGCTCATCGCCGTGGCGAAGTCGATCGCCGCCGTGGTCACCGGATCGGCGTCGATGACCGCGGAGGCCGCGCACTCGTGGGCCGACACCGGCAACGAGGTGTTCCTGCTCGTCGGCGAGCGCAAGGCGGGCCGGCCACCGGACGCCGAGCACTCTCTCGGCTACGGCCGCGTGGGCTACATCTGGTCGATGTTCGCGGCCTTCGGGCTGTTCACGGTCGGCTCGGCCGTCTCGATCTGGCACGGACTGCAGTCGCTGCACGGCGAGGCCGACGCGCCGTCGTACACCTGGGCGTATGCCGTGCTGGGCATCGCGTTCGTGCTCGAGGGGACGTCCTTCCTGCAGGCGCTGCGACAGGCCCGCGCGGACGCCGTACCCCGTCGGCTGCACCCGCTGCGCTACCTGAAGGTCACCTCGAACCCGATGCTGCGGGCCGTCTTCGCCGAGGACTTCGCCGCGCTCGTCGGCCTGCTCATCGCCTTCGCCGGCATCCTGCTGCACCAGCTGACGGGCGACCCGGTCTGGGACGCGCTGGGCTCGATCCTGGTCGGCATCCTGCTCGGCGTGGTGGCGCTGTTCCTGATCCGGCGCAATATGGACTTCCTGACCGGCGAGGCGGTGACGCCGCTGGCCCGCAATGTGGCGCTCCGGGCGCTGCTCGAGCATCCCGAGATCGCCCGGATCAGCTACCTCCACATGGAGTGGGTCGGCGCCGACCGGATCTTCCTGGTCGCCGCCGTCGACCTCATCGGCGACGCCCCGGAGTCCGATGTCGCCGGCCGCCTCGGCGCCATCGCCGACGCCCTCCACGACCGCCCCGAGATCGTCCGCGCCGTCCTCACCCTCACCCGTCCCGGTGACGACACCGACCTGCGGCCCGGACCGCTGCCGGACTGGTACCTGACCTGACCTCAGCCTGAATCCATCGATTTCCGGCGTCGCGAGCGTCACCACACGGGTGCGATCGCAAGGCGCAGGCGCGACGGCGGTCTGGTTGCACCATCGAGCGTCTGCAACGCAGCGAGCGCGCCCGTGTGGTGGGGCGCAGCAGTCGAAAATCGGTGGATTCAGGCTCAGCCCGCGGCGGGCGCCGGCTCGCTGCGGAACCGGTTCGGCCGGCCGGCGATGCCGAGCGCGCGCCAGACCCGGCGCGCGACCGGGTTCATCAGGCCGGTCTCCTCAGCGAGCATCCGCACGTCGCCGAACATGTCGCGCAGGAACTTCCGCGACTCGGGACTCCCCCACCAGACCTCGCGCACGACCTCCTTGGGGATGCCCATGTCGCGGATCGCCTTCGGCCCCGGGACCACGATCGCGTCGCACAGCACCCGCATCACCACGGGCGTGAGCACCGACGCGACGCTGCGCTGCAGGAGGTTGAGGCGCGGAGCGCGGTGCTCGAGGAACTGGTGGGCGAAGCCGATGTGCCGCGCCTCCTCGGCGACGTGGATCTGGCTGATCCGCTCCAGCAGCGGGTGCATCTGCTCCCCCGAGCGCAGCATCACCTTCTGGACGTGGTCGATCGGCTCCTCGCCGCCGAGCACACCGACGAAGAAGAGGAACGGCAGGTGCTTGGCGGCGAGCGGCAGGAAGGGGCCGAGCGCGCGGAACAGGCTGTGGGCGCCGGGGACGTCCAGGCCGGTCCGGTTCACGAACTCCTGGAACATCTGGGTGTGGTGGCACTCCTCGGTCGCCTCGTGCGTGGAGTACCGGAACTCGGCGCGCCCGTTGGGCAGGTCGAGGCAGTACATCATCAGCCCGGCGATGAGCACCTGCTCGAACTGCAGGCCCACCTTCACGACATTGGTCTGGCGGTAGAAGCCGACCTCGATCCGCCGCTCCAGCGGCAGCGAGCGGTACCACTCGGTGCGCCCGAGCGGGTCGACCTCCGGGAGGACCCAGCGCGGGTCGTGGGGATCGACGGCGTACGCCGGGTCGTCCCACGGCACGTCCACGAACGCGTCGAAGTGGTGCTCGACCGAGGCCTCGGACAGGGTCCGGAGCATGTCCTGGTAGTCCGTCTGGTTCACGCCGATGCCACCCATGGCTAGATGCTACCGCTGGTAACACTTAAAGCAAGAAGAACTCCCGGGTGGCCTCGTCGGCCGGCAGGAAGGTCTCCAGCCGCAGTCCCTCGAGCGCCGCGTCGGCCACGGTCGTCAGCTGCGCGGAGGTGCTGAACATCCGCAGGGTCCGCTCGCCCACCCGCAGCTGCATCGTGAGCACCGGGCCGGCTGCCGGCTCCAGCCGCGGCACGCCGCCCCGCAGCTCCGCCACCTCGGCCGCCAGCGCGTGGTGGCGCGGGTCGTGGGTGCGCTCGGCGCGGTGCACCGCCTGGTGGTAGAGGTGGGCCGCCCACTGGTCGAGGTTGTCGATCTGCGGTGCGAGGCCGTCGTCGTGCAGGCACAGCCGGACCACGTTGACCGGCGGCTCCAGCAGCTCGGGCGCGCATCCCGCCAGCAGCGCCGTGATGGCGGCGTTGGCGTCCACGACGTCCCAGTGGTCGTCCAGCAGCAGGGCGGGGTACGGCAGGTGGGCGTCGAGCAGCCCGCGCAGGCCCTCCATCACCACCGCCAGCGAGCCGTCGTCCAGACCGCGCTCCGGGTAGCGCGGCGCGTAGCCGGCCGCCAGCAGCAGGTGGTTGCGCTCGCGCAACGGGACCTCCAGGTTCTCCGCCAGGTGCAGGATCATCTCCGGCGTCGGGTGCGCCCGGCCCGTCTCCACGCGGCTGAGGTGCCGGGTCGAGACCGTCGAGAGGTTCGACAGCTCCTGCTGGCTGAACCGGCGCCGCTCGCGCCACGACCGAAGCATCGGCCCGACCTGCGGGCTCTCCATCACCGTGGTCATGGCCCCACCCTAGGGACGGCGGGTCCTCGCTCCCATGACCTCCGAGGTCATCGGCCCCGAAAAAGCGAGAGCCCCTCCCGACCGCTGCACTCGCGGTCGGGAGGGGCTCTCCACGACGTCGGGCTGACAGGATTTGAACCTGCGACCCCCTGACCCCCAGTCAGGTGCGCTACCAAGCTGCGCTACAGCCCGAAGCCCCGCCCGGAGCACCGGGCCGGAGCGAACGGAACACTACCGCAGGCCCGCGGGCTCTCCCGAATCGGCCTGGCCGCGGCACGGCGTACGGGACGTACGGAGAAGGTCGCAGCGTGGACAGATGTTGGGGTCGCACCCTGATGTGCACCCCGCGGGCCGCTCCTAGCGTGACCGCATGTTCCGCTTCAGGCCCGGCTTGTACGCCGGCATCGTCGCCACGCTCGCTCTCGTCGTCGCCCTCTCCGGGGGCGCGTACGCCGCCGGGAAGATCACCGGCAAGCAGATCGCCAAGAACGCGATCACCAGCAAGCACATCAGGAACGGCCAGGTCACGGCCGCGGACCTGGCCGCCGACGCGAAGGCCGCGGCGACCGGGCCGGTGGGGCCGCGGGGTGCGGCGGGCGCGCCGGGTGTGAGCGGGTACGAGATCGTCACCGGCACCAGCCGGGAGTCGACCGGCACGGGCGACTGGCTCGACGTGGTCGTGAACTGCCCGCCGGGCAAGAAGGTGCTGACCCACGGCGTGACCTGGACCAAGCTCGACCCGAACGACGTCCAGGGCGTCGCGGTCTACTACAACTCCCTCGCCCAGGCCCGGCTGGCCGGCGACGGCACCAGCGTGACGTTCTACGGGTACTCCGGGGCGGTGCCGGACGGCTGGGGCCTGGTCGGCCAGGTGGCCTGCGGCCTCGTCTCCTAGTGTCCCGGACGCGAAATGCGTGCCCTCAGGACCACTAGCGGAAGTCGCGCGAGGTCTGGCGGACCTGGAGCGCGGCGCCGGCACCGGGCAGCACGCTGTCGAGCGGCTCGACCCGGTCGGCGAGCAGGTTGGTGACGCCGTCCTGGCGCTCCACCCTGCCGCGGATCACCACCGCGACCCGGTTGCGCGCCGCCTGCCGGTGCACCTTCATCACCCCCTCGGAGCAGACCACGTTGAGCATCCCGGTCTCGTCCTCGAGGTTGAGGAAGGTGACGCCACCGGCCGTCCCGGGGCGCTGCCGGTGGGTGATCAGCCCCGCGACGTGGACCCGCCTGCCGGCATCGGCGAGGGGGACGTCGGCCACCGACCTGATGCCCGCCGCGGCGAGGATCTCCCGGAAGTGCTGGACCGGGTGGAGGTCCGTGGAGATCCGGGTCGCCCACAGGTCGGCCAGGGTCACCTCCCAGGCCGACATCTCCGGCAGCCGCGGCGGCGGGGGCGACGGAGTGCTGCCGGGCAGCTGTCCCGCGCTCTCGACGTGGCCCGCCATCCACAGCGCCTGGCGGCGGTCCAGCCCGAAGCCGGCGAGCGCGCCGGCCGTGGCCAGCGCCTCGAGCTGCGCCTGGGTCAACCCGGCTCGCCGGGAGAGGTCGCGGATGTCGGCGTACGGCGCCGTGTCGCGCTCCGCCACGATCCGGGCCGCGACGTCCTTGCCGATCCCCTTCACCGCGTCGAGCCCGAGCCGCACGGCCAGCGCGCCGTCGTACCGCAGCGGGGCGGCGGACCGGTCCTCGCACGGCTCGAGCCCGGCCTGGACGCCGGAGCGGACGAGGTCGGGCGGCAGGACGAGGACGCCGTGGCGGCGAGCGTCGGCGACCAGGGACTGCGCGGAGTAGAAGCCCATCGGCTGGTTGCGCAGCAGCCCGGCCAGGAACGCGGCCGGGTAGTGGAGCTTGAACCACGACGAGGCGTAGACGAGCAGCGCGAAGCTGAGCGCGTGGGACTCGGCGAACCCGAAGTCGGCGAAGGAGAGGATCTTCTGGTAGATCGCGTGGGCCTTCTTACCGGTGATGCCGCGCTTCTCCATCCCCTCGTAGAGCTTGTCCTTGACCTTCTCGATCCGCTCGATGCCGCGCTTGGAGCCCATCGCCCGGCGCAGCAGGTCGGCCTCGTCGGCGGTGCAGTCGCCCAGGGTCCTGGCCATGTCCATCAGCTGCTCCTGGAAGAGCGGGACGCCGAGCGTCCGCTCCAGGATCGGCTCCAACGACGGATGGTCGTACTCCCACCCCGTCTCCTGGCCGGTCTTGCGGCGGATGTAGGGATGCACCGCGCCGCCCTGGATCGGGCCGGGCCGGATCAGCGCGATCTCGATGGCGAGCTCGTAGAACTCCCGCGGCCGCAGCCGCGGCAGGGTGCCGATCTGGGCGCGGGACTCGACCTGGAACACCCCGATCGCATCGGCGCGGCCGAGCATCTCGTAGACCGCCGGCTCCTCCTTCGGGATGGTGCCCAGCTCCCAGCGCTCCCCGAGGTGCTCCTCGACCAGGCGGATCATGTGGTCGAGCGCGCCGAGCATGCCGAGCCCGAGCAGGTCGAACTTCACCAGGCCCATCGACTCGCAGCCGTCCTTGTCCCACTGCAGCACGGTCCGGTCCTCCATCCGGGCCTTCTCGATCGGGCAGACCTCGCCGATCGGCCGCTCGGTGAGCACCATCCCGCCGGAGTGGATGCCGAGATGGCGGGGCGCGGACATCAGCTCGGTGGCCAGCCAGCGCACCTGCGGTGGCAGCACCACCTCCTCACCGACCTCCTGCCCCCAGCCGTCGACCTGCTTGGACCAGGCGTCCTGCTGGCCCATGGAGTGGCCCAGCGCCTTGGCCGCGTCGCGCACCGCCATCCGCGGCCGGTAGCTGATCACGTTGCACACCTGGGCGGCGTTGCGGCGGCCGTACTTCCGGTAGACCCACTGGATCACCTCCTCGCGCCGGTCGGAGTCGAAGTCGACGTCGATGTCCGGCTCCTCCTCGCGGTGGGCGGAGATGAACCGCGCGAACGGCAGATTGTGGAGCACCGAGTCGATGGCGGTGATCCCGAGCGCGTAGCAGACCGCGCTGCTCGCGGCGGAGCCCCGGCCCTGGCAGAGGATCCTCTCGCCGCGGGCGAAGGCGACGATGTCGTGGACGATGATGAAGTAGCCGGCGAAGTCCTTCTCGAGGATCACCTTCATCTCCTGCTCGATCCGCTCCCGCGCCTCCTTCGCGTGCGGCTCGCGGGCGTAGCGCCACGCGAATCCCTTCTCCACCAGGTGCCGCAGGTGCTCCGCCGCGGTCAGTCCCTCGGGGATGCCCTCCTTCGGCAGTCGCGGCGAGGCCTTGCGCAGGTCGAAGGCCAACTCGTCCGCCAGTACGACGGACCGGTGCACGGCGTCCGGCCGGCGCTCGAACCTCCGCAGCATCTCCTCCCCGCTGCGCAGGTGCGCCCCGCCGGACAGGTCGAGCCATCCGTCGAGCTCGGCGATGCTGCGCCGGGCCCGGATCGCCGCCATCGCCGCCGCCAGCCGCCGCTTCTCCGGGGTCGCGTAGTGGACGTTGCCGGTCGCGAGGAGCCGAAGGCCCCGGTCGTCGGCGATCCGGGCCAGCAGGTCGTTGTCCTCCTCCCCGCCCGGGTGGTCGCTGGCCGTCAGCTCCACCACGACGTGCTCGCGGCCGAACCGGTCGACGAGCAGGTCGAGCTCGTGGGCGGCGGCAGCCGGGCCGTCGTACCTCAGGGCCTGGCGGACCGTCCCCTTGCGGCACCCGGTGAGCACGACCCAGTGCCCCCTCCCCCGCTCGGCGAGCTCGTCGAGGTCGTGGGCGGGACTGCCCTTCTCCGGCGCCCGCAGCCCGGCCTCGGTGATCGCACCCGAGAGCCGGTGGTAGCCCTCCACCCCGCGCGCGAGCACCAGCAGGTGGCTGCCCTCGGGGTCGGGGATGCCGTTCTGGGAGCGGTGGACGTCGAGGGTCAGCTCGGCACCGTAGACCGTCGCCAGGCCGTAGTCGGTCCCCGCCTCCGCGAACAGCGGCGCCCCCGCGAACCCGTCGTGGTCGGTCAGCGCGAGCGCGTCCAGCCCCAGTCGGATGGCCTCCTTGACGAGGTCGCCGGGCGAGCTCGCCCCGTCGAGGAAGCTGAAGTGGCTGTGGCAGTGGAGCTCGGCGTACGGGACCGCGTCAGGGGGACGGTGGACGGGCTCCGGCTCGACGCGCGGCTGCTTGCGCCGCGACACCGGCGACTCGAGCACCGGCGCCCGCCCGGACAGCCGGCTCTCGAGCTCGCGCCACGGGAGCGGAGGGTTGGTCCAGCCCATGGCGGCTCAGGCGAGGCGGCGGACGCGGACGAGGAGCGGATCCATGGAACGACGCTACTCGAACAGATGTTCGAGGACAAGCTCGGATCGCTTGCTCGTCATAGGCCGGGCGCCGCGATCACCCGGTGGGATGTCACCACCGGCAGCCCTGAGCCGTCGCCGATGTCTGCGACACGGCACCCGTCCTACGCTGGCCCGATGGCGAACGTGAGACAGGTGCAGGTGACCTTCGACTGCGCGAGCCCGCGCGCCGTGGCCGGCTTCTGGAAGGCCGTGCTCGGGTACGTCGACCCGCCGACGCCACCGGACGCCGACGACGACTCGTGGGCGGCCTGCCAGGATCCCGGCGGCGTCGGCCCGCGGCTGTACTTCCAGCGGGTGCCCGAGCCCAAGACGGTGAAGAACCGGG
Source organism: Nocardioides humi (assembly GCF_006494775.1). Taxonomy (NCBI): domain Bacteria; kingdom Bacillati; phylum Actinomycetota; class Actinomycetes; order Propionibacteriales; family Nocardioidaceae; genus Nocardioides; species Nocardioides humi. The sequence continues at coordinate 5,946,259 of NZ_CP041146.1, read as the reverse complement.
TCCACCTCGACGTCCGCGTCGGCGTCGGCCTGAGCGGCGACGAGCGGGTCGCCGTGCTCGAGGCGGAGGGCGCCCGCCTCGAGGCCCTCGGCGCGCGGCGGCTGCACCTGCTGGCCGCCGACGACGAGAACGAGGCCTGCCTGGTCATGCAGGACGTCGAGGGCAACGAGTTCTGTCTCGACTAGGGAGGCGGGACCGGTGCGATGAGTTGTCGCCGCGCCCCCGGTCGTACCTGGCAACGACCCTCGACCGGAGGGTCCTCGGGCACCAGGAGATCCCCATGGCATCGGTACGCACCCATCTGTGGTTCGGCAACGACAAGGCCGTCGAGGCGGCGAAGTTCTACGCCGAGCACATCCCGGACTCGTCCGTCGGCCGCGTCGTCACGGCGTGGACCGAGCCCGGCACCTCCGTCGCCGAGGTCGTCGAGTTCACCGTCGCCGGCCACGACGTCATCGGCCTCAACGCCGGCCCGGAGTTCCACCTCAACGAGGCGTTCTCCTTCTACCTCCTCGTCGACGGCCAGGAGGAGGTCGACCGCTACTGGGAGATCCTCACCTCCGACGGCGGCGAGCCCGGGCCGTGCGGCTGGTGCAAGGACAGGTACGGCGTCTCCTGGCAGGTCATCCCCCGCGAGCTCGAGGAGCTCTGCGGCGACTACACGACGCCCGCCAACCAGGCCGCCTGCCAAGCGATGCTGAAGATGCACAAGATCGACGTCGCCGAGCTGCAGGCGGCGTACGACGGCGCCTGAGACGGTGCCTGACGCGCCGCTCCGGACGGCTGCCGGTCAGCGCGCGGAGGCGCAGGCGATGCAGGAGCGCGCCGCCGGCCTGGCCTCGAGCCGGGCCGGCGCGATCGGCCGGCCGCACCGCTCGCAGGTCCCGTAGGTCCCGGCGGCCACGCGGTCGAGCGCCGCCTCGACCTCCGCCAGGTGCCTTCGGGCCTGCAGCACGAGCGTGGCCAGCTGGGAGCGCTCGAAGGCGATGGTCGCGCCCTCCGGGTCGTGCTCGTCGTCGGCGTTGGTGTCGCGCGACGCCGCGACGACCTCCTCGAAGTCGCCGGTCAGGCCCGCCAGCCGGCGCAGCGCCTCCCGCCGCTCCGCCTCCAGCCGCTCCCGAGCACCCTCCACCAGCCGCATGCTGCCAGCCGCCGCCGACAGCCCTCGACCCGAGGTAGAACACGTTCTACAGTGCGCTCCATGGACCTTGTCGCGATCGAGGAGATCAAGCGCCTCAAGCACCGCTACTTCCGCACGCTCGACCTCAAGCAGTGGGAGGAGTACGCCGACTGCCTCGCCGCGGACGTCACCGCCCGCTACGGCACGCAGGCGATGGGCGAGCCGCTGCACTTCGACAGCCGCGCGGACGTCGTGGCGTACATGGAGCAGAACCTCGGGCCGTCGGTCATCACGATCCACATCGCCAACCACCCCGAGATCGACGTCGACGGCGACACCGCGCAGGGGTCGTGGGCGTTCGAGGACACCGTGATCGTGCCCGAGCTCGCGGTGCAGATCCGCGGCGGCGGCTACTACGTCGACGGCTACCGGCGCGACCCGGACGGTGCGTGGCGGATCACGTCGACCCGGTACGAGCGCATCTACGAGGCGATGACGTCGCTGACGGACACCCCGAGCTTCCGGTTGATCGCCAACCGCTGGGATCCGTCGCTCGAGCACTGACGGGCCGAGGGCGTCGTACGTCTGTCCCCCACCGGGACGGGTACGACGCGTGCATGAGCCAGACACCGAGGGACGACGAGCGGATCGCGGAGCGCGCGGAGCTCCTGCCCGAGGAGCAGGAGGCCGGCAGCGAGGATCCCGAGAGCCAGGCCGAGGCGATCCTCGAGGAGTCCGACGAGCGCGTCGAGGACCCCGAGGGCACGAGGCACGACAGCACGCAGACGCCCGGCGGCTGAGCGCCGCCGGGCGTCCGGCTCCGCGTCAGTCGAGCTCCAGCTCGTGGAACGGGTAGTCCTTCGGGCCGAGGAACTCGGTGCCGGGCACGATCCGGCCGTTCGGGTCGGCGGAGTTCACGTAGTTGTTGATGCTCCGCGGCGCCTGCCGGAAGATCAGGTCGACCCGGTCGGCGTACTTCGCCGCCAGCGGCGCGTCGTCCCAGAAGATCACGTTCTGCTCGTCGGAGTGCCAGCCGAGCTGGGTCCAGTTCTCGCTGCTGGAGAGGACGACATTGCCGTCCGCCCGCCCGTTGACGTTGCCCTGGACCGACAGGCCCTTGAGGTGGACGTAGCGGTCCTTGAACTTGTTGGCCGTCGCGCCGGTGATGTAGACCATCTGCTTCGCCGGGAGGCCCTTGAGGATGTTGCGGATCTTCAGCGGCATCATCATGAACACGATCCGCACGTCGCAGCCCTCGTTGTGCAGCTTGCGGACCTTCTTCGCGATCTTCACCCCGCGCTGGTCGCCCCAGACCGCGTTGGCGACGCGGACCTTGGTACGCCCGTTCGAGGTGTTCGCGGCGCCGGAGCACTGCACCTTGTTGAGCACCTTCAGCGCCGGGTCCTTCTTCTTCCGGTGCGGCGCGAACATCGAGGTGATGGTGGCGCCCGGCGTGGTGGTGCTGGGGACCGTGAACCGCAGCGGCTTGACGTTCTTGTCCTTCTTCGCCTGCTTCCACATCAGCATCCAGCCGTCGTAGAGCGGCTGGTTCTCCGTGATGGTGGTCCAGTCGTTGAACTGCTGGACGGCCGCGGCGCCGGTGAAGTTGCCCGATCCCTGCATCGCGATGTGGCTCGTCGCGCCCGAGCGGCTGATCAGCATCAGCTTGGAGTGCATCGCGCCGCCCTTGCCGCGACAGGTCGCGGAGCACGTGCGGATCCAGCTCCGCAGCGCCTTGGGCCGGTCGGCGTTGCCCTTCTCGAGCGCACGCTTCAAGACGTTGTACGAGCCGCCTGGGCCTTGGCCCCGGGCAAGCCCGCGAGCCATGATGATCTGCACCGAGACACCGCGCTTGTGCGCCTTGACGAACACGTTCGCGAGCTTCGGCGAGTCGAAGTTCCACGTCATCAGCCGGATCGTCTCCCCCGCGGGGACGTTCTTGACCGCCTTCTTGATCTTGCGGTGGATCTTCATCTTCTTCTTCGTCTTCTTGAACGGGTGGTTGAAGACGATCCCCGGCGTCACGACGTACGTCGGGTCGGGTGCCTTCTTCGCGGCGACCGGGGCGGCTGCTGCCGGAGCTGCCGGAGCGGCGTCGGCACGGCTCGCCTCGCCCTGGCCCACGACCAGGAGCGCCACCGCCAGGAGCATCGCCACACTCGCGGCGACCACCCCCCGGGGCCTGCTGACAGCCGACGACGAACCCCACCAGAACCGCACGATCCCACTCTCCTCACGTCCCACTCCGCTTCCTCTCACACAGCGTTGGAACGTTCGGATTCGTTACAGGCCCTTCAGCAGCCGATCGATCTCGCCCAGCACGCCCTTGCGGTTCTTCCCCGCCACCTCACGCTCCTGGACCCGCCGCAGGTCGCCGGCGCCGAGGCCCGCCAGGCGGGCCCTCACCTGGGGGACGGTGAGCCTGTCGAGGTCGGGTACGACGAGCGTCTCCACGTTGTCGGGCACCGGCGGGCCGGGGTCGGGCTCGGGGCTCGCATCGGCCCTCCGGCGCCCCGGGACGAGCTGGGTCGGCAGCAGCTGGGTGGGGAGCTTCGGGGCCTGGCGCACGGTGTCGAGCACCTGCAGCAGCGCCTGGGAGTACGCCTTGCCGGTGCTGACGAGCTGGCCGAGGAGGTGGTCGGCCTCGGCCCGGGTGAGCGAGCCGCGGGCGACGAGCTCGTCCATCAGCCCCTGCAGCCGGGTCATCTGGATGGTGACGCTGTGCTCGAGCGCGCCGTGCAGGGCGCGCAGGTTGCGCCCGATGAGGTCAGCCGGCCTGCCCGTGCGTCCCATGGCTCTCCTTCAGACGTCGCCGCCCTCCCTCTGCAGGGTAGGCGCGGCCACCCCGGATATCCAGTGGCGCGGGGCCCGCTCGCCACCGCACACTGGTCGACTGTGTCCAGCACCGACCTCAACGCGCTCGACCTCCTCGCGGAGGCGCCCGCGCCTGCCCTTCGGCTGCTCGCCACCGCCATCGACCGCGAGTTCGAGCGGCGGGAGGAGACCCAGCCGTCGCCGTACGACGACGCCGCCGCGCGGCTCGGCATCGATGTCGCCGACCTGGTCGTGCTCACCGAGGCCCTGGATCCCCCCGTGGCGCACTCCGTGGGCCACTGGCTCTTCCGCGCGCAGGCACGCTGGAGCGTGGAGCACCGCGGCGCCTTCCCGTCCCGTCCGGCGCTGTCCGAGACGGTGCCGGGCGCGGCCGGCGACGTCCGCGCCTTCAGCTCGGTCACCGTCGTGCTCCCTGCGGGCACGCTCGCCGGCGTACCGGTCGTGATCCGGCTGGTGTCCGAACGGTGCGGGAGCGAGGTCGAGCTGATGGGCCGCGGTGAGGACGCGGACGTCCTGACCGACCTGCTGGACTCCTTCCTCCGCCGCTGCCGCACGGCCGACTCGCCGTACCGACAGGGGACCTACCGGGTCGCCAGCGGGAGCCGGGGCCTGGTCCTCGAGCGCTGGACCCCGCCAGCGGCCTCGCGCGACCTGCTCAAGCTCGACCCGTCGGTCTGGCGCACCGTCGACCGCGGCGTGCACCGGGTGCTGGAGCTCGCCGACGACCTCCAGAGCCGTGGGCTGGGCACGAGCACGGGCCTGCTCCTGGTCGGTCCGCCCGGCACGGGCAAGACCCAGCTCGGCACCGTGGTCGCCCGCGAGCTGCGGGGTACGGCGACCGTGCTGGTGCCGGGCACCTACGTCACCGAGCACTACCTCACCGAGCTGTTCGAGCTTGCCGCGGACCTGGCCCCCTGCCTGATCCTGATGGACGACCTGGACCTGATCGCGGGCGAGCGCGGGCAGACCGACCCGCACCGGCTGCGCGAGTTCCTCAACGTGATGGACGGCGGGCTGGCCGACCGCAGCGGCGTCGTGGTCATCGCGTCCACGAACGACCACCGCAAGATCGACAAGGCGGCCCGCCGCTCCTCGCGCTTCGACACGGTCATCCGGATGGAGGCGCCGGGCGTCGAGGGCAGGCTCGCGATCCTCGAGCGCTACCTCGCCTGGTGCGAGACCGAGCTCGACCTGGCCACCCTGGCGCGCGCGACCGACGGCGCGACCGGCGCCGACCTGAAGGAGCTGGTCCGGGCCACGGTGCTCGCGACGCGGGACGCGGTGACGACCGAGGCGCTGCTCACGCAGGCACGGGAGGGGCGCTGGCGGCCGGCCGCCGAGGCTGCCGGCCACTACCTCTGAGCTTGCGTTCGCCGAGGTCCGGGACCGGTCAGTCGTAGGCCGCCTCCACCTCCCAGCTGCCGGGGGCGCGCCAGCACAGCAGCCAGGCCCGGCCGTCCACGCCGACCACCTGGAACCGCGCCGCACGGTCCGGCTCGGCGGGCGCGCCCGCGGTGTCCAGCCACCAGCCCTCGTCGACCGGCCACGGCCCGGCCCAGGAGGCGACGGGGCACCAGTGCCGGCCGATGCGCACCCGCCACGGCTCGCCGGTCACCAGGCCGCGGGGGTGACCGCCACGGCGACCGAGGCCTCGTCGACGACCTCCGCCTCGAGAGGCGCGGCGAAGACCCGGCTCGGCGCCGGCCCGGGGATCCGGCCGGGCCAGGGCCGCTCGACGGGACGCAGGCCGACCGGGCGCTCGCCCCAGGGCACCAGCGCCTGCCGGTCCGCCGCACCGCGCCCGCCCTGGAGCACCGGGACCCGGACGGCGTCGTACCCGACCATCGCCTGGACCCGGGCGACGCCGCGGACCACCTGCTCCTCCGCGCCGCCGCCCCACAGCCCGTCGGCGTGGTCGCCGGCCGGCTCGACGACGTCGGGCAGGAAGCGGACGAGGGTGACGGCGGAGGTGATCGCCTCCCCGGTGGACTTGCGGCTGCGCAGGCCCGAGGACGCCAGCCCCGCCTGGAGCTGCCAGTGCACCCGGTCGACCAGGTCGCGGGAGGTGAAGCAGCGCGGGTGCAGCCAGGTCCGGGCGGAGACGCCGGCCTCGAGCTCCGCCTCGATCCGGACCGACGTCGCGACCAGCTGCCGGTCGGCCAGCCCGGCGACGAACCGCTCGGCGGTGGTCCGGACGCTGAAGGTGACCGCCTCGGCGGAGTCGAGCGGCGGCTCGAAGGCGATCTCGCAGGCCAGCTCGGGCGGCGGGGTGCGGGAGGCGAGCCGGGTGTCCTCGCGCCCCTGCACCCGGCGCCACACGTCGGTGCCGTAGCCGCCGAACCGGTTGGCGACCTCGCTCGCCCCGAGCCCGGCGAAGTCGCCGAGCAGCCTCAGCCCGAGCCGTCGCAGCAGCCCGGAGAGCTCGGCCCCCTCGGGACCGTCGTCGGCGAGCACGGTCACGGGCAGGCCGCGCAGGAACTCCGCCGATCCCCCCGACGCGATGGACAGGCACGCCTGCGGCGCGGCGTGGCGGGCGGCCCGCTCGGCGGTGTAGAGGTCGTCGGCCGCGCCGAACCGGCTGTCCCACACCCCGACCCGGGCGAGGTGCTCGGCGAGCACCGCCGCGGCGGCCTCCTCGCCGTCGACGCCGGGCCGGGCGAAGTAGCGACCGGGAGCGGGGACGGCGAGCAGCCCCGGCCGCAGGGGGCCACCCCGGGCCGGAGCGCCTCGACCGTCGTCAGCACCGGCTCGAACCACCGGGCGTCGCGGTCGGGGTTGGCGGCGAGCAGCACCACGTCAGGGCAGCGCGCCTGCGCGTCCCGGCGCCGCTGCCCGCGGCGTACGCCCTCGGTCCGGGCGGCGGCGTTGCACACCAGGACCTTGTTGCCGGACAGGACGGCCGCCGGCGCCGCCGCGTCGACGCCGCCCTCGCCGTCCGCCCGCTCCAGCAGGCCGGCCGTGACCGACCAGTCCGGGCACCACAGCACCATCGTCCGGTCGACCATCAGAGCACCACCTCGGCGCGGACCGGCATCCGCCCGCCGCCGCGCGCCACCAGCGTGGCCCGTCGCTCGCGCAGCCGGCCGCGCCCGTGGCCGATCCCCTCCCAGGCGACCTGCTCCGCGCTGATCCGCGCCTCGCAGCGCGGCCACTCCCCCTGCACCACGAGCACCGCCGACCGGGCCCGGAGCCGGGCCTCGAGCAGCGAGGCGGACTTGGCGTCGACGCCGCCGGGCGGGCGCAGCACCACGACCTTGAGCACGTCGACGAGGGCCGCCGTCACCTCCAGCCAGTGCTCCCCGGGCGAGGGGACCAGGACCGTGCGCCCGAGCACGATCCCCCGCTGCTGGGCGGCCTCGGCCCCGAAGTCGTCCCAGCCGGCGAAGCCGACCCACTCCCCGGCCTGCGACGCCCCGGCGGCCAGCGCCATCCCGAGGGTCGCGGAGTCGACGCCGTAGACCCCGCCGGTGCGCAGCCGCACCAGCTCCGCGAACGCGGGCAGGACCGGCACGTCCAGCCGGGTCGGCCCGCCCTCGAGCGCGGCGATCCGGCCGCGCAGCTGCTCGATCTGCGCGAGCGTGTCGATCTCGAGGGACGGGCACTCACCCCTCTATCTTCGAACAGATGTTCGAGTCAGGCAACCTCAGAGCGTCGTGCCGTACACCGGCTCGGGACGGGCGCCGCGGCGAGCAGGTCCCGGAGGGCGGGCCCCACCTGCTCCGCCTCCCAGCGGGCGCCGTTGTCGCGGGAGGGCCGTGCGCCCAGCCGCTCTCGACCGTGATGACCGACCCGTCGATCTCGATCACCCGGCCGGTGACGTCGCCGGCCTCCTCGGAGGCGAGCCAGGCGACGACCGGGGAGTTGTCCTCGGGCAGCGCCATGGCCGAGGTGTCGAAGGCGCCCTCGGTCATCCGGGTCCTCGCCACGGGGGCGATCGCGTTGACGGTCACGCCGTACCGGCCCATCTCGGCGGCCGCGACCAGGGTGAGGCCGGCGATGCCCGCCTTGGCGGCGGAGTACGTCGCCTGGCCGATCGAGCCCTGGAGCCCGGCGCCGGAGGAGGTGTTGACCACCCGCGCCGCGCGCTGCCGGCCCGCCTTGGCCTCCGTCCGCCAGTAGGCCCCGGCGTGGCGCAGCGGGGCGAAGTGGCCCTTGAGGTGCACCCGCACCACGGCGTCCCACTCCTCCTCGGAGGTGTTGACGAGCATCCGGTCGCGCACGAAGCCGGCGTTGTTGACGAGGATGTCCAGGCCGCCGTACTCCTCGATCGCCTGGCGCACCATGGCCTCGGCGGCGGCGAAGTCGGCGACGTCGGCGCCGTTCACCACCGCGGAGCCGCCCGCCGCCTCGATCTCGGCGACGACCTCGTGGGCGGGCGTCTCCCCGGTGCCCTCGCCGGCGAGGGACACGCCGAAGTCGTTGACGACGACCTTCGCGCCGTGTCGCGCCAGCTCCAGCGCATGGGCGCGGCCGATGCCTCGTCCGGCGCCGGTCACGATCGCGACCCGCCCCTCCAGCAACCTGCTCACGTGGGCTCTCCTCTTCGGCCGGGGACTCGGGACGCCGCCACCCTACCAAGCAAATGCTTGGTACGGTGTGGTCATGACAGTCACCAGCGAGCTGCGGCCGGACGGGATCCGCGTCGTCACGATGAACGCTCCCCCGGTCAACGCCCTCACCGTCCAGGGCTGGTACGACGTCGCCGCCGCCCTGGACGAGGCGAGCGCGGACCCGGCGACCAAGGTCGTCGTGCTCCGCGCGGAGGGCAAGGGCTTCAACGCCGGCGTCGACATCAAGGAGATGCAGAGCACCACCGGCTTCGAGGCGCTCCTCGGCGCCAACCGGGGCTGCTTCGCCGCGTTCCGGTCCGTCTACGAGTGCGCGGTCCCCGTCGTGGCGGCCGTCAACGGCTTCTGTGTCGGCGGCGGCGTCGGGCTGGTCGGCAACGCGGACTGCATCGTCGCCAGCGACGACGCCTACTTCGGCGTACCCGAGGTCAACCAGGGCGCGCTCGGCGCCGCGACCCACATGGCCCGGCTGGTCCCCCAGCACATGATGCGGACCCTCTACTTCACCGCGCGCACCATCCGGGCCGCCGACCTGGTGCAGTTCGGCTCGGTCCTCGAGGTGGTGCCCCGCGAGCGGCTCGACGACGCCGCGCTCGCGGTCGCCGGCGAGATCGCCGCCAAGGACACCCGGGTCATCCGGGCCGCCAAGGAGGCGCTCAACGGGATCGACCCGATCGACGTCAACAAGTCCTACCGCTTCGAGCAGGGCTTCACCTTCGAGCTCAACCTCGCCGGGGTGAGCGACGAGCTCCGCGATGCGTTCGTCGGAGACGAGCCAGACAAGCGCAGCGCGGGAACGGAGAAGAGCAAGCAGTGAGCCGCAAGCCACGCGACAAGCAGATGACCATCGACGAGGTGGTCGCGTCCCTCGAGAACGGGATGACCATCGGCATCGGCGGCTGGGGCCCGCGGCGCAAGCCGATGGCGCTGGTCCGCGCGCTCTACAACTCCGACCTGACCGACCTGACGATCGTCAGCTGGGGCGGCGCCGACGTGGGCCTGCTCGCCCGCGCGGGCAAGATCCGCAGGCTGGTCTACGCGTTCGTCTCCCTCGACACCGTCCCGCTCGAGCCGAACTTCCAGCGCGCCCGCCAGGCCGCCGCTATCCCGGAGGTCGTCGAGCTCGACGAGGGCATGTTCCAGACCGGCCTGCGCGCCGCCGCGCAGCGGCTGCCGTTCCTCCCGATGCGCGCCGGCCTCGGCTCCGACGTCCTGGTCAACAACCCCTGGATCCGGACCGTCACCAGCCCGTACGACGAGGGGCACGGCCACGAGGAGCTGGTCGCGGTCCCCGCGCTCCGGCTCGACGCCGCCCTCGTCCACCTCAACCGCGCCGACCAGCACGGCAACGCGTCGTACCTCGGGCCGGATCCGTACTTCGACGACCTGTTCGCGATGGCCGCCGACCGGACCTACGTCAGCGTCGAGCAGGTCGTCGACACCGCCGGCCTGACGGTCGACACGCCGGTCCAGCGGCTGCTGCTCAGCCGGATGATGGTCACCGGCGTCGTCGAGACGCCCCACGGGGCGCACTTCACCACCTGCACGCCCGACTACGAGCGCGACGAGCGGTTCCAGCGCGCCTACGCCGCGGCCGCGTCCGGATCCGACGAGGACTGGCAGGCGTTCCACGACCGCTTCCTGGCGGGTGACGAGGCGTCGTACCAGGCAGCCGTCCAGGCCTTCACCGAGGAGTCGCGGAAGGAGAGCGCCCGATGAGTGCCCCCACGAACGCACCGAGTACGCGCGCGGACGTGTGCGCCGCCGCGATCGCCGACGCCTTCAGCGAGGACGGCGAGATCTTCGCCAGCCCGATGGGACTGCTGCCGACGGTCGGCGTCCGGCTGGCGAAGCTGACCTCGAACCCGGACCTGGTCATCAGCGACGGCGAGTCGGTGTTCCTCGGGGGCGTGCCGCCGCTCGGCGGCACGGACGTCGTCGAGGGGTGGATCCCGTTCCGCAAGGTGTTCGACGTGATCGCCTACGGCCGCCGCCACGTGATGATGGGCGCCACCCAGGTCGACCGGCACGGCAACCAGAACATCTCCGCGATCGGCCCGTTCGCCCAGCCGAGGCGCCAGCTGCTCGGCTCGCGCGGCGCACCCGGCAACACGGTCGGCCACCGGACGTCGTACTGGGTGCCGCGGCACTCGGACCGGGTCTTCGTCGAGCGGGTCGACGTCGTCTCCGGGGTCGGGCCGAGGCGGGCGAGGGAGGCCGGGCCGGCCGCCGCGCGCTTCAACGACATCCACCGGGTCGTCAGCAACCTCGGGGTCTTCGACCTGGGCGGCGCCGACGACACGATGCGGCTGGTGTCGGTCCACCCGGGCGTCGCCGTCGACGACGTCGTCGCGGCCACCGGGTTCAGCCTGGAGATCCCGGCGGACGTGCCGACGACCCGCGAGCCGTCGTACGAGGAGCTGGTCCTGATCCGCGAGGTGATCGACCCGAAGGGGCTGCGGTTCAAGGAGGTCCCCCATGACCAGCACAGGGACTGAGCAGCGGATCCGGACGCCGTTCACCGACCTGGTCGGCGTACCCCATCCGATCGTGCAGACCGGCATGGGCTGGGTGTCCGGGCCGCGGCTGGTGTCCGGCACCGCCAACGCCGGCGGCCTCGGCATCCTCGCCTCCGCGACGATGACCTTCGCCGAGCTGGAGCGGGCGATCGTCGAGGTCAAGGGCCGCACCGACGAGCCGTTCGGCGTCAACCTCCGCGCCGACGCCGGCGACGCCGCCGACCGCTGCCAGCTGCTCATCGACCACGGGTCAAGGTCGCCTCCTTCGCGCTGGCCCCCAAGCCAGAGCTGATCGCCAAGCTCAAGGAGCACGACATCGTCGTGATGCCGTCGATCGGCGCGGCCAAGCACGCCAAGAAGGTCGCCGGCTGGGGCGCGGACGCGGTGATGGTGCAGGGCGGCGAGGGCGGCGGGCACACCGGCCCGATCCCGACCACGCTGCTGCTGCCCACGGTGCTCGACGGGCTGCTCGACGCGGGCCATGACATTCCGGTCATCGCCGCCGGCGGCTTCTTCGACGGCCGCGGCCTCGCCGCCGCCCTGTCGTACGGCGCCGCCGGGATCGGCATGGGCACCCGCTTCCTGCTGACCAGGGACTCCGCCGTGCCCGACGCCGTCAAGCAGCTCTACCTGTCGCAGGGGCTCACCGACACCGTCGTCACCGCCAAGGTCGACGGCATGCCCCACCGGATGCTCCGCACCCCCCTCGTGGAGTCGCTGGAGGAGACCTCCGCCGTCCGCCGCCTCGGGCCGACCGCCCGCCGTACCCTCGAGTTCAAGAGGTCGTCCGGGATGTCCTGGCCACAGCTGCTCAAGGACGGCCGCGCCATGAGGAGGGCGCAGGGCCGCACCCTCGGCCAGATGGCTCTCGCCGCGAACACCCCCACCATGCTCCGCGCGGGCCTGGTCGAGGGCGACACCTCCGCGGGCGTGCTCGCGAGCGGGCAGGTCGTCGGCGTGATCGACGACCTGCCGAGCTGCGCGGAGCTGGTCGAGCGGATCGTGGTGCAGGCGGCGGCGGAGTTGAGGCGGGCGGGGTCGTACGTCGTGTGAGTTCGTCGCCATGCGCGGCTGCTGCGGCTTGTCGGCCGTCGGGTGGAGCAGCTCCCATCCGTAGACCAGCGGATCCTCGGTCACATCGATACGATGGCTTCATGAGCGAGACGCCAGCACGTGCCCGGCGGCCGCTCAGCGGCCCCACGGGCCAACGGGTTGTCGCCCACCGTGGGGAACTACGCGAGGTGCTGCACCGTCACGACGTCACGAACCCCGAGATCTTCGGCAGCACCGCCCGTGGCGATGACCACGAGGACAGTGACGTCGACATCGTCGTGGACTTCCCTCCAGGCACCAGCATCATCGACATCATCGGCATCCAGCACGAGCTCGAGGAGATCCTCGGCGTGCACGTCGACCTGATCCCCCGCAGCGGGTTCAAGAAGCGTGTAAGCGCTCGCGCCCTGAAGGACTTGATCGCCCTGTGAACCGCGCCGACGACGTACTGCTGGATGACATCGCCACCGCCATCACGTCGATCCGGTCCCACCTTCGACATGGGCCGATCTCGGTCGAGATCGTCATGGACGCCGTCGCGATGCGGCTTCTGGAGATCGGCGAGGCCGTGAAGGCCCTCAGCGCCGAGGTCACCGCCACCGAGCCGGAGATCAAGTGGCGCGAGATCGCAGGCATGCGCGACTTCCTCGCCCACCGCTACTTCGCGACCAGTCCCGACATGGTCCAAGCGGTGATCGACAAGGATCTCCAGCCGCTCGCAGACGCGGTCGCACGCATGCGTTCGCGGCTACCGGAGGGCTTCGGGGCGGCTGATGACGACTGACACCGATCGTCGGTCTCGACTCAGCGTTCCAGGTGTCGATTCCGCTCCAGGGCCGGCTCGGTGTCGCCGAGCCAGCGGAGCATACCGATCGTCAGCAGCAGGCCGAGGTGGGGGCTACTCGGGTCCGACGACCTCGCCGCAGCCGCAGGCCGCCTGGATGGCGGGGGCCAGGTCGACGTTGGCGCCGGCCGGCTTGACGTAGGCCTCGCCGGGGATGTGGAAGACCGCTCGGCCGACGAGGTCGGACGTGGCCGCCTCGAAGTTGTCGGCGTAGTTCTCCGCACCGGTGACGTAGTCGAACCGCGGGAGGCTCGCGCAGAGGAAGCGGATGTACTCCCCGTCGTTCGGAGTGAAGATCGACTTGTCCTCGGTCGGCTTGGTCTCGCACGAGGTGCGGTCGCCGTCGCTGGTGCTGGCCAGCCAGAGCGTCTTGACCTCCTCGTACGACGGGAGCCCACCGGTCGCCGCGGCGCTGGGCACCCCGGCCGGCTCCGTGTCCTCCGACGTCGGCGCGGCCTCGGTCGTGGGCGACGCGGACGACGCCGGCGATGTCGGCGATGTCGGCGATGTCGGCGATGTCGGCGATGTCGGCGTCGGGTCGGCGTCGGGCTCGTCGTCGGAGCCGCAGGCGACCGAGGTCAGCAGGATCAGGGCGGTGAGGCTGATGGTGGCCAGACGTCGCATGGGCGTTCCTTCCGCGGGGCTGGCCGCATGCTAGTGCCTCTCAGCACGGTCCGTCCGGCGCATGCCCGATCGGTCCAGTGGCCGCTGGTAGGCCCACTCCCGGCCCATCACCCGGTAGCCGAGCACCTCGTTCACGCCGATCATGTGCTCGTTCGATTCGGCGTTCCAGGTGTCGATCCGCTCCAGGGCGGGCTCGGCGTCGGCGAGCCAGCGGAGCATGCCGATCTTCAGCAGCAGGCCGAGGCGGTGGCCGCGGTGGGCGCGGGTGACGGTGGTGTCGTCCTGCTCGCCCCAGGTGGGGTCGTCGGCGGAGACCACGACGACGGTCTGGCCGGCGAGCTCGCCGGTCGGCAGGTGCCGGGCCACCAGGCGGTACAGGCGCCGGTCGTGGCCGGCGACCGCGGTCTCGTAGGCGCGCATCCGCGCCGCGGTGAACACCTCGTCCTCGTAGTCGAGGTCGTCCAGCGGGGCGTCGTTGATGGAGGCGGCCATCGCGGCCAGGTCCGCCAGGCGGTCGTCGGGCGTCGGGGCGGGCCAGCGCTCGAAGGCGTAGTCCGCGGCGTGCGGGAGGGCGTCGTCGTAGCGCCGGTCGAGGTCGGCCCGGTCGACGTCGGCGAGCAGCTGGCGCCGGTTGATCGAGGCGAGCCGCCCCTCGAAGCCGTGGTGGGCCGCGAAGGCGCATCCGGCCGGGGTCTCCCAGGCGTCGACGACGAGGCTGGTGCGACCGCGGCACCGGGCCTCCTCCAGGAGTACGCCGAGCAGGGCGCTGCCGTGCCCGCGCCGCCGGTGGGCGGGGTGCACGCCGACGGCGAGGAACGCGATGTCCCGGTTGTCGTACTCGCTGGTGGCGATGGATCCCCAGCCGAGGACCTCGTCGCCGGCGCGGAGGAGGTACGGCGTCTCCGGTTCGCCGTCCCATCCGTGGCGGAATCGCGCGGCGCCCAGCTTCGGGGTCTCGCGCTGCTCCCAGGGGGCGTCGGCGTCGCTGATCGCGTCGACCAGCCGAGCCCACGCCGCCACGTCGGCGTGGTCGTCGGGGCCGAAGGGCCGGATCTCCATGACAGCAGCATCCGGTGCGCGCCGGGCGGACGCCACTGGATATCCTGCGTGCGTGAGCCAGACGTCGCAGCCAGGGACCGGCCCGGGGACAGGAGCGCCGCGGCGACGCCACCTGATGGATCCCAACGCCCCCCGCAAGGCGCCGGACCCGAAGGACCTCGAGCGGCTCCAGCGCGTGCAGCGCCGGGTCGTCTCGGTGCTGGTCGTCACCACGATCCTGCACCTGTCGGTCGGCTTCGTGATCGCCGCCGACCACGTCGCGGAGGACCGGCTCGACGCCCGGATCGGGCTCAACGTGATCGCGGCCGCCTTCATGGTCGGCGGCATCGCCGCGACCCTCGTCATCAACGGCCGGTCCTGGAGGTCGCCGTGGCTGCTGCTCGGCCTGCTCCCGGGCATCGTCGGTCTCTGGTGGACGGTGCTCTGAGGGGCCGCTCGCCGGCCCTCAGGTACGACGATCCGCGGCCGATCAGGTCGGCATGCAGCGCACGGACGTCCCGCCCGACGTGCACCCGGCGGTGCTGCAGACCGTGGCGCTGATCCTGCGTCCGACGACGGGCGAGCCGGTCGCGCTCGAGACGAAGGTGCTCGACCTCGAGCAGCAGCCCGACGGTTCGACGACGCTGGTCGTGGCGTGCCCCTCCGGCCTCGACCCGCGCGAGCACCACTTCGAGGCCACCGTGGCCTGGACCTACCCACTCGGCCGGATGGAGTGCACGGTGAGCACCCGGCCCGGCCGCCGGGCGTACGGCGACGTGTGGCTGCTCCAGCCGAGCTCGCCCGCCGCGCGGCTGCAGCAGCGGGCCTACTTCCGGGCCCGGGTCTCGATGCCGGTGCTGCTCCGGTGGCCCCCTGACGACGAGCTGCCCGACGAGACGCTCGACCTGATCGGCGTGGTCGTCGACATCAGCGAGGGCGGCCTGATGGCGACCGTCCGCACGCTCCCGCCCGCCGTGGGCACCGCCGTCGAGGCGACGGTCCGGGTCGAGGGCGACAACCTGGTCCAGGGCACGCGGGTGGTGCGCCACGTCCGGTTCGCCGGCGGCGGGCTCGGCGTGGCCGTCGCCTTCGACGATCCCACCGTCCACGGCGACCGGCTCCGGCGGCTCGTGTTCGAGACCGAGCGCCGCCGGCGCCGCCGCTGAGGGCGCCTCAGCCCAGCCGCTCGACGATCGTCACATTCGCCTGACCGCCGCCCTCGCACATCGTCTGCAGTCCGTAGCGGCCGCCGGTGCGCTCGAGCTCGGCCAGCAGCGTGGTCATCAGCCGGGCGCCGGTGGCGCCGATCGGGTGCCCGAGCGCGATGCCGCCGCCGTTGACGTTGACCTTCTCGTGCGGCGCGCCGGTCTCCTTCATCCACGCCAGGGCGACGGACGCGAACGCCTCGTTGCACTCGAACAGGTCGATGTCCTCGATCGACATGCCCGCCTTGGCCAGCGCGTGCTTCGTCGCCGGGATCGGTCCGGTGAGCATCCACACCGGATCGTCGCCGCGGACCGAGAGGTGCACGATCCGGGCGCGTGGCGTCAGCCCGTGGTCGCGGACCGCCTGCTCGGACGCGACCAGGATCGCGGCCGAGCCGTCGCAGATCTGGGAGGCGACGCCGGCGGTGATCCGGCCGCCGGGCGCGAGCGGCTCGAGGCCGGCCATCTTCTCCAGCGAGGTGTCGCGGGGGCACTGGTCGGTGTCGAAGACGCTGCCGTCCTCGAGGACGTACGGCGCGATCTGGGCCTGGAAGCGGCCGGCGTCGATCGCGGCGCGGGCCCGCTCGTGCGAGGCCAGCGCGAACCGCTCCATGTCCTCGCGCGTGATGTCCCACCTCTCGGCGATCATCTCGGCGGAGCGGAACTGGCTGACCTCCTGGTCGCCGTACCGCTTGAGCCAGCCGGGCGACTCCGCGAAGGGGGTGGAGAAGCCGTACTGCTGGCCGACCAGCATGGCCGCCGAGATCGGGATGGCGCTCATGTTCTGCACGCCGCCGGCGACGACGAGGTCCTGGGTGCCGGACATCACGCCCTGGGCGGCGAAGTGGACGGCCTGCTGCGAGGAGCCGCACTGGCGGTCGATGGTCACGCCGGGCACGTGGTCGGGCAGTCCCGCGACCAGCCACGCCGTACGCGCGACGTCGCCGGCCTGCGAGCCGATCGTGTCGCAGCAGCCCAGGATCACGTCGTCCACGGCGCCCGGGTCGACACCGGTCCGCTCGACGAGCGCGGCGAGCGCGTGCGCGCCCAGATCGGCGGAGTGGACGCCGGCGAGCGCGCCGCCGCGCTTGCCGACCGCGGTCCGCACGGCGTCGATGATGTAGGCCTCGGCCATGACAGGTCTCCTTCTGACGGACGGACGGGCTCAGGCGTGCTGGCTGCTGACGGAGATCACCTCGCCGGTGAGGTACGACGAGTAGTCGCTCGCGAGGAACACCATCACGTTGGCGACCTCCCACGGCGCGGCCGCGCGGCCGAACGCCTCGCGCTGCTTGAGCTCGACGAGCAGCTCGGGCGAGGTCACCTTCTCCAGGAACGGGTGCATCGCCAGGCTCGGCGAGACCGCGTTGACGCGGATGCCGTGCGGGGCGAGGTCGAGGGCGGAGCAGCGGGTCAGCGCCATCACGCCGGCCTTCGCGGCGGCGTAGTGGGCCTGGCCCTCCTGCGCGCGCCAGCCGATCACGGAGGCGTTGTTGACGATGACGCCCTTCCGCCCGGCCGCGACGAGCCGCTGCCCCACCGCCCGGGTGGCGCGCATGGTGCCGGTCAGGGTGATGTCGATGACCCGGCTCCAGGCCTCGTCGGTGACCTCGAGGATCGAGTCGGTGCCGCCGAGGCCCGCGTTGTTGACCATCACGTCGACGCCGCCGAAGTCCTCCGCAGCGTCGAGGAGGGCCGCGATGTCGGACTCCTTCGTCACGTCGCACACCCGCTGGCGCACCCGGTCCGCGCCGAACTCCTCGGCGAGCGCCGCCTCCGCCTCGGCCAGCCGGCGCTCGTGGGTGTCGCTGAACACCACGGCCTCGGCGCCCTCCTCCAGCGCGCGTCGTACGACGGCCGCGCCGATGCCCGCGCCCGCGGCCGCGGTCACCACGACCACCTTGCCGGCGAGCAGGTCGTGGCCCGGCACGTAGTCGGGGGTGGGCTGCTCGGGTCGCATGGCGGTCATCCGCGGGGCTCCTTCGGTAGGCCGAGCACTCTCTCAGCGAGGATATTTCGTTGGATCTCGTCGCTGCCGCCGTAGAGGGTGTCGGCGCGCGAGAAGAGGAAGAGGCGCTGGTGCTCGTCGAGGTCGTACGACGACCCGGCCACCAGTCCGGAGACACCGGCGACGTCCATGGCGACCTCGCCGAGCGTGCGGTGCCAGTTGGCCCAGGCCAGCTTGAAGATCGACTCCGCGCCGGGCGTCCCGCCGCCGAGCGAGCGCAGCGCGAAGCTGCGGATCACCGCCAGCTCGGACCTCAGCCGGGCCAGCCGGTCGCGGACGATCGGGTCGTCGATGCTGCCGTTGCCGCGAGCTCGCGCCACGACGCCGTCGAGCTCGCGGGCGAACCCGACGGTCTGGCCGAGCGTCGAGACGCCGCGCTCGAAGCCGAGCAGGCCCATCGCGACGCCCCAGCCCCGGCCGGGCTCGCCGACGACGAGGTCGCCGGCGGTGCGGGCTCCGGTGAAGAAGACCTCGTTGAACTCCGAGCCGCCGGTCAGCTGCTCGATCGGCCGCACCTCCACGCCGTCCTGGCGCAGCGGCACGAGCAGGAAGGACAGCCCCTGGTGGCGCGCCGAGCCGGGCGTCGTACGGGCGACGACGAAGCACCAGTCGGACAGGTGCGCGAGCGAGGTCCACACCTTCTGCCCGTCGATCACCCACTCGCCGGTGCTCTCGTCGAGGCGGGCGCGGGTCTGCACGTTGGCGAGGTCGGAGCCGGCGTTCGGCTCGGAGTAGCCCTGCGCCCACAGCTCGCGGACGGCGACGATCTCGGGCAGGAACCGCCGCTGCTGCTCGGGCGTGCCGAACGCGATCAGGGTGGGCCCGAGCAGCTGCTCGCCGAGGTGGTTGACGCCGGCGGGTGCGTTCGCCCGCGCGTACTCCTCGTGGAAGATCACCTGCTGCCACAGCGACAGCCCGCGACCGCCGTGCTCGGCCGGCCAGCCGACGGCGGTCCAGCCGTGCTCGGCGAGATGCCGGTTCCACGCGAGCCGCTCGTCGTGCGCCTCGTGCTCGCGGCCGGGGCCGCCGAGTCCGCGCAGGGCCGCCCACTCGCCGGTGAGGTGGTCGCCGAGCCAGTCCCGGATCTCGGCACGGAACGCCCGGTCCTCGGGGGCCTCGGTCAGGTCCATGGCTGCTACTCTACCAAGCAAGTGCTTGGTAGCGACAACGCCCTGCATCTACATTTCTCCGTACGACGATCTGCCGCCGATGAGGAACACGAACTGACATGGATCTCGAGCTGAGCGAGTCCGAGCTGGCCTTCCAGGCCGAGGCCCGGTCGTGGCTGGCGGCGAACGTGCCGGCGCAGCCGCTGCCCTCCCTCGACACCCCGGAGGGCTTCGCTCTCCACCAGGAGTGGGAGGCCCGCCTGGCCGCCGACCGCTGGTCGGTCGTGTCGTGGCCGCGGGAGTACCACGGCCGGGAGGCGTCCCTGGTCGAGTGGGTGGTCTTCGAGGAGGAGTACTACCGTGCGGGCGCCCCGGGCCGGGTCTCGCAGAACGGGATCTTCCTGCTCGCGCCGATCATCTTCGAGCACGGCACACAGGAGCAGCAGGACCGCTTCCTGCCGACGATGGCGACCGGCGAGCGGATCTGGGCGCAGTGCTGGAGCGAGCCCGAGGCCGGCTCCGACCTCGCCTCGCTGAAGTCGACCGCGCGCCGCGACGACGCACGCGGCGGCTGGGTGCTCGACGGGCAGAAGATCTGGTGCTCGCGCGCGGCGCTGGCGCACTGGGGCTTCGGCCTGTTCCGCAGCGATCCGGAGGCGCAGAAGCACGCCGGGCTCACCTACTTCCTGTTCCCGCTCGACGCCGAGGGCGTGACGGTCCGCCCGATCGCGCAGCTCGACGGCGAGGCGGGCTTCGCCGAGGTGTTCTTCGACGACGTCTTCGTCCCCGACGCCGACGTGCTCGGCGCCCCCGGCGACGGCTGGCGGGTCGCGATGAGCACCGCCGGCAACGAGCGCGGCCTGTCGCTGCGCTCCCCCGGCCGGTTCACGGCCGCCGCCGACCGCCTGCTCTCCCTGTACGCCGAGCGTCCGGACCCGCGCGTCGCCGACCGGGTCGTCGACGCCTGGCTGCGGGCCGAGGCCTACCGCCTCTACACCTGGGGCACCGTCACGAAGCTGAAGGACGGAGGCGACATCGGGGCGGCCGGCTCGGTGAACAAGGTGTGGTGGAGCGAGCTCGACGTCGCCCTCCACGAGACCGCGCTCGACCTGCTCGGCCCCGACGCCGAGCTGGAGTCCCGGTGGCTCGACGGCTACACCTTCGCGCTGTCCGGCCCGATCTACGCCGGCACCAACGAGATCCAACGGAACATCGTCGCTGAGAGGATCCTCGGCCTTCCCCGCGAGCCGAAGGGAGCCCAGCGATGAGATTCGAGCTCACCACCGACCAGCGGGACTTCGCGGCCTCGCTCGACGCGCTCCTGGCCGCCTCCGACACCGTCGCCGTCGCCCGCGCCTGGGCCGAGGGCGAGCACGCCCCGGGGCTCGCCCTCTGGGCGCGCCTCGCCGAGCAGGGCGTGACCATGCTGGCCACCGAGGCCACCCCTGTCGAGGTCTGCATCGCCTTCGAGGCCCTCGGCCGGCACGCCGTGCCCGGGCCTTGGGTCGAGTCGGCCGCCTACCTCGCCACCGAGCTGGCCGGCAGCGCCCAGGAGGCGATCGCCTCCGGGACGGTCGCCACCGTCGCGGTCCCGCCGCACACGCCGTACGCCCTGGACGCCGATGTCGCGGAGCGCGTCTACGCCGCCGGCCGCGACGGCGTGCGTACGGCGACCCCGGGCGAGCCGCACGTCTCGGTCGACCGCACCCGGCGGCTGTTCTCGGTGGCTCCCGGCCCCGTGCACGACACGGCCGATCGCTCGCAGGAGGCCTTCGACCTGGCCGTCCTCGCCACCGCGGCGCAGCTGCTCGGCGCCGGCGAGCGAGTGCTGGCGGACGCGGTGACCTACGTCAAGCAGCGCAAGCAGTTCGGGCGCGAGATCGGCTCCTACCAGGCGATCAAGCACCGGCTCGCCGACGTGCGGATCGCCCTCGACTTCGCCCGCCCGCTGGTTCACGGCGCGGCGCTCGACCCGGCACCGCGCGCGGTGTCGGCGGCGAAGGTCGCGTGCGCGGACGCGGCGTACCTCGCCTCCCGCACCGGTCTCCAGGTCCACGGCGCGATCGGCTACACCCAGGAGTTCGACCTGAGCATCTGGATCACCAAGATCCGGGCCCTGGTCACCGCGTGGGGCACGCCGGCGTTCCACCGCGCGCGGATCCTCGACTCGCTGGTCGGGAGCCACGGATGAGGTTCGCGCTCAGCGAGGAGCAGGCCGAGCTCGCCGTAACCGTCCGCGCACTGCTCGACAGGCGGGCCGACTCGGCGGCGATCCGGCCCGCGTCCACCGCGCCCGGCGGGTACGACGAGGCGCTCTGGGCCACGCTGTGCGAGCAGATCGGGGTGGCGGCGCTCGCCGTGCCCGAGGAGCACGACGGCGTCGGGGCGACCTTCCTCGAGACCGCCGTCGTGCTGGAGGAGCTGGGCCGCACGATCGCGCCGAGCCCGCTGCTGGCCACGACCGTCGCCACCGAGGCGCTCCTGGCCGGCGGCGACGAGGAGGCGAGGGCGCGGCTGCTCCCCCGCCTGGCCGCGGGCGAGATCGGCACCATCGCCCTCGACGACGGCCCGGTGCTCGACGGCGACCGCGCCCAGGTCCTGCTCGCGGTGCGCGGCGACGACCTCGTCGAGGTGACGGGGGCGCGCGCGACCTGGGCCGAGTCGATGGACCAGAGCATCCGCCTCGCCCGGCTCGACCTGGCCGGCGCCGAGATCGCCCGGGTCGGCGACGGCGCCGCCGCCCGGGAGCGCGCCGAGCTGGTCGGCGCCGCAGCCGTGAGCGCCCTCGCCGTCGGCCTGGCCGACCGGGCGCTGCAGATGACGGTCGCCTACACCAAGGAGCGGGTGCAGTTCGGCCGCCCGATCGGCTCCTTCCAGGCGCTCAAGCACCGGATGGCCGACGTCCTCGCCCGCGTCGAGCTGGCCCGCTCGGCGAGCTGGGCGGCGTCGTACGCGCTGGCGGAGGGGGCGGACGACGTCTCGTTCCTGACGCACGCCGCCGCGGCGTACGCGCTCGAGACGGCACAGCTGGCGGCGAGCGAGTGCGTCCAGCTGCACGGCGGCATCGCGATCACCTGGGAGCACGACGCCCACCTGGTCTTCAAGCGCGCACACGCACTCGGGCAGCTGTACGGCGCACCGCACCGGCACCGGGCAGCCGTGGAGCTCTGAGCAGCCGCCGGCGCGCGCCGGCGGCCGGCGCCTCTCCCACGACCGCGGTGAGCGCGTCCGGTCCCTGGAGCGCAGCCGTGAGCGACGGCGCCACCAGCCGCACCACGTCGTCGACCGGCGCGGAGGCGAGCGGCTCGATCTTCAGCACGTACCGGGTCATCGCCAGCCCGATGAGCTGGGAGGCCACCAGCTCGGCCTTCATCGCCGACAGGGCGCGGCGCTCGACGACGGGCTGGAAGCGCGGGTGCAGGACCGCCCGGTTGATCCAGCCGTAGAGCTTCGGCGCGTCCGGCCCGACCCGGGTCGACTGCCGTACCAGGCGCAGCATCCGCTGCCGCGTGCGCGGGTGCTCGCAGAGCAGGAGGAAGCGCCGCAGCAGGCGGATCGCGAAGTCCTCGGTGGGGTCCAGGCTGTGCATGACCCCCGATGGTGCCGGACGAGGCGCCGGGTTCGTCAGCCGACGGGGCTGGTGCAACGGGTGGCGCTCACCACAGCGGGCGAGCGGTCCAGTGGCAGTGGGCAGGGCAGCACCGTCACCGCGACCGGCTTGCTGTGCTTGCCCCTGCGCTGGCCCTTCTTCACCTTGATCCGGTACCAGCGCGTCCCCGGCGCGGCCGCCTGATCGACCACCGCGCCGCCCCCGCGGACCTTGACGACGCCGATCCGCTGCCAGCGGCCCGGGCGCGACGTCCGCACCTGCAGCACCACCTTGCGGACCCGGCGGGTCGACGCCACCAGCTGGAAGGCCTCGCCGTAGCCGACCGTCGTCGCGCTCGCCGCGAGCCGGACCCGCTGCTTCCTGCCCTTCTTCGGCCGGGCGTCGACCCGTGCCGCCACCGGCCGGGCGGCGGTCCGGGCCGCGGCGAGCAGGGCCTCGATGGAGGAGTCGAAGGGGGTGGCGAGCAGCAGCGCCGGTCCGGAGGTCGTACGGCGGGAGGTCACCGCGAAGATGAAGCCGGTGTCCGCACTGGCCATCCGCAGCAGCCACGGCCCGCCGCTGGCCCCGCCGGTCATCGGGCACGCGATCTGGGCGTCGCCGGTCTGCTGCAGCAGCGTGGTCGAGCCGGTGCACTCCTGCCGGCTCTCCCCGTCGTACGGCGCCTGGGCGGGCCAGCCGACGACCCGGACGCCGTCCTCGCGGGCCGGGTAGTTCCAGGCGAGGCCGTTGCCGCCGACGACGTCGACCAGGTTCCGCCCACCCAGCGGCGCGACCCGGATCATCCCCTGGTCCCGCGCGACGGCGTCGCACTGCTGGGGCCACTCACTCGGGGTGACCGCCGCCGTGCCGACCCAGGTGCCGTACGGGCGCGCGCCCTGGTCGTAGGCGGGGACGAACAGGAAGTCGCTGTAGTCGACCCCCTCGCGGCAGCCGCCGAGCAGCACCCGGGTCCCGCCGGAGTTCACGCAGTGGCCGGCGGTGACGACGAGGTTCCTCTCGGGCGTGTTCACCGCCGCGGCCGAGCAGACGTACGCCGTGGCGCCGTCGCGGAAGAACAGCTTCCCGGTGCTGCGCAGGCCGGGAGTGGCCTGGGCGCTCGCCCGGCCGGCCGGGGTGCCGGGCGTGCTCGCCGGCACGGTCGCCCCCGAGGGGTCGAGGTCGAGTGGGACCGCCTCGCGCATCCGCTTCGGCGTCCAGTAGTCGCGCACTCCCGCCGGGGAGAGGAGCCTGACGACGGGTCCGGGCGCCGTCGGGTCGCCGGGGCGGGCCGGGTCGGCTGCGGCGCCCGGCGCCACGACCGGCACCCCCGCGACGAGCGCGGCGGCGACGCCCCCCACCCCCAACGCCCTGCGCATCCTCATCGATCCCCCAGACCGGTGTCGTCGTGCTCGATCAGGGGCTCAACGCGCGGGAGCGGGCGCAGGTCACGAGTCGGTGGTGCGGTAGCGGCCCCTGAAGTAGAGCAGCGGCTCGGTGACGGCGGCGTCGTCGGCCTGGGTCTCGAGGTGCTCGACGCGGCCGATCACGACGAAGTGGTCGCCGCCCTCGTAGACCGCGTGGATCGTGCAGTCCAGGTGGGCGAGCGTGCCGGCGATCACCGGGGAGCCGGTCGCCCGCGCGGGGGTCCAGTCGAGGCCCGCGAACTTGTCGGTGCCCTTGGTCGCCATCTGGGCCGAGACGTGCTCCTGGTCGGCGGACAGGATGTTGACGCAGAACCGGCCCGCGCGCTGGATCAGCGGCCACGCCCGCGACGAGCGCGCGGGGACGAAGGCGATCAGGGGCGGGTCGAGGGAGACGCTGGAGAACGACTGGCAGGTCATGCCGACCGGCTCGTCGCCGCTCATCGTGGTGATCACGGTGATGCCCGAGGCGAAGCAGCCGAGGACGTCGCGG
Source organism: Nocardioides humi (assembly GCF_006494775.1). Classification (NCBI taxonomy): domain Bacteria; kingdom Bacillati; phylum Actinomycetota; class Actinomycetes; order Propionibacteriales; family Nocardioidaceae; genus Nocardioides; species Nocardioides humi. The sequence continues at coordinate 5,921,833 of NZ_CP041146.1, read as the reverse complement.
AACCGGCGCGCCGCGGCCTGGGCCTCGGGGTCGTCGTGGACCGCGACCTCCTCGCCCGGGCGCAGCTCGAAGTCGATGTCGGCGTCGCCCAGCCAGGACTGGATCAGCTCCGGGTGCGGCCAGGTCTCCCGTGCGTCGGGGCTGATGCCGTCGGGGATCTCACTCACACCGCTCACGCTAGTCCTCGTGTCGTGTCTCGGAAGTTGTTGGTCGGTTGGCGTGCTCAGGGTGCGTGCATCGCAAGGCGCCGGCGCGCAGCCATACCGGGTCGTCTCGCAAGCGTCGGCAACGCCGCGAGGTGCGTGCCATGAGTGCGCCAAGCGTTCAAGAACTTCCGAGGTACGGCACTAGTGCCCGCCGCTGAAGTCGTGGCCCCAGTACGAGACGGCGGTCGACTCGCGCGCCACCCAGCGGGCGTCGTCGACGGTCATCCCCTCGGTGCCGAACTCGACGTCGAAGCCGCCGGGCGAGCGCACGTAGAAGGAGATCATCTCGTCGTTCATGTGGCGGCCCAGGGTCGCCGACAGCGGGGCGCCGTGCTTGCGGACCCGCTCCAGGGCGCGGCCGACGTCGTCCAGCTTGTCGACCTCGAGCATCACGTGGACGCACTTGCTCGGGTTGGGCATCGGGAGGAAGGCCAGCGAGTGGTGCCGCGGGTTGACCCCGAGGAAGCGCAGCCAGACCTTGCTGCCGGGCTCCTTGCCGACGAACTCGCCCGGCATGCTCATCGAGTCGCGCAGCCGGAAGCCGAGCACCTCGGTGTAGAACCGCAGCGCCTCGACGTCGTCGAGCACCGGGACGACGATGTGGCCCATGCCCTGCTCGCCCGTGACGAACCGGGCGGCGTACGGCGTGACGACGGGCCGGGACTCGTAGGTGATGCCGTGGTAGAGCTCGAAGACGTTGTCCCAGGGGTCGCGGAAGCGGACCAGCTCCTGCACGCGGCGCTCGTCGAGCTCCTCCCTCGTCCCCTCCTCGAACTCCACGCCGGCCTTCTGCAGGTGCTCGCGGGCGGCCTGCAGCGCCTGGTGGTCGGCGACCTCCCAGCCGGTGCAGTCCAGCTGGTCGACGTCGGCGGGGAACACCACGATCCGGGCCGAGACCTCGTCGATGCGCCAGTACTGGTGCTCGGGATTCGGGCCGCGGCCCGCCGCCAGGCCGAGCACCTTGCCGGCGAAGCTCTGCCAGGCGTCCAGGTCGGTGCTCGCGACCCGGATGTAGCCCATGGACTTGATGTCGATCGACATCAGGAACGCTCCTTGTGACGGTTGAGGAAGGCGACCGTGACCTCGCGGAACTCGTCGGCCGCCTCGATCTGCGCCCAGTGGCCGCAGTTGGGGAAGACGTGCAGCTGGGCCTTCGGGATCAGCTTGAGCGCCGCGAAGGCGCCGTCGAGCGGGTTGACCCGGTCCTCGCGGCCCCAGGTCAGCAGGGTGTGCTTGCGCAGCCGGTGGGCCTCGCGCCAGAGCATGCCGTCCTCCGCGGTCTCGGGGTCCCAGAAGGACATGCCCATCGAGCGCATCGCGTCCTGCGCGCCCGGCGCCGTCGCGTCGGCGAAGCGCTCCTCGACGAGCTCGTCGGTGACCAGCGCCTGGTTCACGACCATGGTCGAGATGAAGGCGCGCAGCGACTCACGACTGGGGTGGGCGCCGAAGTCCATCAGCCGCTGCACACCCTCGGTCGGGTCGGCGTGGAAGAGGTTGAGCGAGAGCCCCCGGGGCCCATCAGGACCAGCCGGTCCACCCGGTCGGGGTAGGTCAGCGCGAGCCGCATCGCCGTGCCGCCGCCGAGGCTGTTGCCGAGCAGGTGGACCCGCTCCAGGCCCAGCCGGTCGAGCAGCGCGACCACCGCGTCCGCCGAGAACCGGTAGTAGTTGCCGACCACCGGGGGCTTGTCGGAGCCGCCGAAGCCGGGCTGGTCGACCAGGATCGTGCGGTACTCCTCGGCGAAGCCGGGCAGCGCCGGTCCGAAGTTGGACCAGGAGGACGCGCCCGGGCCGCCGCCGTGCAGCATGACCAGCGGCAGCCGACCCTCGCCCTCCCCGGCCTCGTAGTAGGTCAGCGTGATCTCGCCGGCCGCCTCGGTCTTGACCTGGGCGGTGCGACGGGTCGCCTCCTTCGAGAGCTCGCTCATCAGTACATCCCCGGGTCGACCTTGTGGCCGAACTGCTGGGCGCCGTACATCTGCAGGGCGCGCTCGGGGTCGTTGGCCGCGTGGACGCGGCCCGCGTGGGCGTCGCGCCAGGCCCGCTGGAGGTAGGTGCCCTCGGCCAGCGCCCGGCCGCCCGAGGCCTCGAAGAGGGTGTCGATCGCCTCGATCGCCCGGGCGGTGCCGAGCACCTGGTCGCGGCGCACCCGCAGCCGGAGCTCCAGCGGGGGCTGCTCGCCCTTCGCGACGTGCGCCTGCTCCTCGCGGATGTTGTTCATCAGCAGCGCCCAGGCGGCGTCGATCTCGGAGGAGGCGCGGGCGATGCGGACCGCGGCGAAGGGGTCGAGCGAGGCCTTCTCGCCGAGGTACGCCGCGCGGACCCGCTTCTGCTGCATCTCGACGTGCTCGGCGTACGCCCCCCTGGCCATGCCGATGATCGGCGTGGCGATGGTCGAGGTGAAGATCGAGTGGAAGGGCAGCTTGTAGAGGTCGCTGGTGTTGACCGCCTGGCCCGGGCCCCGGCACTGCCCGGTCTCCCCCATCGAGAGGGTGAACTCCTCGGGGATGAAGGTCTCCTCCACGACGATGTCGTTGGAGCCGGTGCCGCGCAGGCCGACGACATTCCAGACGTCGACGACCTGGTACTTCTCACGCGGCACCAGGAAGGTGCGGAAGTCGACGACCTGGCCCTCCGCGTTGAACACGAGACCGCCGAGCAGCACCCACGCGCAGTGGTCGCTGCCGGAGGAGAAGCTCCACTTGCCGGAGAGCGTGAAGCCGCCCTCGGCCACCACCGCCTTGCCCGTCGGCGCGTACGACGACGACAGCCGCACCGTCCGGTCCTCGCCCCACACCGCCTGCTGCGCCTCGTCGGAGAAGAGCGCGACCTGCCACGGGTGGACGCCCACGACGCTGGAGACCCAGCCGGTCGAGCCGTCCGCCGAGGCGATGTCGCGGACCGCGGTGTAGAACGCGACCGGGTCGGCCTCGAGGCCGCCGTACCGCTTCGGCTGCAGCAGCCGGAAGAACCCGGTCTCCTCGAGCTCCTTGATGGTGGCGTCCGGGATGACCCGGAGCCGCTCGCCCTCCTCCGCCCGATCACGGACGGTCGGGAGCAGGTCGCGCACGCCGTCGAGGACGGCGGTCACCTCGGGGGCGAAGTCCTGGTTCATGGGAGCTCCTGTGTCTGCGACAGTGTGTGCTCGACCAGATTAGAACAGGTTCTACTTTTGGGGCAAGCGGGCTCGCCCACCCAGCGGGACGGGGCGCCGGACCCGCAGGTCCGACGCCCCGTCGCGTCCGTCGGGAGCCGGTCAGTTGCGCGGGCGCCAGCCCACCTCCTGGGAGCCGTCCGGGTCGAAGTGGAACGGGTCGGAGCCGTAGAGCACCGTCTCGCAGCCCTTGGTCTTCACCTTCTTCACCTTGATGTTGAAGTAGACCGTGTCGAGGCCGGCGCCGCACGTGATCTTCATGCCCTTGTAGGGGTTCTTCACATAGACCTTGTCGTTGCCCGCGCCCGGCTTGATGACCGTGCGCTTGTCGACGTCGCCGACGTAGAACGTGTCGTCGCCGGCGCCCCCGATGGCCTTGAAGTAGCCGGTGAGCAGGCTGCACGACGTCCCGAACTCGTCGTTGCCGGCGCCGCCCTTCATCAGGTCGCCCTCGCCGCCGAACTCCTCGTAGAACCGGTCGTTGCCGGCACCGCCCTTCATCTTGTCCTTGCCGGCGCCGCCGTAGAAGTAGTCGTCACCGAGCCCGCCCTTGATGTTGTCGTTGCCGGGACCGCCCTCGAGGTCGTCGTTGCCGGCGCCGCCGGTGAGCTTGTCGTTGCCCTCGTCCCCGCTGAGGTAGTCGTTGCCGGCGCCGCCGGTGAGCCTGTCGTTGCCGCCGTTGCCGCTGAGGAAGGACCCGAGGTAGCCGCTGCCGGACTGGGAGGGCTGGGTCGGGTCGCCGTTGCCGGACCGGATCCGGTCGTTGCCCTCGCCGCCGTACGCCGAGTCCCGGCCGTCGCCGGTGTCGATCCGGTCCTTGCCGGGCCCGCCGTAGATGTAGTCGTCGCCGGCCTCGCCGAAGATCTTGTCGTTGCCCTCGCCGCCGAGCAGCGGGGAGTCGTTGCCGTTGCCGCCGCGGATGATGTCGTTGCCGGCGCCGCCCTCGATCCGGTCGTTGCCGTCGCCGCCGAAGAGCTTGTCCTTCCCACCGAGGCCCATGATCCGGTCGTCGCCGGCGGTGCCGACGATCTTGTTCTTCTTCGGCGTGCCGACGAAGTCCTGCGCGAAGGCCGGCGCGGTCGCGCCGATCGCCAGGGTGGCCGCCAGCGCACAGCCGACCGCGTTGATCTTCCTCATGTGCTCTCCCAAGACGTTGCGAGAAGGGATGTTGTCCCGGACGACGTGCCCACTGGGGCGCTCGGCAAACCCGCGCCGGCGGCACTCGGCCACCGGTAAGCCGCCCGCAGAGGGCTACTAGAACCTGTTACAGTTTTGCGCATGAAGGACTCCTACGACGTCGTCGTGGTCGGCGCCGGCGGTGCCGGCATGTCGGCCGCGCTCGCCGCCGCCCACCAGGGGCTCGACACCCTCCTGGTCGAGAAGAGCCCCTACTTCGGCGGCTCGACCGCGCGCTCCGGCGGCGGGGTGTGGATCCCCGGCAACTACGCGCTGCAGGCGGCCGGACAGGTCGACGCCGGCGACCGCGAGGCGGCGAAGGCCTACCTCGACGCCATCGTCGGGGACGTCGTCCCGAAGGTGCGCCGCGACACCTACCTCGACCGGGGCCCCGAGGTGCTGGACTTCCTGCGCGAGACGACGCCCCTGCGGTTCGCCTGGGTGCCGGAGTACGCCGACTACCTGCCCGAGCGGCCCGGCGGACGCCCGCGGGGGCGCAGCGTCGAGCCGGTGCCGATGGACGCGCGCTTCCTCGGCGAGGAGCTCGGCCGGCTGTACCCGGCGTACACCAAGGCGCCGGCCAACCTGATCGTCACCCAGGCGGACTTCCGCAAGATCAGCCTCGGCCTGCGCACCCTCCGCGGGCCGCTCACCATGGTCAAGGTGATGCTCAAGCGACTGCTCGCGATCGTCACCGGCAAGCGGATGTACGCCATGGGCAACGCCATCGCGATCGGCCTGCGCAAGGGGCTGGCCGACGCCGGCGTCCCGGTCGCCTACGAGACCTCGCTGCTCGACCTGCTGGTCGAGGACGGCCGCGTGGTCGGCGTCGTCGTCGAGTCCGGCGGCGCCCGGCGCGAGGTGCGGGCGACGCGCGGCGTCGTCCTCGGCTCCGGCGGGTTCGAGCACAGCCAGGAGCTGCGCGAGAAGTTCCTCCCCCAGCCGACCTCGTCGGAGTGGTCGACGGGCGCGGCGTCCAACACCGGCGCCGGGCTGCTCGCCGGCACGGCCGCCGGCGCCGCCACCGACCTGCTCGACGACGCCTGGTGGGGCCCGACCATCCCGCTGCCGGGCCGCGCCTGGTTCTGCCTGGCCGAGCGCAACCTGCCGGGCTCGATCATCGTCAACTCCGCGGGGAGGCGGTACATGAACGAGGCGCTCCCCTACGTCGAGGCGACGCACGCGATCTACGAGGGCGAGGCCACCGGCGTGAGCCACGTGCCGTCGTACATGGTCTTCGACCAGACCTACCGCAACCGCTACCTCTTCGCCGGCGTCGCCGGGCGGCAGCCGTTCCCCGGCCGCTGGTACAAGGAGGGCGTCGTGGTGCGCGCCGACACGCTGGCCGAGCTGGCCGCGACGATCGGCCTGCCGTCCGGCTCGCTGGACGCGACCGTCGATCGGTTCAACGGGTTCGCACGCTCCGGCGTCGACGAGGACTTCCACCGCGGCGAGTCGGCGTACGACAGGTACTACTCCGACCCGACCGTGAAGCCGAACTGCTCGCTCGCGCCGATCGAGAAGGGGCCGTTCTACGCAGTGAAGATCGTGCCCGGCGACCTCGGCACCAAGGGCGGCCTGGTCACCGACGAGCGCGCCCGGGTGCTGCGCGAGGACGGCTCGGTCATCCCCGGCCTGTACGCCGCCGGCAACGTCTCGGCTGCCGTGATGGGCAACACCTACCCCGGCCCGGGTGGCACGATCGGGCCTGCCATCGTGTTCGGATATCTCGCAGCAGAGGACATCGCCCATGCCGATTGACCCGTCCGTCGCGATCGGGGCCGACCTCGGCTCCCGGACCTTCTCCTGGACCGAGTCCGACGTCCTGCTCTACCACCTCGGCATCGGCGCCGGGAGCCGGCCGGGCGACCACCTGTCGGCCCCGGCCTTGCGGTACACGCTCGACGACGCGGCACTGCAGGTCCTGCCGTCCTTCGGCGTGGTCGCTCCCACCTTCCACGAGACGGACCCGCCCCCGCTCGACCTGCCCGGCTGCGACATCAACCTCGCCCAGGTCGTCCACGGCTCGCAGTCGGTCACGGTCTCGGGCGCCCTGCCGACGTCGGGGACGGCGACGGTGCGGACCACGCTCACCGACGTCTGGGACAAGGGCAAGGCCGCGGTCATCTGGCAGGAGGGCGTCGCCACGGCCGGGCCCGACGGCGCGGGCGAGGAGCTGTGGCGGGTGCGCTCGTCGATCTTCGTGCGCGGCGAGGGCGGCTGGGGCGGCGACCGCGGCTCCTCCATCCCGGTCGTCGTGCCGGACCGCGAGCCGGACCACCTGTCGTCGTACCCGGTGACGCCGCAGCAGGCCCTGCTGTACCGCCTCTGCGGCGACCGCAACCCCCTGCACGCCGACCCCGGCTTCGCCAAGGCGGCCGGCTTCCCCGCGCCGATCCTGCACGGCCTGTGCTCCTACGGCATCGCGCTGCGCGAGCTCACCGACGGCCTCCTCGGCGGCGACGCCACCCGGGTGGGCGGGTTCACCGGGCGGTTCGCCGGCGTGGTGTTCCCGGGCGAGACGATCCGGGTCGCGGGCTGGCGCACGGACGACGGGATCATCGGCTCGGCCACCATCGAGGGCGGTGAGCGGGACGGCTCCCCCGTGCTCGCGGACTGCGTGCTGACGCCCGCCTGAGCCTCGAGGCTGGTTCCGGGCGGGCCGGTCAGCGCCGGGCGGCGGGGTCGTCGCCGCAAAGGTAGGAGACGCCGCGGGTCGCGAGGGTGGTCACGCGATCGAGGCGGCGCCGAGGTGTCCGGCGAGGGCCCGCAGCGCCGTCCGCAGCTGCTCGGCCTGCTCGGCCGTGATGCCGAGCGCGTCCGCGATCCGGCAGTGCACGTCGCCGAAGCGCGCGTGCACCGCCCGCCCCTCCTCGGTCAGCGCGAGCACGACCGCGCGCTCGTCGGACGTGCTGCGGCGGCGGGTGACCAGGCCGTCGCGCTCGAGGCGGCGCAGCAGCGGCGAGAGGGTGGCGTGGTCGAGCCGCAGCTGGCGGCCGACGTCCTTGATGAGCATCTCGTCGTGGCCGCCGAGCACGACGAGCACGAGGTACTGCGGATAGGTCAGGCCGAGCTCCGCGAGGATCGGCCGGTACGCCGCGGTGACCTGCCGCGAGGCGGCGTACAGGTCGAAGCAGATCAGGTCGTCGAGGACCGGCGCGGCGGGGGCGGACGTGCTCATGGTTGGAATATACCTCGTGGACGATTATCTTGTGCACTAGGTAACTGATCCCCATCGAGAGGAACCACCATGCCCACTCGCACCGGACGCACCGCCTGGAACGGCGGCCTGCAGGACGGCACCGGCCAGGTCGAGCTGACCTCCTCCGGCGCCGGCACCTTCGACGTCTCCTTCCCCAAGCGTGCCGCCGACGACGCCGACGGCACCACCAGCCCCGAAGAGCTCATCGGCGCCGCGCACTCCGCGTGCTACGCCATGTCGCTGTCGAACGAGATCGCCCAGGCCGGCGGGACCCCGATCGCGCTCGACGTCTCCGCCGACGTCACCCTCGGCCCGGACCCCGCCGGCGGGTTCCAGCTGACCGGCATCGTGCTGACCGTGCGCGCCGAGGTCGAGGGCCTCGACGCCGCCGCCTTCGACACCGCTGCCGGCGCCGCCAAGGTCGGCTGCCCCGTCAGCAAGGCGCTCGCCGGCGTCCCGATCACGCTGGACGCGGCCCTGGAGGGCTGAGCGGCCGCTGCATGGATCCCCGGATGTCCGGGGATCCATGCGCTTGTCAGGGGTTGCAACCCCTGACAAGCGCATGAGTTGCCTGACAAGTACGCCGGTCGCCGGTCCACGCCCACGGCTAGGGTGCAGCCCATGGACGTCCGGTTGCCCGCCCCGGCCGGCAGGCCGCCGCGCTCCGCGCTGGTCGCGATCGTCGTCGGCGCCGTGCTGCTCGTCGCCCCACTGGTCGCGATCGCCAGCCGGGGCCTGGACCCCTTCGACCGGCTGGACGCCCTGATGCTCGCCCTGGCCGGCCTGGTGATCCTGGGCTGGGGCGGCTTCCGCGTCGGCTCCCGGCCGCTGCTGCGCCACGCCACCGCCCTGCGCCTCGACGACGCCGGCGTCGCGCTCCAGGGCCCGGACGCCGCCGCGCTGCTGCGCTGGCCGGACCTCGCCGTGGTCGAGGTGGCGTGGTGGGAGATCGTGCCGCCGTACGTCGAGGAGGCCGAGCACCTCCCCGTGCTGCGCTTCGTCGCGCGCGACGACGGCGCCATCGCCCTCAACGGCGCGGGCCGGCTGGCGACCCGGCTCGGGCAGTCGTTCAGGATCTCGCCGCCGGCGGCGGCCCTGACCGTCGTGCTCGGGGCCGAGGCGCTCGACCCCCTGCACCGGGTGCTGGACTGGCTGGAGCAGCACCGGGGCGACGTGCCGGTCGCGGTGGGCGAGCCGCCGGAGCTCTAAGCCCCGGGCCTCTAGCCCCGGGCCTCCTCGGCCCGGGCCCGCAGCGCGGCGACCATGGCGTCGGGGTCGTCGGCGGAGTAGACGGCCGAGCCGGCCACGAACACGTCGGCGCCGGCCTCGGCGCAGCGCTCGATGGTCTCCAGCGACACCCCGCCGTCGACCTGCAGCCAGGTCTCGACGCCGTGCTTGTCCATCAGCGCCCGCGCGCGGCGGATCTTCGGCAGGCACAGGTCCAGGAACCTCTGGCCGCCGAAGCCCGGCTCGACGGTCATGATCAGCAGCATGTCGAGCTCGGCCAGGAGGTCCTCGTACGGCTCGACGGGGGTGGCGGGCTTGAGCGCCATCGACGCGCGGGCGCCGGCCGAGCGGATCTCGCGCGCGAGCCGGACCGGCGCCTTGGCCGCCTCGACGTGGAAGGTGACCGACCCGCAGCCGGCCTCGACGTACGCCGGGGCGTTGCGGTCGGCGTCCTCGATCATCAGGTGGGCGTCCAGCGGCACCGGGCTGACCCGGGCGAGCGCCTCGACCATCGCCGGGCCGAAGGTCAGGTTGGGGACGAAGTGGTTGTCCATGACGTCGACGTGGACCCAGTCCGCGCCGGGGATCCGCGCCACCTCCTCACCGAGTCGCGCGAAGTCGGAGTTGAGGATCGACGGTGTGATCTGGATTTCGCCCACGAACGGCCAGTCTAGGGAGCACCATGGGGGTGAAGGGAAAACGTGGGGGGAGGCCACCATGCCGATGATGAACAGTGAGGCCCGCAAGCGCGCCGCCGAGGCCGGCCGCGCGGCGGAGGCGAACGCCGAGGCGCGGCAGCTCGCCGACGCCTGGGACCGGGAGGCGTACGACGAGGAGGCGCGCGGCAACGGGTTCGCCGCCGTGATCCTGCACGCCCATGCCCGCGAGCTGCGGGCGGCGCTCGACCATCCGGATCAGCCGCTCAGCGCCTGACCGATCGCGGCGACGCCCGCGGCGACCTCGGCGAAGGAGGTCGACAGCGGGGAGAGCCCGATCCGCAGCCCGTCGGGCATCCGGAAGTCCGGGATCACGTCGCGCTCCCACAGCGCGGCCGTGACCTCGCGCATCCGCGGGTGCGCCAGGGTGATGTGCCCGCCGCGCCGGGCCGGGTCGCGGGGCGAGGCGACCCGTACGCCGGGCAGGTCGCGGTCGACGAGGGCGACGGCGTACTCGGTGAGCGCGATCGACTTCTCCCGTACGGCGGCGATGCCCGCCTGCTCCACCAGGTCGACCATGTCCTCCAGCCCGAGCATCCCCACGATCGGGGGCGTGCCGCTGAGCAGCCGGCGGATGCCGGGCGCCGGGGCGTAGGACGGCCCCATCGTGAAGGAGTCCGCGGCGCCCATCCAGCCCTGGACGGGCTGGGCGAAGCCGCCGGCGTCGAGGTGCCGTGCGGCGACGTAGCCGAAGGCGGGCGAGCCGGGGCCTGCGTTGAGGTACTTGTAGGTGCAGCCCACGGCGACGTCGATCTCCCACGCGTCCAGCCCGACGGGCACCGACCCGCTGGAGTGGCACAGGTCGACGAGGATCCAGGCGCCGGCGTCGTGGGCGAGCCGGGCGAGCGCGGCGACGTCGGCGAGATAGCCGGACCTGTAGGCGACGTGGCTGACCACGACGAGGGCGGTGTCCGGCCCGACCACGGGCGCGAGATCGTCGACGGTGACCCCGCCGTCGGGGTCGGCCTCGATCCACCGCACGCTCAGGCCGCACTCGGCGGCGACCCCCTCGACGACGTACCGGTCCGTCGGGAAGTTGTCGCGGTCGACCACGATCTCGCTGCGTCCCGGCCGTGCGGCGACCGCGGCGCGCACCATCTTGTAGAGCAGCACCGTCGTCGAGTCGCCGACGGCCGTCTGCCCCGGCGCCGCGCCGAGCACGACCCGTCCCAGCCGGTCCCCCAGCGTGAGCGGCAGCTCGAACCAGCGCTCGTCCCAGCCGCGGATCAGCCGTCCGCCCCACTCCTCCTCGACGAACGCGCGCACCCGCTCCGCGGTCGCCCGCAGCGGGCGGCCCAGCGAGTTGCCGTCGAGGTAGACGATCGGCCCGTCGGCGCCGACGAAGCGGTCCCGGAGGTCGGCGAGCGGGTCACGGGCGTCCAGCGCGGCGGCATCGAGCGTCACCCGCGCAACCTACTCCTCCGGCTGCTCCGGCGACGGCCCGCCGCGCCTTCCGCGTCGTCGCGCTCGGCCCACTCCAGCAGCGGCGCGATGTCGAAGACGTGGTCGTCGATGTCGTGGTGCAGGTCGCCGAGCTCGGCGAACCGGGCGGGCACGGTGCGGATGGTGAAGTCGCGCGGGTCGGCGTCGTCGATCTCGTCCCAACGCACCGGCGTGGAGACGCGCGCGTCGGGCAGACCACGGACGGAGTACGCCGCGGCGATGGTGTGGTCGCGGGCGTTCTGGTTGTAGTCCACGAACACCGACGCCGGGTCGCGGTCCTTCTTCCACCAGGTCGTGGTGACCAGCTCGGGCACCCGCCGCTCGACCTCGCGGGCGAAGGCGAGCGCGGCGCGTCGTACCCCCTTGTGATCGTGGTCGGGCCGGATCCGGACGTAGACGTGCAGTCCCTTGCTGCCGCTCGTCTTCGGGTACCCGACCGCGCCGAGCTCGTCGAGGATCCCGTGGGCGACGTGGGCGACCTCGCGGATGTCGTCGTACGTCGCCGCGGGGCCGGGGTCGAGGTCGATCCGCCACTCGTCGGGCATCTCGGTGGCGCCGCGGCGGCTGTTCCAGGGGTGGAACTCGACCGTCGACATCTGCACCGCCCAGATCACCGAAGCCAGCTCGGTCACGCACAGCTCGTCGGCGGTGCGCTTCCAGCGCGGGAAGTACAGCTGCACGGTCTCCACCCACGGCGGGGCGCCCGCGGGCAGCCGCTTCTGGTGCACCTTGTCGCCGGCGAGGCCCTTGGGGAAGCGGTGCAGCATGCAGGGCCGCTCCCACAGGGCGTTGACGATCCCCTCGCCCACGGCGAGGTAGTACTCGACCAGGTCGAGCTTGGTGGCGCCGATCTCCGGGAAGTAGACGCGGTCGGGATTGCTGACCCGGACGACGCGGCTCTCGACCTCGATCTCCACCGCCGGGGACGCCATGGGTCGAGGCTAGCGGTCGGCCGGCTCGGCCTCCGGCTGCAGCGCCGGGATCTCCTCCACGGCGCCGGCGCGGGACGGCTTCCGGCTCAGCCGGCGGTACCACTCGGGCGCGACCACGAGCGCCTCGGCGCGCAGCACCGCGCTGGCGACGCGCGGCAGGTCGGCGACGTCGCCGTACACGAGATAGCGCGGGACCCACTCGGGGCGGTACTTCACGTTCGAGCGGTAGAGCGCCTCGATCTGGGCGAAGCGCGACGCCCAGAGCAGGACGGCCCGCCACGCGCGGAGCACCGGGCCGGCGCCGATCCGCTCGCCGCGGGCGAACACGCTGCGGAAGGCCGCGAAGTTCAGGGAGACCTTCGAGATCGCGAGCCGCTCGACGTCGGCCATCAGCGTGGTGACCATGAGCTCGACCACGCCGTTGACCGCCGCCGGGCTGCGGCGCATCAGGTCCAGGGAGATGCCGTCGTCGCCCCAGGGCACGAAGGAGAGGAAGCCCGCGACCTCGCCGTCGGCGTGCCGGGCGACCACGACCACGCCGGCGTCGTCGCGCTCCTGACCGAACCGCCCCAGGGCCATGGCGAAGCCGCGCTCGATCGCGCCGTCCCGCCACGCGATGGCCCGCTCGCGCAGGTCCTCGCGGGCCTCCCGGGAGAGCTCGGAGACCCGGTGCACCGAGGCGACCAGACCCGAGCGCTCGGCGCGGGACACGGCCTGGCGCACCGACCGCATGGCCCGGCCCTCGAGGGTGAACTCCGAGGCGTGCAGCACGGCCTCGTCCCCGACCTCCAGTACGTCGAGCCCGGCGCGGTGGTAGATCTCGGCGCCGCGCTCGCTGCAGCCGAGGTTCGCCGGCGCCCAGCCGTAGGACCGGGTCTCCTCCAGCCAGGCCGCCACCGCCTGGGGCCAGTCGTCGGGGTGGCCGAGCGGATCGCCGGCGGAGAAGGAGACGCCGCCGATCACCCGGTACGACACCGCGGAGCGGCCGGTGTGGCTGAACACCACCGCGCGGTCGTCGCGGGTGGCGAAGTAGCCCAGCGAGTCGACCCAGCCCCACTCCTCGAGCAGGTCCCGCAGCGCGGCGTGCTCGGCCGGCGTCATGGGATGCGGGCCGTCCGGCGGCGCCAGCGCCGCGACGACGGCGAGCAGGACGACGGTGACGCCGAGGACGGCCAGGCCCACGGCCGCCACCGCCTCGGCGTGCTGGTGGGTGAACTCGACCGGACCGGAGACCCCGAGCAGGCCGAGCGCGGCGTGCGCGAGGCGGTCGCCGCCCGACGTACCGGCCGCCTGGCCGTCGCGGTGCAGGCTCAGCCACAGCCAGCCGAGGCCGGTGGCGAGCACGGGCCCGACGGTGACGACGGCGACCACCCGCCGCAGCGAGAGCGGGTCGGGACGTGCGGCGAAGCTCCTCCGCGAGGCGACCAGCTGGACGACGAACAGCCCGCACAGCGCCGCCTGCTCGACCTGGAGGCCGCGCAGCAGGTGGATGCCGCCGGCGAGGCAGGTCAGCAGCAGCGCGACCGTCCACGCGCGGGCCTTGCCCCGGCGCAGCCCGCGCGAGAGCACGATCAGGAGCACGCCGATCGCGGCGCCGCCGGTCGTCGCCGCGGCGGGGAACGACGACGGGACGACCTCGTGGACCAGCCGCGTGCGTACGGCGATCCCGGGCAGGTAGGCGCTGAGCAGGCTGACCGCCCCGACGAGCAGGACGACCCGGCTGACCCACAGCGGGGAGCGGAGCGACGCGAGCGAATTCCTCACAGGCTCGAAGGCTACGCCCGACCGCCGGTCCTCAGCGCACGCGGCCCAGCGCGACCAGTGCCAGCAGGAGCGCGGCGAGCGTCTCGCCGTCGGTGATCTCGCCGCGCGCCACCCGCGCCAGCAGCTCGTCGAGCGGCACCCGGTGGGCGGCGACGATCCCGTCCTCGAGCATGGCGTCGTCGCCGACGTACGTCAGCCCGCGCGCGAGGTAGACGACCTGGGGCGCGTCGGCGACCCCGATGAGGGCGTTCATCCGGCCGATCTCCTGCCACTCGGCGGCCGCGAGCCCGGTCTCCTCGCGCAGCTCGCGGCGCGCCGCGGCGAGCGGGTCCTGGCCGTCCGTGCCGCCGGCGGGGACCTCGAGCGACGCCGGGTCCCCCGTGGTGTAGCGGTCGATCTCGACCAGGACCACCTCGTCGTCCTCGGTCAGGGGTACGACGAACACCGCCGGCTGGCGGACCTCGACGACGCCGTAGATCCCGTCGCTGCCGTCCGGGCGGGTCACCTCGTCCTCGCGGACCCGGATCCACGGGTTCTCGTAGGCGACCCGGGTCGAGCGGCGCTGCCACGTCGTCATCGGCCCAACCTAGTGGTCATCTCCGTTGATTCATCAAGGGTCTGCGCACCCAGTACACGCACCTCGCCGCGTTGGCGACGCTCGGAAGACGCCAGCGGAGCCCCCGACGTATCAACGGAGATGACCACTAGCGAGCCGGCACTACGGTGTGGGCGTGGACTTCGACCAGCCTCCCGTCGTACGCGTGAGCGCCGAGGATCGGCTCGATCCCGACGACTGGCCGATGACCATCCCCGCGGTGGCGCAGGTCGTCCGTGAGGGCCTGGACCTCGCCGCGGGCGTCACCTTCCTCGTCGGCGAGAACGGCTCCGGGAAGTCGACCCTGGTCGAGGCGATCGCGGTCGCCTACGGCCTCTCGCCGGAGGGCGGCTCGGCGCAGGGGCAGCACGCGACCCGGTCGTCGGAGTCGCCGCTGCACGGCGCGCTGCGGCTGCAGCGCGGCATCGGTGCCGGGCGGTGGGGTTCTTCCTGCGCGCGGAGACGATGCACGGCTGGTATACCTACCTGGAGCAGAACCCGCGCGGCCCGAACGCGCCCCCGGACAGCCGGTTCCACGAGATGAGCCACGGCGAGTCCTTCCTCGACGTGCTCCGGACCCGGTTCGACTCCCCCGGCCTCTACTGCCTCGACGAGCCGGAGGCGGCGCTGTCGTTCTCGTCCTCGCTCGGGCTGATCTCGGTGCTCGACCGGGTGGTGCGCGAGGGCGGGCAGGTGCTGTGCGCGACCCACTCGCCGGTGCTGGCGGCGATGCCGGGTGCGACGATCCTCGAGGTCGGCGAGTGGGGGCTGCGGCGTACGACATGGGCGGAGCTGGAGCTCGTCCAGCACTGGCGCCGCTATCTCGACGACCCGCAGCGCTACCTGCGCCACGTCCTGGACTGAGGCTCCGATGGGACCGGCTGTCACGCGCACCCTTCCCCGGAGCGTCAGGTGGGTGTGAAGGCAGACCGGCAGGCTGAGGAGTTCACCGCGTTCGTGCGGGCGACCGGAACCCAGCTCCACCAGGCGGCGATGCTGCTGACGGGCGACCACCACCTCGCCGAGGACCTCACCCAGGCGACGTACGCGAAGGTGTTCACGCGCTGGCGGCGGGTGCAGGCGGCGGAGAGCCCGGTGGCGTACGCCCGCACCACGCTGCTCAACACGTTCCTGTCCCACCGGCGGCTGCGGCGCAACGGGGAGCGGCCCACCGACCTGGCCGACGCCGATGTCGGCCCGCCTCTCGTGGACGGCGATCCTGCGCTGCGCGTCGACCTGCTGGCCGCACTGGCCGGCCTGCCACCGCTCGACCGCGCCGTCGTGGTCCTCCGCTACTGGGAGGACCGCAGCGTCGCCGACACCGCCGCCGACCTCGGGATCAGCGAGTCGGCCGTGCGCACCCGCGCCCGCCGCGCCCTGCTCCGGTTGCGCCCCCTGATCGACCCGATCTCCGAGAGGACCCACCGATGACCGATCTCGACACCCTCGACTCCCTCGCCGGGCCCGCGCTCCGCGAGCGCCTGCGCGACGAGCGGCCCGACCTCGAGCACCTCGCCGCCGCCTCGCTCGCGGCCGGCCGCCGCCTGCGCCGGCGCCGCAGGCTCGGCACCGCCGCCGGTACGACCGCCGGGGTCGCCGTCGTCGCCGCGGTGTCCGTGGCCGCCGGCGCCCTCGCCGGATCCGGTACGACGGCCCACGACTCCGCCGTCGCCACGACCCCCACGCCGACGGTCACGGCCACCGTCACCGCCGCGCCCGAGGACGCCGAGGGCCTCCTGCCGGGCGCCTCCGACGACCCGTCGCTCCCGGTCGTCCTCGACGCGCCCGGCTGGGACTGCGAGTACTTCGTGGTCGACGAGAAGGCCTGGTGCTCCCAGGGCGAGCTCGGCGTCTCGGTCGTCGTACGGCCCCGGTCGGACTACGACGCCTGGCAGGGCAGCGCCGACAAGGCGGGCTCGGCGCTGTGGACGAGCCCGGTGCACGGCAACTACTTCGTCACGCTCCAGGGCGGCGAGGACGGCCTGTCCCCCGCCGACCTGGACGCCTTCGTCGCCGGGATCACGTTCGCGCCCCGCTGGGAGCGTCCGTAGCGCGCGTCGGCGATCAGCGCCGGCCGCAGCGGACCTCGATCCGGTACTCCGCCTGCTGGCTGTTGCCCATCCCCAGCGCCGTCCCGGTGAGCGTGTAGTCGTCGCCGTCGGACGCGACCGTGATCGAGCCGAGGTCGGAGCCCGCTCCGAGACCGTGGGTGGCCTGGTAGGGGAAGTCGTCGACGACCATGGTCAGCGTGGACGGCTGGGCGGGATCCTCGCTGATGCTGCCGAGCAGGCCCGGACGCCCGTCCTCGCCGGACTTCAGGTCGATCACGCCGTCCTGCCGGGAGCAGGTGATGGCGGTGTAGCCCGCCTTCCCGTCGTAGCGCTTCCCGCCGATCTCGACGACCGCGTCGGCGTCGGCGGAGTCGAGCAGGGAGCAGGCGGATGCTCCCGCCGTCAGGGTGCAGGCGAGGACGATCAGCGGGATCCGAGAGGTGACCATGCCGGCAGGCTACGCACCGCCATCAGGGCGACGCCGGCCAGGGCGATCAGTGCCGCCGCCGGGACGCCGAGCCCGCCGACGCCGTACGACGCGACGATGCCGGACGCGAGCGCCGCGCCGACCGCGATGCCGCCGTTGAACAGGACGGGGATGAGCGCGCCGGCGAGCGCCCGGTGCTCGGGACCGCCGAGGCGCAGGATCAGCGTCTGGGCGAGCGGCGGCAGGGCACCGGACGCCATCCCCCACACGGCGACGAGCAGCAGGCTGCCGTGGCTGCCGACCGCCAGCACGGCCGCCGCCGTCAGGACCGTGGTCGCGACGAGTCCCGCGACCGTGCGCTCGACCCGGCCGGCGACCACCACGCCGACCGCGGACGCCAGGCCGAACACGAGCAGCGCGGCCGCCGGCGGCCCGGCGAGCCGGGTGATGAAGGTGTAGGCGCCGTAGTGGCCGACCAGCACGAGGGCGACCAGCACCGTCACGACCACCATCGGCCGCAGCGAGCCGCCTCCGGGACGGGCACTCGGCGCGGACGTCGTCCCCGCGCCGGCGACGGGCACCACGCGGAGCACGAGCGCCGACGCGACCACGCTCGCCACGGCGAGCACGCCGAAGGACGCCCGCCAGCCGGCGAGGTCGGCGACCAGCCGCCCGACCGGCGTGCCCAGGACCATGCCGAGGGTCGCGCCGCCGAGCACGACCGACGTCGCCCGGCCCAACAACCGGTCGGGGACGAGGTCCGCGACGTGCGCGTTCACCGTCGACCAGAGCAGCCCCACCGCCGCGGCGCCCAGGGTGCGGGCGACCAGCACGACGGCGTACGACGGGGCGAGGGCGGTCCCCGCGGCGGCCAGCGCGAAGGCGAGCAGGCTGCCCGCGATCACTGCCGGGCGTGGGAGGCCGCGGGTGAGCCGGACCAGCGGCAGGCTCGCGACGACCACCACCGCCGCCCACACGCTGACGAGCAGTCCGGCCGCCGACTCCGACACCGCGAGGCCGCGGCTCATCGGGCCGAGCACCGCGGTCGGGAGCATCTCGCCGGTCACCATGACCAGGGTGGCGCTGCCGAGGACGAGCAGCACCGGCCAGGGCAGCGTCTCGCCGTCGGCCGGGGTGGGTGCGGGAGCGGAGGTCGAGGTGGTGAGTGCCATGCCTTCGACGCTAGAGTCTCACACTGATGTCAATGTCAAGGTTCGGCGACGAGGATGTGAGGCAGCAGACATGAGGATCGGCGAGCTGGCCGAGCGGACCGGGGTCGCGCCCCGGCTGATCCGCTACTACGAGCAGCAGGGGCTGCTCAGCGCGGACCGGATGCCCAACGGCTACCGGACCTATGGCGAGGACCACGTCGAGCGCATCGACCGGGTCGCCGGCCTGGTGCAGGCCGGCGTCCCCACGCGCCTGGTCAAGGTGCTGCTCGAGGCCGAGGCGGCGTGCGCCCTGGAGCAGCCCACCTGCTCGGCCGAGGTCGCCGCCCTGCTCGCCGAGGAGCTGGTCGGCCTCGAGCGGCGGATCGCCTGCCTGAGTCGCAGCCGCGACACGATCCGTCGGTTCCTGGCCCAGGTCAGTGCCGGATCCAGCGCGCCGGTTATACACAGGCCCGCGTAAGAAGCCGATGCGGTTTGGGACCAATCCGCGACCTTTCTGGCCCCGATCATGCGGTTTGGGACCAAACCGCATGACGCACCGCACAACTCAGCGCCAGCCTCGCGGCGATCTGTCCCCGCTAGTCGGCTCTCACGCGTCTGGTGTCGTAGGCCCACATCGCGATCTCGACGCGGTTGCGGGCGCCGAGCTTGGTCATCAACGACGCGACGTGGGTCTTGACCGTGCTCAGGCCGACGAAGAGCTCGGTGGCGATCTCGGCGTTGGTCCGGCCGCGCGCCACCAGCGCGAGCACCTCTTCCTCGCGCTCGGTGAGCGGGTCGATGGGCTGGAGCGGTGTCGCCGGCGCCTGGTCGGCGAAGGTCGCCAGCAGCCGGCGGGTGACGTTGGGGGCGATCAGCGCGTCCCCGTCGGCCGCCGCGTGGATGGCCTGCACGAGGAGCTGCGGCCCGGCGTCTTTGAGCAGGAAGCCGCGGGCGCCGGCGCGGAGGGCGCCGAGGACGTACTCGTCGAGGTCGAAGGTGGTGATCACGACGACCGCCATCGGGTCCGCGACGTCCGGCCCGGCCAGGCGTCTGGTCACCTCGACGCCGTCGAGCCCGGGCATCTGGATGTCGACGAGGAGGACGTCGGGACGCAGCCGGGTCGCGAGGTCGAGCGCTGCGAGCCCGTCCGCTGCCTCCCCCACGACCTCGAGGCCGGGTTGGGCGCCGAGGATCATCACCAGCCCGGTCCGGACCAGGTCCTGGTCATCTGCCACGACGACGCGGATGCTCATGCCGGCGCCTCCACCGGCAGCACGGCCTCGACCACCCAGCCACCCTCAGGCCCCGGCCCCGCGGAGAGCGATCCGCCGAGGAGCTGGGCTCGCTCGGCCATGCCGAGCAGGCCGAACCCGGGCTCCGGGGCCGGCCCCGACTCGGTCCGTCCGTCGTCGCTGACGCGCAGCCTGACGGCGTCGCCCTCCCGGCGTACGTCGATCGCGACGCGAGTCGCGCTCCGGGCGTGCCGTACGGCGTTGGTCAGCGACTCCTGCGCGAGCCGGTAGAGCGCGGCGTCCACGGGTCGCGCCAGCCGGGTCAACGAACCGTCCAGGGAGACCTCGACGGTGGGCGTCGTGTCGGCGCGCGCCAGAGCGGGCAGGTCCGCGACACCCCGCTGCGGGGAGGAGGCGACGGCCTCCTCCTCACGCAGCACCCGCACCATGGATCTCATCTCCGTCAGGGTTCGCGACGCCTCCGACTCGATCGCGGCCAGGACCTCGGCCGCCTTCTCGGGCTGGACGCCGGCGACCACGCCACCGGCCTGCGCCTGCACCGCGATGGCCGAGACGTGGTGGGCCACGATGTCGTGCAGCTCGCGCGCCAGCGCCACCCGCTCCTGACTGCGGATCTCGCGCTGTTGGCGATGCCAGAGGTCCGCGCGGTAGCGGAACACGGCCGCGAGGGCGACGAACAGCAGCAGGAGGACGCTCCCGCCGAAGACGTCGGCCCAGCCCGCGGAGGAGGCGTACATCCCCAGCGCGACGACGACTGTCACGAACGCCGCCCCCACGACCATCTCCCGTCCCGAGCCCCACCGCACCAGGGAGTGGAGCAGGACCAGGACGGCCGTCATGGAGTAGAGGCCGAGTTCCCCGGTGTGCGCGGTCAGCTGGAGGACCGAGAGCAGCCCGGCGACGCCCCAGCCGACCAGGGCGGCCAGCAGGGGGCGGTCCCGCCGGCAGAGCAGGACGGGCATCAGCGCCAGGGCGAGCACCGTCACCAGGGGTCGCCAGGCCAGGTCCGGCCGAACGACGCCCTCGACCAGGGCGGCGGCCGCGAACCCGCCCACCAGCAGCCGGTCGAGACGAGCGACGGGTGGGGCGTCAACAGGCCGCGGCTCGTGCCAGAGGGAGCGCCGGACAGTGACCACGGCCCCAGCCTAGGGATCGGCACGCCTCGGCGTACCCGCCGAAAGAACGAGAGGGAGACCATGCCATCGGCCAGGCGAGCTCCGGCCTCCGGACCGGTGTGCCCGCCGCCGGGCCCGGCGATCGTGGACCTACCGATCCGCACCACGACAACGGAGCCCATGATGAGAGCACGTCGACCCACCACCCTGGAAGACCAGCCGATCCCGGTGAGGATCAAGCTCGCCGCGGCGTGGACGAGCTTCATGTTCCTGTACGCCTACGTGGACATCCTCAACTTCTTCACGCCCGGCGTCATCGAGGACATCCTCGACGGCAGGGTCTTCGAGTTCGACCTCTCCCAGACCTTCTCGACCGCAGCGCTGACCCTCATGGCCATCCCGATCCTCATGGTCGTGCTGTCGACGACGCTGCCCGCCGGAGTGAGCCGCACCGCGAACCTCGTCGTGGCCACGCTCTACGTCCCCGTCACGGCCTTCAACGCGGTGGGCGAGTCCTGGCTGGTCTTCTACGGCCTGGGCATCGTGCTGGAGGTCATCCTTCTCGCCCTCATCATTCGGTACGCCTGGAGCTGGCCCCGCACCGCACCGTCGACACCTGGGGCAACGTGAAGTGCCACGACGTCAGCGCCAGCCCAGCTCCGGCGCGACGTACCTGAGGATCGACTCGAGGACGTGCGCGTTGTAGTCGACGCCGAGCTGGTTGGGCACGGTGAGCAGCAGCGTGTCGGCCTCGGCGATCGCCTCGTCGCCGCGCAGCTGCTCGACGAGCCGGTCCGGCTCGGCGGCGTACGAGCGGCCGAAGATCGCGCGCATGTTGTCGATCTGCCCGACCTGGTCGTCGTCGGGGCGGCCGCCGAAGTACGTCCGGTCCTCGTCCGAGACGAGCGGGAAGATCGAGCGGCTGACCGACACCCGCGGCTCGTGGGCGTGGCCGGCCTCCGTCCACGCCGAGCGGAACTCCCGGATCTGCTCGGCCTGCTGCACATGGAAGGGCTGGCCGCTCTCGTCCTCCTTGAGCGTCGAGCTCATCAGGTTCATGCCGAGCCCAGCGGCCCAGCGGGCGGTGCCGTTGGACGCGGCGCCCCACCAGATCCGCTCACGCAGGCCCTCGGAGTGGGGCTCCAGCCGCAGCAGGCCGGGCGGGTTGGCGAACATCGGCCGCGGGCTCGGTTGCGCGAAGCCCTCGCCGCGAAGCATCTCGAGCAGCACCTCGGTGTGCCGCCGGGCCATGTCCGCCTCGGTCTCGCCCTCGGCCGGGGCGTACCCGAAGTAGCGCCAGCCGTCGACGACCTGCTCCGGTGACCCTCGGGAGATGCCGAGCTGGAGCCGGCCGCCGGCGATCAGGTCCGCGGCGCCGGCGTCCTCCACGAAGTACAGCGGGTTCTCGTAGCGCATGTCGATCACGCCGGTCCCGATCTCGATCCGGCTGGTCCGCGCGCCGACCGCCGCGAGCAGCGGGAACGGGCTGGCGAGCTGCCGGGCGAAGTGGTGCACCCGGAAGTACGCGCCGTCCGCTCCCAGCTCCTCCGCCGCGACCGCGAGGTCGATCGACTGCAGCAGGGCGTCGGAGGCGGTCCGCACCTGCGAGTGCGGGCTCGGCGTCCAGTGGCCGAAGGAGAGGAACCCGATCTTCTTCATGCTGGTTGAACTGTCAACTACCTCGGTTCATTCCCTGCGGAGCAGAGCCAGGAACATGGCGTCGGTGCCGTGCCGGTGCGGCCAGAGCTGGACGGTGCCGGGCAGCGGCCCGTCGGCATCCGGTACGGCGGGCAGGTGCGCCCGCGCGTCGTCCAGCCGCAGCCCCGGGTGGGCGTCGAGGGTCGCGGCGACGACCTCGGCCGTCTCGGCCAGCACCGGCGAGCAGGTGGCGTACAGCAGCGCTCCCCCGGGCCGCAGCACCCGGACCGCCTCGGCCAGCAGGGCACGCTGCAGCGCGACCAGCTCGCCGAGGTCGGCGGCGGTACGACGCCAGCGCGCCTCGGGCCGCCGGCGCAGCGCACCCAGGCCGGTGCAGGGCGCGTCGAGCAGGACCCGGTCCGCACTGCCGTCGGCGATGGGCGCCTGGGTCGCGTCGGCCTGGACCACGCCGGCCAGCCCGGGGCCTGCCCCGGCGGCGCGCGCGACCAGGCGGGCCCTGTGGTGGTGCAGCTCGACGCCGGTCACCGCGGCGCCACGCGACGCGGCCGACGCGGCGAGCAGGGCCGCCTTGCCGCCCGGTCCGGCGCACAGGTCCACCCAGCGCTCGTCGCGGCCGCTCACCGGCGCGGCGACCAGGGCGAGCGCGACCAGCTGCGACCCCTCGTCCTGCACGCCCGCGCGTCCCTCGGCGATCGCCGGCACCGACGCGGGGTCGCCGCCGTCGAGGACGACGCCGTAGGGCGAGTACGCCGTCGGCGTACCGGGCAGCTCCTCGCGCGTCGCCCGTCCGGGCCGGGCGACGAGGGTGACCCGGGGCGGGTCGTTGTCGGCGGCGAGCAGGTCGGGCAGCTCGTCGGCCCGGCCGCCCAGCGCCGACCGGAGCCGGTCGACCACCCACGCCGGGTGGCTGTGCGCGACGGCGAGGTCGCCGGGCGCGACCTGCGCGAGCCAGGCGTCGAGGTCCTGGGTGGCGACCTTGCGCAGCACGGCGTTGCAGAAGCCCGCGGCGCCTTGGTTGACCTGCTGCCGGACCAGGGTGACCGTGGTGTCGATCGCCGCGTGCGTCGGGACCCGCATGGCCAGCAGCTGGTGCGCGCCCAGCCGCAGCGCGTCGTGGACCTTCGCCTCGACCTTGCGCAGCGGCCGGTCGATGCACGCGGCGAGCACGGCGTCGTAGGTCCCCTGCCGGCGGATGGTGCCCGACGCCAGCTCGGTCGCGAACGCCGCGTCGCGCCCGGTGAGGCCGTGACGCGCGAGCGCGGCCGGGAGCAGCAGGTTGGTGTAGCCGTCGTCGACCCGCACCGCCTTGAGCACCTCGAAGGCGGCGAGACGAGCCGGGTCGACGCCCTTCCTCATCAGCGCGGTCTCACCGGAAGGTCGCCGTCGCGGGCAGCCGTACGCCGCGCGCCCAGTCGGCCGCGGCCATCTGCCTCTTCCCGAACGCCTTCACCTCGGTGAGCCGGACCGCGTCGGTGGCGGTGCCGACGAGCACCTCGTTCTTGCCCACCTGGATCGCACCCGGCGCCAGGGACGGTCCGGACGCGACGATCTCGACCCGGCCGAGCTTGACCCGCTCGTCGTCGAGGGTGGTCCACGCGCCGGGCCCGGGCGTGCAGGCGCGGATCCGGCGGTCGACGCCCACGGCGGGCTCGCTCCAGTCGACGCGGGCGTCGTCGACGGTGATCTTCGGCGCCAGGCTGACCCCGTCGGCGGGCTGCTCGCGGGCCTCGAGCGAGCCGTCGGCGATGCCGTCGAGGGTCGCGACCAGGAGGCCGGCGCCGCCCTCGGCCAGCCGGCCGAGCAGGTCGCCCGCGGTGTCGGTGGGCCGGATCCGCTCGGTCATCACACCGAAGGTCGGGCCGGCGTCGAGCGCCTCGACGATCCGGAAGGTGGTGGCGCCGGTGTACTCGTCGCCGCCCCAGATGGAGTGCTGCACCGGCGCCGCGCCGCGCCAGGCGGGCAGCACCGAGAAGTGCAGGTTGACCCAGCCGTGGCGCGGGATGTCGAGCGCGCTGCGCGGGATGAGCGCGCCGTACGCGACCACGGGGCAGCACTCCGGCTCCAGCGCCCGCAGGGCGTCCTGGAAGTCGGGGTCGCGCGGATGCGTCGGCTTGAGGACGGGTACGCCGAGCTCCTCGGCCCGCTGCGCGACCGGGCTCGGCGTCAGCCTCCGTCCGCGACCGGCGGGCGCGTCGGGGCGGGTGACGACGCCGACCAGCTCGTGGGCGGAGGCGGCGACCGCGTCCAGGGCGGGGACGGCGACCTCGGGGGTGCCGGCGAAGACGACCCTCATCGGCCGAACCCGCCCGTCGCGTGGGGGACACCTTGACGGTCGGCTTCTCGAGGCCGAACCACTCCGACTCCCGGATCTCCCGCATCGCGGCCTTGCGGGAGGCGTCGTCGAGGCGGTCGATGAACAGGATGCCGTCGAGGTGGTCGGTCTCGTGCTGGATGGCGCGCGCGAGCAGGTCGGAGCCCTCGATCGTCACCGGCTCGCCGTGCATGTCGAAGCC
This sequence comes from Nocardioides humi, assembly GCF_006494775.1. Taxonomy (NCBI): domain Bacteria; kingdom Bacillati; phylum Actinomycetota; class Actinomycetes; order Propionibacteriales; family Nocardioidaceae; genus Nocardioides; species Nocardioides humi. The sequence continues at coordinate 5,897,250 of NZ_CP041146.1, read as the reverse complement.
GGTGGCGACCACGGAGAGGGCGCGCAGGCAGTCGTAGGTCAGCTCGGGCAGCGACAGGCAGCCCTCGGGGCCGTCCTGGGTCTCCTCGGACAGCCGGAGCCGCGGGTTCACGAGGTGGCCGACCTCGCCCTCGACGTACCAGGTGAAGACGCGCAGGCCGACCCCGATCTGCGGCGCGGCCAGTCCGGCGCCGGGCGCGTCGAGCATGGTGTCGGTCAGGTCGGTGACCAGCTGGCGCAGCTCGGCGTCGAAGTGGGCGACCTCGATCGCGGGCTTGCGCAGGACGGGGTCGCCGAAGAGTCGGATGGGTCGGATCGCCACCGCGTCACCCTATCGAGCGGCTCCCGGCGGCTCACAGTTCCCATGGGTCGACCTGGATCCGGACCGGCTCCAGCTTGCGGGCCGAGCGCAGTCGCTGCGCCTCCCCCAGCGCCCGGGCCAGCTCGACCCCTTGGGCGCGGGGCACGCGGAGCACCAGGCGCTCGACGTCGGGGTCGCGGGTCGGAACCGGGCCGAGCACCTCGGCGGCGTCGGGCAGCGCCAGCAGGGCCCGGAGGTCGTCGAGGGCGCCCGGGGGGCCGGTCACGGTCGCGAGCCGGGCCGCGGGCGGCAGCCGGGCCTCGCGCCGCTCCTCGGCCTCGCGTACGGCGAACCCGGCCGGGTCCCAGCGCACCAGTGCCTGCAGCGCCGGGACGGCCGGGTCGCCCACCGCGAGGGCGCGCCCGCCGGGCCCGAGCAGACCGACCGCATTGCACCACCGGCGCAGCGCCTCCTCCGGGGCGCGCATGCTGTCGCGGCCGAGCGCCCACCAGGTGTCGAGGAGCACCACGACGGCGTACCCCTCCGCGGCGACCGGCTCCGCGCCGGGGGTGGCGACCACGATCCGCGGCTCGGGCCCGACCCGCGCCCGGACCTGGTCGCCGGAGGAGGACACGACCGGGACCTTCGGGAAGCTGCGGCCGAGCTCGTCGGCGGTGCGGGCGTCCCCGACGACCGGGGCGCGCAGGCCGGTGCCGCCGCACTCGTCGCACGCCCAACCCGGCGCCTCGGTCGCGCACCAGCGACACCGCGGCGGCGTCGTGGGCCCCGTCAGCTCCAGCGGGCCGGCGCAGGCGCGGCAGCGGGCCGGGGTGCGGCAGCGCTCGCAGGCCAGCCGCAGGGCGTAGCCCGATCGCGGCGTCTGCACCAGCACCGGGCCGCGCTCCAGCCCCCAGCGCAGGGCCTCGTGGGCCTCGCGCGGCACCCGGGCGCCCCCCGCGCTGGGGTCGCGGTCGAGAGCGACGTCGGAGGCGCCGCTGACGCCGATCAGCGCGCGCTCGCGCACGGTCGCGCGCGGCAGCGCGATCTCCCGCGCCCAGCCGGTGTGGAGCAGGTGCTGCGCCTCGACCGTCCGCGCGAAGCCGCCCACCAGGGCCGCCGTCCGCTCCTGCTCGGCGCGCAGCAGCAACACCTCGCGGACGTGGGGGTACGGCGCCCGGGGCTCCGCGTGCAGGTCGTCGCCGTCGTCCCACACCACCACGAGGCCGAGGTCGCGGACCGGCGCGAAGGCCGCGGAGCGGGTGCCGACCACGATCCGCCGCTCCCCCCGGCTGACGGCGAGGAACTCGCGGTAGCGGGCCGCGGGACCGGACCCCCGGCCGGCAGCGAGGCGGGAGGCGTCGCCGGCAGCTTGCTGCCCGACCTGCGCCAGAGACTCGCTCGGCCCAGAGGACCGGTCGGCGTGCAGTGCGACGTGGTGGCCCTCGCCCAGCACGTCGGTCAGGGCGGCGTCGAGGCGCGCCACGTCGCGGTGGTCGGGCAGGCAGACCACAGTCCCCGCCCGGCGGCCAGGGCGGTGGCGGCGAGGTGGGCGAGGAGGGCGGGCCAGTCCTCGCCCGGTCCCGCGGACCAGACCGCGCGCGGCGGGTGCCCGCTGCGCAGGTGGCCGAGGAAGGGGGCCGCCGCGGGATAGGCGGCCCAGGCGCGCTCGGCGTCGCCGGCGTCGTACGCCAGGAGGGGCTCAGGACGCGTCGGCTCCTTCTCGGTGGTGGCGTGCCGGGGCGGGACGGCGAGCCGGCGGACGTCGGCGCTCACGCCGGCGTACCGCGCCGCGACCCGCTCGCACAGTGTCGCCACCGCGGGACTGAGCACCGGCTCGGCGCTCACCAGCCGCCGCAGCGGCGTCAGCCGGCCGTCGTGGTCGGAGGCGGCGGCCCGGCCCACGACGAAGCCGTCGACGTCCTGCCCGCCGAAGCGGACCTTGACCCGGGTGCCGGGCACGGCGCCGTCGGCCATCGCCACGGGCACGGCATAGTCGAAGACCCGGTCGAGGTGGGCCAGCGGCAGGTCGAGGACGACCCGCGCCACCGGGTCCACCGCGGCGACCTCGGCCTCGGCGACCTTCCGGGCCCGGGTGGCGGCCGCCTTGGCCCGCCCCTCCGCCGCCCGGTCCCGGACGAGGCCGGGCAGCTCCAGCGCCGGCTCGTCGGGGGTGGGGGTCATGGCGGAAGTTCTACCAGCGCGCCCCGACCCATCCCCGACCCGGCGCAAACTGACCCCCAAAACGCCTCGACCCGGCGCATCCTCACCTCGCTCGAGGTAAGGATGCGCCGGGTCGGCGCGGAACCCGGGTCAGGATGAGCCGGGTCGGCGTGGGATCAGAGGCCGACGGCGGCCTTCAGGGCCTCGGCACGGTCGGCCTTCTCCCAGGTGAACTCGGGGAGCTCGCGGCCGAAGTGGCCGTAGGCGGCCGTCTTGGCGTAGATCGGGCGGCGCAGGTCGAGGTCGCGCAGGATCGCGGCGGGGCGGAGGTCGAAGACCTCGAGCACGGCCTCCTGGATCCTCTCGTCCGGCACGACGCCGGTGCCGAAGGTCTCGACGAAGACGCCGACCGGCTTGGCGACGCCGATGGCGTAGGCGACCTGGACCTCGGCGCGGCGGGCCAGGCCCGCGGCGACGATGTTCTTGGCGACCCAGCGCATGGCGTAGGCGGCGGAGCGGTCGACCTTGGACGGGTCCTTGCCGGAGAACGCGCCGCCGCCGTGGCGGGCCATGCCGCCGTAGGTGTCGACGATGATCTTGCGGCCGGTCAGGCCGGCGTCGCCCATCGGGCCGCCGACGACGAACTTGCCGGTCGGGTTGATGTGCAGCTTGTAGCCGTCGAACGGGACGCTGGTCTTGAACTGCTCCAGGACCGGCTCGATCACCTTCGCGGTGATGTCGGCGGCGATCTGCTCCTGGGTGACGTCCTCGGCGTGCTGCGTGGACAGCACGACGGTGTCGACCCGGACCGCGCGGTCGTCCTCGTCGTACTCGATGGTGACCTGGGTCTTGCCGTCGGGCCGGAGGTAGGCCAGCGTGCCGTCCTTGCGGACCTCGGTGAGCTTCTCCGCGAGGGTCTGCGCGATCTTGATCGGCAGCGGGAAGAGCTCCGGGGTGTCGTCGCAGGCGTAGCCGAACATCAGGCCCTGGTCGCCCGCGCCCTGCTGGTCGAGTTCGTCGGACGAGCCGCCGAGGCGGACGTCCTCGGCGGTGTCGACGCCCTGCGCGATGTCGGGCGACTGGGCGCCGATCGCGACCTGGACTCCGCAGGAGTTGCCGTCGAAGCCCTTCTCGGAGGAGTCGTAGCCGATCTCCAGGATCTTCTCGCGCACCAGCTGGGCGACCGGGGCGTACGCCTCGGTGGTCACCTCGCCGGCGACGACGACCAGGCCGGTGGTGAGCAGGGTCTCGACAGCGACCCGGCTCTTCGGGTCGTGCTCGATCAGGTAGTCGAGCACGGTGTCGCTGATCTGGTCGGCGATCTTGTCCGGGTGACCCTCGGTCACCGACTCCGACGTGAACAGACGTCCGGTCATGGTGGTGGGAACTCCTGGTAGGGGGCGGATGTGCTGTGGTGCAACGATCTGTGGTCCAACGATACGGATGCGCCGGGGTGATGCCCGGACGTCTCAGGAAAGTCTGGCGACGACCTGGTCCCAGATGAGGTGGGACAGGGCCGACTTCGTGCCGTGGGGTACGTCGACGACGGAGCCGTCGGCACCCAGGATCACCGCCTCGTTGTCGGTGCTCCCGAAGACCGCTCCCCCGCTCACGTCGTTGACGACGAGCAGGTCGCAGCCCTTCCGGGCGAGCTTGGCGCGGGCGAGGTCGAGCACGCTGCCGGTGGCGTCGCCGGTCTCGGCGGCGAACCCGACGATCACGGCCTCCGCGCGGGCCCGGTGGGTCGAGATCTCCTTGAGGATGTCGGGATTCTGTTGCAGCGTGATCGACGGGGCCGACCCGTCGTCGGCCTTCTTGATCTTCACGTCCGACAGCTCCGTCGGGCGGAAGTCGGCCGGAGCCGCGGCCATCACGACCGCGTCGGCGCCGGCCGTGGCGGACAGGACGGCGTCGCGCAGGTCGGCCGTCGACTCCACCCGGACCACCTTGACGCCGGCCGGGTCGGGCAGGTCGACGTTGGCGGCGATCAGGGTCACCTCGGCGCCGCGGGCGACGGCGGCGCGGGCGAGGGCGTAGCCCTGGCGGCCCGACGACCGGTTGCCGAGGAAGCGGACCGGGTCGAGGCGCTCGCGGGTGCCGCCGGCGGAGACCACGACGTGGCGACCGGCGAGGTCGTGAACCGTCCCGGCCGCGCTCGCGCCGGCCCGGGAGCGGGCGAGCACGTCGCGGGCGACCTCGAAGATCTCCGCGGGGTCGGGCAGCCGGCCCTTGCCGGTGTCGGCGCCCGTCAGCCGGCCCTCGGCGGGCTCGATCACCAGCACGCCTCGGGACCGCAGCGTGGCCACGTTGGCCGTGGTCGCCGGGTGCTCCCACATCTCGGTGTGCATGGCGGGGGCCAGTACGACCGGGCAGCGCGCGGTGAGCAGGGTGTTGGTGAGCAGGTCGTCGGCGAGCCCGTGGGCGGCCTTGGCCAGCAGGTCGGCCGTCGCCGGCGCGACCACGACCAGGTCGGCGGTCTGCCCGAGGCGCACGTGCGGCACCTCGTGGACGCCGTCCCACACCTCGGCGGACACCGGCTTGCCCGACAGCGCCGCCCAGGTGGGCGCGCCGACGAACTCCAGCGCCGCCGCGGTCGGGACGACGGTCACGTCGTGCCCGGACTCGGTGAGCCGCCGCAGCAGCTCGCAGGCCTTGTAGGCCGCGATGCCGCCGGAGACGCCGAGCACCACCCGGGGCCGGGACTCGGGCCGCGACACGGGCGTCAGATCACTCGGCGTCGGCGGCCGGGGCCTCGGCGACGGCAGCAGCGGCCTGCTCGGCGGCGAGCTCGGCCGGGTCGATGTCCTCGCAGGTCAGCAGGTCCTCGTTGATCTCGCGCAGCGCGATCGAGAGCGGCTTCTCCTGGACGTGGGTCTCGACGAGCGGACCGACGTACTCGAGCAGGCCCTCGCCGAGTTGGGAGTAGTAGGCGTTGATCTGCCGCGCGCGCTTGGCGCTGTAGAGCACCAGCTTGTACTTGCTGTCGGTCTTGGACAGCAGGTCGTCGATGGGAGGGTTGGTGACACCCTCGGCGGCGATGTTCGGGGCAGACACAGAGGTCCTCACTGATGGTGGACGGAATCAACCATCAACGATACCAACTCCTCGACCGCAGCATGAACTTCGCGGTTCACGATGGTGACGTCGAACTCCGCCTCGGCGGCCAGCTCGTGTCGGGCGGTGGCGAGCCGGCGCTCCCGCTCCTCCTCGGTCTCCGTGCCGCGGCCGACCAGCCGGCGTACCAGCTCCTCCCACGACGGGGGCTTGAGGAAGACGAAGACCGCCTCCGGCATCGACTCCCGGACCTGGCGGGCGCCTTGGAGGTCGATCTCGAGCAGCGCGGGCCGGTCGGCCGCGAGCGCCTGGTCGACGGGGCCGCGCGGGGTGCCGTAGCGGTGCACGCCGTGGACGACGGCCCACTCGAGCATCTGGCCCTCGGCGACCAGCCGGTCGAACTCCTCGGCGGAGACGAAGTGGTAGTGAACACCGTCGACCTCGCCGGGGCGCGGCGGGCGGGTCGTGGCGGACACCGACAGGTAGATCTCGGGGTGCTGCTCGCGGACGGCAGCGGCCACCGTGCCCTTGCCGACCGCGGTGGGTCCGGCGAGGACGAAGAGCCTCGCGCTCACGGCGCCGTCATGCCTCGGCGGGGAACTCGCGCTCGAGCGCGGCGACCTGCTTGGCGCCGAGCCCGCGGACCCGGCGCGACTCGGCGATGCCGAGGCGCTCCATGACCTGGCGCGCGCGCACCTTGCCGAGACCGGGCACCGACTGCAGGAGGTCGAGCACCTTCATCTTCCCGATGACCTCGTTGACCTGGCCCTGCTGGAGCACCTCGCTGATGGATGCGCCGGAGTTCTTGAGCCGGTTCTTGACCTCCGCTCGCTCCCGGCGGGCCGCCGCTGCCTTCTCGAGGGCGGCCTGGCGCTGTTCGGGGGTCAGAGGAGGCAGGGCCACGGGTGAGGAGTCCTTCGGTCAGCGTCGGAGCGGGCGGAGATGCCGCCGCCGGTCAATCTAGCCACAGGCGTTCGACCTCGGCAACGCGGGCTCGGCAATGCGGCCCCGCTGGCCGCTACAGGCTCAGCGGCGTCTTGCAGACGTCACGGGCCTGCTGATCGACGTGGGCGAGCGCGGTCCTGGTCTCCTGGGAGCCGAGCCGGACCGCGGCGGTCTCGATCGCCTTCCGGTCGTCCTCGGGCACGTCGGCGGGCGGGCTCTCGACGTCGTACGCCGACGGGTCGACGTCCGCGGCGTCGAGGGCGTCCTTCAGCGCGGTGATCCGCTCGATCACCAGCGTCCAGTCGGCGCGGATGTCGTCGGGCGCCTCGTCGGCGAGCTCCTCGAAGCTCGGCAGCGCCCGGAGCAGGCCGGTCTGCGGGCCGGCGGAGAGCGCGGCGCCGATGTCCTCGCGGTGGTCGGCGACGGCGTCGCAGTACCCGGCGAACGGGTCGTCGTCGCGGGTCTCCCACAGCACGACGAGCCCGATGACCAGCACCGCGGCGACCAGGCCCACCAGCAGCGGGAGGTTGCGCCGGACCACGCCTCAGCCCTGGAGGCCGCGCAGCTCGTCGTTGGCCCGCCGCACCGCGTCGCGCATCGCCACCGGGTCGGGGCCCAGCCGCAGGACGCCGCGGGAGGAGCTCGCCAGCACGTTGCCGGCGCCGGCCCCGAAGATCCGGCGGAGGTCGGCGGTGGTGCCGCCCTGCTCGCCGTACCCGGGGGCGAGGATCGGGCCGTTGAACGCGAGGTCCAGGCCCCGGTCGTCCTCGAGGGTCGCGCCGACGACGGCGCCGAAGGAGCCGAGCGGGACGGCGTCGGCGTTGAGCCGGCGCAGGTGGTCGAGCATGGTGCCGGAGACGCTGCGGCCGCCGGCGACGGCCTCCTGCACCTCGGGGCCCTCCTTGTTGGAGGTAGCGACCAGCACGAACAGGCCGGCGTCGTGCTTGCGGGCGGTGTCGACGAAGGGCGTGAGCGAGCCGAAGCCGAGATAGGGGCTGACAGTGACGGCGTCGCAGGCGAGCGGGGACGCGGGGTCGAGGTACGCGTCCGCGTAGGCCTGCGAGGTGGAGCCGATGTCGCCGCGCTTGACGTCGAGCAGGACCAGCGCGCCCGCCTCCCGCGACGAGGCGATCACCCGCTCCAGCACGGCCACCCCACGGCTGCCGAAGCGCTCGTAGAAGGCGGACTGCGGCTTCACGACGCCGCAGTACGGCGCCACCGCCTCGACCGCGCCGAGCGCGAACCGCTCCAGCCCGGCGACGTCGTCGTCGTACCCCCAGGCCCGCAGCAGCGCGCCGTGCGGGTCGATACCGACGCAGAAGGGACCGCGGTCCGCGATCGCCGAGAAGACACGGGCGCCGAACGTCATGGGAGCCTCCGCAGTGCGTCGGGGCCGAGGTCGGCGCGGGTGGGATAGCCGTCGACGGCCATGACCAGGTCGGCCTCGGCCTGCAGCGCGCGGACCTGGTGGACCGCGCCGGGGACGCCGCCTAGGGCGAGGGCGTAGGCGTAGGGGCGGCCGATCGCGACGGCGTCCGCGCCGAGGGCGAGCGCCTTGACGACGTCGGCGCCGGTGCGCACGCCGGAGTCGAAGACGACCGGGGCGCGGCCGTCGACCGCGGTCACGACATCGGGCAGCCAGTCGAGCGCCGCTCCCCCGCCGTTGGCCTGCCGGCCGCCGTGGTTGGAGCAGTAGATGCCGTCGGCGCCCTCGTCGAGCGCACGGCGCGCGTCGTCGGGATGGCAGATGCCCTTGAGCACGATCGGCAGCTCGGTCAGGGACCGCAGCCAGGGCAGGTCCTCCCAGGTCACCGGGTGGCCGAAGGTGCCGACCCAGGTCATCACGACGGTGCCGGGGTCGGGGTCCGGCCCGGTCATCTCCTGGAAGACCGGGTCGGAGGTGTAGTTGGCCAGTGCCTTGCCGCGCAGCTGCGGGAAGTTGCCGCTGGCCAGGTCGCGCGGTCGCCACCCGGGCACCCACGTGTCGAGGGTGATCACGATCGCCTCGTAGCCGGCCGCCTCGGCGCGCCGCACCAGGCTCGCGGCCAGGTCGCGGCTCTTGGGCGTGTAGAGCTGGAACCACTTCCCGGCGTCTCCCGCCGCCGCGGCCACGTCCTCGAGCGGGTCGCTCATCAGCGTCGATCCGATGAGGGGTACGCCGGTCGCGGCGGCCACCTCGGCGGCATGGACGTCGCCGTGCTGGTCGGGCGTGCAGAGGCCGACCACGCCGATCGGCGCCAGCAGCAGCGGGCTCGCCAGCGTCCGGCCGAACAGCTCGACCGAGAGGTCGCGCTCGGCGGAGGCGCGCAGCATCCGCGGGATCAGCGCGTACCGCTCGAACGCCGCCACATTGGCCCGCTGGGTCGCCTCGTCGCCGGCGCCCCCGGCGACGTACGTGCGCAGCTCCGGCGGCAGCGCGGCGAGGGCGTTGCGCTCGAGCTCGGCGTAGTCGAACGGGTGTGCGGGGAGCACTCCGCCGAGGGCGCCGAGGTAGAGCTCGATCTGGTAGTCCCCGAAGCTCATGACAACCCCTGGAGGATCTGGCGCGGCCACATCGGGCCACCGTAGATCAGCCCGCTGTAGGCCTGCACCAGGTCGGCTCCGGCGGCGACCCGCTCGCAGGCCTGCTCGGGCGTGCTGATGCCGCCGACGCCGATCAGGGTGAGGTCCGGGCCGACCCGGCCCCGGAGCAGCCGGAGCACCTCCGTGGAGCGCTCGGTGAGCGGGGCGCCGGACAGCCCGCCCGCGCCGATCTCCGTGACCTTCGCCGCTGGGGTGCGCAGGCCCTCGCGGGAGATGGTGGTGTTGGTGGCGATGATCCCGGCCAGGCCGAGGTCGAGCGCCATGTCGGCGACGGCGAGCACGTCGTCGTCGGAGAGGTCGGGCGCGATCTTCACCAGCAGCGGGACGGTCGCGACCGTGACCTCGTCGGCGGTACGACGCACCTGCCGCAGCAGCGGCGCCAGCCTCTCCACCGCCTGGAGGTTGCGCAGGCCGGGGGTGTTGGGCGAGCTCACGTTGACCACGAGGTAGTCGGCGTGCGGGGCGAGCAGCCGGGCGGAGGTCTCGTAGTCCGCCTCGACCGCCGCCTGGTCGTCGTCCGGCACGACCTTGGACTTGCCGATGTTTATGCCAAGGATCAAACGGGGTTGGGTTTGGTGGTTGCGGTCGCCTCGTCCCCGACGGTTCTGCGCGTGCTTGCGACCGAGGCGGGCGGCGACGGCGGGCGCGCCGTCGTTGTTGAAGCCCATCCGGTTGACGATCGCCCGGTCCTCGGGCAGCCGGAACAGCCGCGGCCGCGGGTTGCCGGGCTGGGCCAGCGCCGTGACGGTGCCGATCTCGACGTGACCGAACCCGAAGGCGCCCATCCGGTCGTAGACCCGGGCGTTCTTGTCGAAGCCCGGCGCCAGCCCGAGCCGGTTGGGGAAGGTGAGTCCCATCGCGCGCACCGGCGCACCGCCGGTGACGGGCAGACGGGAGAGCACCGGCCCGCCGGCGCGCAGGGCGTCGTACGTCAGGTGATGGGCCCGCTCCGCGTCCATCCGGACCAGGACGTGGTCGAAGACCCTGTCGTAGAGGCTCATACGGGGTCCCCGCAAAGTTGTTCGGGGGAGCGAAGCGGAGGAGAAGAACTTTGTGGGGTGTTCATGCGTTCCACTCCTGCAGGGAGCGGACGCCGACGGTGCCGGACCGGATCGCCGCGATGCCCTGCACCGCCGCGGCCAGGCCCTGCACGGTGGTGATGCACGGCGTGCCGGTCAGCACCGCCGCGGAGCGGATCTCGTAGCCGTCGACCCGGGAGTCGCCACCGCCCGTCGAGCCGTGCGGGGTGTTGACGATCAGGTCGATCTCGCCGTCGAGGATCATCTGCACGGTGGTCTTCTCCCCGTGCGGCCCGGCGCCCTCGAAGTGCTTGCGGACGACGGTCGCCTGGATCCCGTTGCGCCGCAGCACCTCGGCGGTGCCCTGGGTCGCGAGGATCTCGAAGCCGTAGTCCGCGAGGACCCGGGCCGGGAAGATCATCGTCCGCTTGTCGCGGTTGGCGATCGAGATGAAGACCCTGCCCTCGGTCGGCAGCGAGCCGTACGCCGCGGCCTGCGACTTGCTGAACGCCGTGCCGAAGTCGGCGTCGAAGCCCATCACCTCGCCGGTCGACTTCATCTCCGGCCCGAGGACGGTGTCGACGAACTGGCCCTCCTTGGTACGGAACCGGTTGAACGGCAGCACCGCCTCCTTGACCGCGATCGGCGCGTCGGCGGGGAGCGTGCCGCCGTCGCCCTCGGCCGGCAGCACGCCGGCCGCGCGCAGCTCGGCGATCGACTCGCCCAGCATCAGCCGGGCGGCGGCCTTGGCCAGCTGGGTGCCGGTCGCCTTGGAGACGAACGGGACCGTCCGCGACGCGCGCGGGTTGGCCTCGATCACGTAGAGCACGTCGGCGCCGAGCGCGAACTGGATGTTGATCAGGCCGCGCACCCCCACTCCCTTCGCGATGGCCGTGGTGGCCTCACGGATCCGGGTGATCTCGGCGTCGCCGAGGGTGATCGGCGGCAGCGCGCAGGACGAGTCGCCGGAGTGGATGCCGGCCTCCTCGATGTGCTCCATCACGCCGCCGAGGAACAGGTCGGTGCCGTCGTACAGGGCGTCGACGTCGATCTCCACCGCGTCGTCGATGAACCGGTCGACCAGCACCGGCCGGTCGGGGCTGATCTCGGTCGCGGCCTCGATATAGGACTCGAGCGCCTGGTCGCTGTAGACGATCTGCATGCCGCGCCCGCCGAGGACGTACGACGGCCGCACGAGCACGGGGTACCCGATGGTGTGCGCGATCGCCCGCGCCTCGTCGTACGACACCGCGGTGCCGTGCTTGGGCGCGACCAGGCCGGCGTCAGCGAGGACCCGGCCGAAGGCGCCGCGCTCCTCGGCGAGGTCGATCGCCTCGGGACTGGTGCCGACGATCGGCACGCCCGCGTCCTGCAGGCCCTGGGCGAGGCCGAGCGGGGTCTGGCCGCCGAGGGTCGCGATCACGCCGGCGATCGGGCCGGCCGCGCGCTCGGCCTCGTAGATCTCGAGCACGTCCTCCAGCGTGAGCGGCTCGAAGTAGAGCCGGTCGGAGGTGTCGTAGTCGGTCGAGACCGTCTCGGGGTTGCAGTTGACCATGATCGTCTCGTAGCCGGCCTCGGTCAGCGCGAGACTGGCGTGCACGCAGGAGTAGTCGAACTCGATGCCCTGCCCGATCCGGTTCGGGCCGGAGCCGAGGATGATCACGGCCTGCTTGCCCTCGGCCCGCGGCTGGACCTCGGTCTCCTCGTCGTAGGACGAGTAGTAGTACGGCGTCTGGGCGGCGAACTCCGCCGCGCAGGTGTCGACGGTCTTGAACACCGGGCGCACGCCGGCGGTCTGCCGGGCGATCCGGACCTCGGACTCCCGCAGGCCACGGATGCCGGCGATCTGGGCGTCGGAGAAGCCGTGCCGCTTGGCCAGCCGCAGCGCGCCGGCGTCGAGACTCTCGGTGGCGGCGACCTGCTGCGCGATCTCGTCGATCAGGAACAGCTGGTCGACGAACCACGGGTCGATCCTCGTGGCGTCGTGGACCTCCTCCTGGGTGGCGCCCGCCCGGATCGCCTGCATCACCTTCTGCAGCCGGCCGTCGTGCGGCACCTTGACGGCCTCGAGCAGCGCCGCCTTGTCCCCCACCGGCGAGGCCCAGTCGAAGGGCGCGTGCTTGTTCTCGAGCGAGCGCAGCGCCTTGTTGAGGGCCTCGGTGAAGCTGCGGCCGATCGCCATCGCCTCGCCGACCGACTTCATGTGGGTGGTCAACGTCGGGTCGGCGGTCGGGAACTTCTCGAACGCGAACCGCGGCACCTTGACCACCACGTAGTCCAGCGTCGGCTCGAAGGAGGCCGGGGTCTCCTGGGTGATGTCGTTGGGAATCTCGTCGAGGGTGTAGCCGACCGCGACCTTCGCGGCGATCTTGGCGATCGGGAAGCCGGTCGCCTTGCTCGCCAGCGCGGACGAGCGCGAGACGCGAGGGTTCATCTCGATCACGATCACCCGGCCGTCGGCGGGTTCACGGCGTACTGGATGTTGCAGCCGCCGGTGTCGACGCCGACCTCGCGGATGATGCCGATGGCGAGATCGCGCAGGTGCTGGTACTCCCGGTCGGTCAGCGTCATCGCCGGCGCGACGGTGATCGAGTCGCCGGTGTGGACGCCCATCGGGTCGAAGTTCTCGATGGAGCAGATGATGACGACGTTGTCGGCCTTGTCGCGCATCACCTCCAGCTCGTACTCCTTCCACCCGATGATCGACTCCTCGATCAGCACCTCGGTGGTGGGGCTGGCGGAGAGGCCGGCGCCCGCGATGCGGTGCATGTCCTCCTCGTCGTACGCGATGCCGGAGCCGAGCCCGCCCATCGTGAACGACGGGCGGACCACGATCGGGAAGCCCAGCTCGGCGGCGGCCTTCTCGACGTCGTCCATCGAGTGGCACACGAAGCTGCGGGCGACCTCGCCGCCGACCTTCTCGACGATCGCGTTGAACAGCTCGCGGTTCTCGCCGCGGTGGATCGCCTCGAAGCTGGCGCCGATCATCTCGACGTCGTACTTCTCCAGGACGCCGCTCTCGTGGGCCGCGATCGCCGCGTTGAGCGCGGTCTGGCCGCCGAGGGTCGGCAGGATCGCGTCGGGGCGCTCCTTGGCGATGACCTTCTCGACGAACTCGGGCGTGATCGGCTCGACGTACGTCGCGTCGGCGAACTCCGGGTCGGTCATGATCGTCGCCGGGTTGGAGTTGATCAGGATGACCCGCAGGCCCTCCTCCTTGAGCACCCGGCAGGCCTGGGTGCCCGAGTAGTCGAACTCGCAGGCCTGGCCGATGACGATCGGCCCGGAGCCGATGACCAGGACCGACTTGATGTCTTCACGCTTCGGCATCAGGCGGTCTCCTCGAGCAGGCTCACGAATCGGTCGAACAGGTAGGCCGCGTCGTGGGGACCGGCGGCGGCCTCGGGGTGGTACTGGACGGAGAAGCTCTTGAGCCTCCCGTCGGCGTCGCGGAGCTCCAGGCCCTCCACCACGTCGTCGTTGAGGCAGACGTGGCTCACGCTCGCGACGCCGTACGGCGTCTCGGTGGGGTGTCGCGCGGGGCGTCGACCGCGAACCCGTGGTTGTGGGCGGTGACCTCGACCTTGCGGGTGGTCAGGTCCATCACCGGCTGGTTGATGCCGCGGTGGCCGTACTTCAGCTTGTAGGTGCCGAACCCGAGCGCGCGGCCGAACAGCTGGTTGCCGAAGCAGATGCCGAAGTACGGCAGGCCCCGCTCCAGCGCCTGCTGCAGCAGCTCGACCTGGCCGGTGGTCGCGGCCGGGTCGCCGGGGCCGTTGGAGAAGAACAGGCCGTCGGGCTCGACGGCCAGGACGTCCTCGATGCTCGCGGTGGCGGGCAGCACGTGGACCTCGATGCCCCGCTCGGACATCCGGTAGGGGTCATGTCCTTGATGCCGAGGTCGAGGGCGGCGACGGTGAACCGCCGCTCCCCCTGCGCCTGCACGACATAGGTGGCGTCGGTGGAGACCGCCTCGGACAGGTTGGCGCCGGCCATCTCGGCGGACGCCTGCACCTTCGCCAGCAGCGCCTCCGGGTCGGTCTCGACCGTGGAGATGCCCACGCGCATGGCGCCGCGCTCGCGCAGGTGGCGGGTCAGCGCACGGGTGTCGATGCCGGAGATGCCGACGACGCCCTGCGCGCGCAGCTCGTCGTCGAGCGAGCGGCGCGAGCGCCAGTTGCTCGGGATCCGGGCGGGCTCGCGCACGACGTACCCGGCGACCCAGATCCGCCTCGACTCCGGATCCTCGTCGTTGACGCCGGTGTTGCCGATGTGGGGAGCCGTCATGACGACGACCTGGCGGTGGTACGACGGGTCGGTGAGCGTCTCCTGGTAGCCGGTCATGCCGGTGTTGAAGACGGCCTCGCCGAAGGTCTCGCCCTCGGCTCCGTAGGCCTCGCCGCGGAACGTGCGGCCGTCCTCGAGGACGAGCAGTGCGGGGTGCTCATGCGATGGCTCCTTCCAGGACGGTCGGCGTGCCGCGCAGCAGCGTGGCGATGACGCGGCCGGTCAGCTTGCGGTCGTGCCAGGGGTTGTTGCGGCTCAGCGAGACGCTGGCGGCGCGGTCGACGACGACCTGGGCGGCCGGGTCGACCAGGGTGAGGTTGGCGGGCTCGCCGACGGCGATCGGGCGGCCGTGGCCCTCGAGGCCGGCGATCTCAGCCGGGCGGGTGCTCATCGTGCGGGCCACGCCGGCCCAGTCGAGCAGGCCGGACTCGACCATCACGGTGGTGACGACGGGCAGCGCGGTCTCGAGGCCGAGCATGCCGAAGGCCGCGTCGACGAAGGCGTGCTCCTTGTCGTGGCGGGCGTGCGGCGCGTGGTCGGTCGCGACGGCGTCGATGGTGCCGTCGGCGAGCGCCTCGCGCAGGGCCTGCACGTCCTCGTCGGGGCGCAGCGGCGGGTTGACCTTGTACGTCGGGTCGTACCCGCTCAACAGGTCGGTGGTGAGCAGCAGGTGGTGCGGCGTGACCTCGGCGGTCACGTCGATCCCCTGCGCCTTCGCCCAGCGGACCACCTCGACGGAGCCGGCGGTCGAGACGTGGGCGACGTGGACCCGGCTGCCGGTGTGGCGGGCGAGCATCACGTCGCGGGCGACGATGACCTCCTCCGCGACGCCGGGCCAGCCGGGCAGGCCGAGCCGGCCGGAGAGCTCGCCCTCGTGGCAGCAGGCGCTCGGGCCGGCGAGGCTCGGGTCCTGGCTGTGCTGGCTGACCACGCCGCCGAACGCCTTGACGTACTCCAGCGCCCGGCGCATCACCCGCGGGTCGTGGACGCACCTGCCGTCGTCGGAGAAGACCCGCACCCGGGCCCGGGAGCGCGCCATCAGGCCGATCTCGGCGAGCTCCTGGCCGGCGAGGCCCTTGGTGACCGCGCCGACCGGCTGGACGTCGACCAGGCCGGCGGCCCGGCCGAGGTCGTGGACCCGCTCGGCGGCCTCGCCGGTGTCGGTGACAGGGTTGGTGTTGGCCATCGCCAGCACCGCGGTGTAGCCGCCGACCGCGGCGGCTCGGGAGCCGGTGAGGACCGTCTCGGCGTCCTCGCGGCCGGGCTCGCGCAGGTGGGTGTGCAGGTCGACCAGGCCGGGCAGCAGGCGCAGGCCGTCGGCGTCGATCGTCTGGTCCGCCTTCGCGCTGATCGCGCCCAGCTCGGCGATGGTGCCGTCCTGGACGAGGACGTCGGTCGTCGTACCGCCGGGCAGGGTGGCGCCCTTGATCAGGATGCTCATGCGCTGGTCTCCTCACCGGCGAGCAGGTGGTAGAGCACGGACATGCGGACGGCCACGCCCGCGGACACCTGGTCGAGAACGACCGAGTCCAGGGCGTCGGCGGCGTCCGCGGAGATCTCCAGGCCGCGGTTCATCGGGCCGGGGTGCAGGATCGGGGTGCCGGGCTCGAGCACGGCGAGGCGCTCGCGGGTGAGGCCGTAGCCGACGGTGTACTCCCGCGCGGTGGGGAAGAAGCCGCCGCTCATCCGCTCCCGCTGGACCCGCAGCATCATCACCGCGTCCGCCTGCGGGAGCACCTCGTCGAGGTCGTACGCCGTCGCGAAGCCGGCCGTCTTCGACCAGTCCCCCACGCCCGCGGGCATGAGGGTGGGCGGGGCGACGGCGGTGACCGTGGCGCCGAGCTTGGTGAGGCTCTTGACGTTGGACCGGAACACCCGGCTGTGGGTCAGGTCGCCGACGATCGCGACGTGCCTGCCCTCCAGCGAGCCGAGGCGGCGGGTGAGCGTGTAGCCGTCGAGCAGCGCCTGGGTGGGGTGCTCGTGGGTGCCGTCGCCGGCGTTGATGACGGGGACGTCGATCCAGCGGCTGATCTGCTCGGCGGCGCCGCTCGCGGAGTGCCGCACGACCAGGCCGTCGATGCCCATCGCCGTCACGGTCAGCACGGTGTCGCGCAGGGACTCGCCCTTGCTGGCGCTGCTGCCCTTCGCGGACAGGTTGATCACGTCGGCCGAGAGCCACTTGCCGGCGATCTCGAAGCTGGACCGGGTGCGGGTGGAGTCCTCGAAGAACAGGTTGATGACCGTGCGGCCGCGCAGCGCCGGGAGCTTCTTGACCTGGCGCCGCTGCACGTCGTGCATCTCGGCGGCGGTCGTGAAGATCTCCTGGATGTCGTCGGCGCTCACGTCGTCGATGCTCAGCAGATGCCGGTTCATGCGATGCGCACCTCGTCCTCGCCGTCGGTCTCCACCAGGCGCAGGCTGACGCGCTCGCTGCGGGCGGTGGGCAGGTTCTTGCCGACGTGGTCGGCCCGGATCGGGAGCTCCCGGTGGCCGCGGTCCACCAGCACCGCCAGCCGTACGACGGCGGGCCGGCCGAGGTCCGAGAGCGCGTCGAGCGCGGCCCGGATGGTGCGCCCGGAGTAGAGCACGTCGTCGACGAGCACCACGGTCTTCCCGTCGATCCCGCCGGCCGGCACCTGGGTGCGGTGCGGCGTGCGGGTCGGGTGGGACCGCAGGTCGTCGCGGTACATGGTGACGTCGAGCTCGCCGGTGGCGACCGTCGTACCCTCGACCTGGGCGATGTTGTCGGCCAGGCGGCGGGCCAGCGGGACGCCGCGGGTGTGCAGCCCGAGAAGCAAGAGATCCTCGGCGCCCTTGTTGCGCTCGAGGATCTCGTGGGAAATGCGGGTCAACGCCCGGCTGATGTCGCCGGCGTCGAGAACGACGTGACCCTGCGTCTGGGTAGGCATCAGTGCGCCTGACCTCCTTCTCCGCCTCACGGGACGGCTCGTTAAAGGATGTCCGATCGGGCTTCACCTTAGCGGTTCACGGGCCCGGGGGCCGAACCGGGGTCAGGCGGCGTTGCGCAGCCGCTCGAGCAGCGGCCCGGCAGCCTCGTCGAGGAACCGCCGCTGGTGGCGGTCGCCGACCTGGACGATCGCCACGTCGGTGAACCCGGCCCCCGGGAACGCGAGCACGGCCTCGGCGATCGCGTCGAGGTCGGGGCCGCACGGGATGCTCGCCGCGACGTCCTCGGGCCGCACGAACCGGCTCGCCCCCGCGAATCCCGCCGGCGTCGGCAGGTCGGCGTTCACGCTCCACCCGCCGCCGAACCAGCGGAACTGCTCGTGGGCCAGTGCGGTCGCCTCCTCGGCGTCGGGCGCCCAGCAGACCGGGACCTGGCCGACCGCGCGGGCGCCACGACCGCCGGGTGGTAGCGGATCGTCGGGCAGGTCACGTACGTCATCAGCCCGAGCCGCTCGGTCGCCTGGGCGACCGCTCCGAGCACGGTCCAGGCGTACGGCGCGTGCCCCTGCTCGGTGAGCCAGGGCGAGTAGTGGTCGCTGGAGACGGCGAAGTCGAAGCCGATCTCCTCCGCGCGCACGGCGTACTCCACGAGCTCACGGGGACCGCTCTGCTCGGTCATGAGCGTGTAGCCGAAGGAGGGACCCCGGGAGGCCCCTCCTTCGGCTCGGGGCGTCACTTGAAGGCGTCCTTCACCTTCTCGCCGGCCTGCTTGAGGCTGCCCTTGGCCTTGTCGAGCTTGCCCTCGGCCTCCAGGTCCTCGTCGTCGGTGGCCTTGCCCACGGCCTCCTTGGCCTCGCCCACCTTCTCCTCTGCCTGGTTGCGCAGCTTGTCGTCGAGACCCATCGGTCGGGCTCCTCTCGTCGTCGGTTGTGCGGACCTTCCCGAGGTACCCGGCGCCGCGCAGCCGATCCGGTCGGTTCCGGGTGATCCACGACCGCCCGGTCCGGCGCTCAGAGGTCGCGTACGTGCAGGAGGGCGCGCAGTCCCAGCAGCCGCCGGTGGGCGGGCGTCTCCAGGCCGTCCACGACGACGGCAGCGCCCAGCCAGGTCGCGCCGGCCTCGTCGACGAGGGCCTTTCCCGTGAGCGCCTGGCCGCCGGTCTCGATCCAGTCGTCGACGAAGAGCACCCGGTCCCTCGACCGGATGAGCTCCCTCCGGAAGCCGAGCACCAGGTTCCGGTCGCGGTAGTCGGGCGGCGACGTGCGGATCCGCCACGCGTCGCTGTCGGCCGCGGGGCACGGATCCTTGCGCAGCTCCACCAGGCCGACGCCCAGATGCGCCGCGACCAGGGAGCCCAGCAGGGTTCCCCGCGACGGCGGCGCCAGCACGACGGTGGCCTCCGCCGCGTCGACGAGGTCGCTGAGCGCGCCGGCAAGCGCACCGAGAACGGTCGGCGAGCGCCACCATCCGGTGACGTCGGCCAGGCCCCCGTCGTCGTACCGGTCGCCCTGCCAGCGGAAGCTCTCCTGGAGCAGCGACCGGATCCCGTCCACGGGCGGAGCCTACGGAACGCCCGGCCGCGCGCCCCACCGATTTTCGCCGCAGCTACAGCGCAGCCGCCATGGCCGCGCACGCCCGCAGCCAGGACATCCGGGTCTCCTCGGACAGCTGTGCGTACGGCACGACCGAGCCGGAGACGAGCGCCGGATCGTAGGGCACCCGGTAGACGCCGCGGGTGCGCTGCTCGTAGACCTGCACCAGGTCGCGGGCGAGCGCCTCGTCGACCTTCGGGCTGGGGTCGGAGAGGACGGTGATGGTCTTGTACTTGAGGTTCTCGTGGCCGGCGTCCTGGAGGGCGTCGAGCATCCACAGGCCGCTGTAGCCGGTGTCCTCGCGGACCGTGCTGGTCACGACGAGGAGGTCGGCGGCGCCGGCGGCGGCGAGCCAGTTCTCGGCGCGCAGGTTGTTGCCGGTGTCGACCAGGATGACCCGGTAGAACCGCTCGAGGAGGGAGTGGACCTCCGCGAAGTCGGTGGCGTGGATGACGCCGGTGACGTCGGGGCGCTCGTCGGAGGCGAGGACGTCGAAGTGGGCGTCGCCCTGGGAACGGACGAAGGCGCCGAGGTCGCCGATCCGGGACTGGTAGACGTCCTTGAACCGGCCCAAGTCCTCCAGCAGCTCGCGGGTGGTGTTGCGGTGCGTGCTGCGGGTGCCGCGGATCCCGAGGGTGCCCCGGGTCTCGTTGTTGTCCCACGCGACCACGCCGCCGCCGCGCACGGTGCCGAAGGTGAACCCGGCGGCGAGGACACCGGTGGTCTTCGCGGCGCCGCCCTTGGGATTGACGAAGGCGATGGTGCGGGGCCCGTCGAAGTCCTTCTGGATCGCGGCGCGGTCGGCCTCGTAGGCCCGCTCCTTCGCACCCATCGCGGGCTTGACCAGGCCGCCGGTCCAGCGGCGTACCCGGCCCCGCCAGCCCCACGTCGCGGGCCCGAGGGTGGGATCGCTGTCGCGGCGGTCGAGGAAGTCGGTCGCGGTCATGAACCGCCGGGGCTCCACGGGAGGAGCCGTCGGAGGCGCGGCAGGAGGCGCGGTGGGAGGTGCCGTCGGCGGTACGGCGGGCGGCGGGGCGCTCGGTGGGGAGGGCGGGGCCGCGACCGGAGGCGGCGCGGTGGGCGGTGGAGCGCTCGGGGGCGGCCCACTCGGCGGCGGGCCGACCGGGGGTGGCGCGGCGGGAGCCGGATCGGCGGCGTGCATCCCCCGGATGGCCGTGTGCTCGTCGGCCGGGGGCGGCGCGACCGACTCCGGAGCGGGCCGGTCACTGCCCGGATCGGGCAGCGGGTCGAACAACGGGTCGGTCGAGGAGTGACTCACGGGTACCTCCGAGCTAGGTAGCGCCTCGCGCGCCAACCTACCCGAGCAGGTGGGTCACGACACGTCGGCCAGCGCGGTCTCGATGGCGCGGTGGAAGGTGGGGTACGCGAAGTGCATCCCCCGCAGCGTGGCGAGCGGGACCTCGGCATGGACGGCGGTCACCAGCATCCCGATGATCTCTCCGCCCGCGGGTCCGACGGCGGTCGCGCCGACCAGCACCCCCCGGTCGAGGTCGGCCACGACCTTGATCAGACCGTCGTTGCCGGCCTGGTGGATCCAGCCGCGGCTGGACTCCGGCAGCGGCGCCACCCCGACCCCGACCCGCAGGCCGGCCTTGCGGGCCTGGTCCTCGGTGAGCCCGACCGAGCCGACCTCGGGGTCGGTGAAGGTCGCCCGGGACACGGCGCGGTAGTCGGCCCACGGGCCGTCCTCGCCGGTCAGGTCGCGGATCGCGACGTTCGCCTGGTACATCGACATGTGCGTGAACGCGCCTTTGCCGGTGATGTCGCCGATCGCCCAGAGCCCGTCGACGCCGGCCGCCCGCATCCGCTCGTCGACGTCGATCGTCCGCATGCCCGGGTCGAGCCCGACCGTGTCCAGCCCGACATCGCCGAGGTTGGTACGCCGGCCGGCGGCGACGAGCAGCGCCTGGGCGGCGACCGAGGTCCCGTCGGCGAGCCCGATCCGGAAGGCGCCGTCGTGCGCGACCGACGTCACGCCCACACCGGCGCGCACCGCGATGCCCTCGGCGCCCAGCGCCGCCGCGACGACCCCGCTGGCCTCCGGCTCCTCCGGCCCGAGGATCCGCTCCCCCGCCTCGACGATCGTGACCTCGACCCCGAACCGGGAGAACGCCTGGGCCAGCTCGCAGCCGATCGCGCCGCCGCCGAGCACCACCAGGCTGGTGGGCAGCTCGCGGAGCCGGACCGCGTCCCGGTTCGTCCAGTACGGCGTGTCGGCCAGCCCGTCGATCGGCGGGACGGCGGGCTCGGTGCCGGTGTTGAGCACCACCCCGCGTCGTACGGTCACCGCGACCTCGCCGTCGTCGGTGGCCACCGTGACCCGGCCGGGGCCGGCAAGGCGCCCGTGCCCGCGGACGAACCGGACACCGGCCTTCTCCAGCCGCTCCACGGCGACCCGGTCGTCCCAGTCGTCGGTGGCCTCGTCGCGGATCCGGTCCGCGACGGTCGTCCAGTCCGGCCGGACCTCCGTCGTACCGCCCAAGGACGGCACCCGCCGCGCCTCGGCGAGCGCGTCGGCGGCGCGGATCATCATCTTCGACGGGATGCACCCGAAGTACGGGCACTCGCCGCCGACCAGGCGGCGGTCCACCCCGACCACGGACAGTCCGGCCCGGGACAGCGAGGCGGCGAGATGCTCACCGCCGGGCCCGAGTCCGATGACGACGACGTCGGCTTCCAGCTGGCCTGTCATGGCGCCACAGTGGCACACCCGGCAACGGCGGGCCAGAGCCCCGCAGGCGTCCGTGAGGTCGTCGATTGGGCAGAGACCGCACGTCCGAGGGTGAAAACTACGCGGTTTGGGCACAAACCGCGACTGGTCAACTGGTCAGACCAGCGTGGTTTTCCTGCGCTGGATCGCGCCGAGGACGCCGTTGACGAAGGCGGGCGACTCGTCGGTGGAGAGCTCGCGCACCAGGCCCATCGCCTCGGTGACGGCGACGGTGTCGGGCACGTCGTCGGCCCAGAGCAGCTCCCAGACGCCGATGCGCAGCACGTTGCGATCGACGGCGGGCATCCGGGCCAGGCTCCAGTCGGTGGAGAACTCCTCGAGCACCTCGTCGATCCGGTCGCGGCGCTCGGTGACGCCGCGCACCAGCACGGCGGTGTAGGGGTTCGCCGGGGCCTCGCCCTCGGCGGCGACCCGGTCGAGTGCCTCGACGCCCGTCTCGCCGCGCAGGTCGGCGGCGTACAGGACGTCGAGGGCGCGCTTGCGCGCCTTGGTGCGGGCTCCTGAGACCAACGCCGGCTCAGCCCTTGACGCGCGAGAGGTAGGAGCCGCCGTCGCGGGTGTCGACCTTGATCTTCTCGCCCTGCTCGATGAACAGCGGCACCTGGATCTCGGCGCCGGTCTCGAGGGTGGCGGGCTTGGTGCGGCCGGTGGCGGAGTCGCCGACGACGCCAGGCTCGGTGTAGGAGACGAGGAGCTCGACCGAGGCGGGCATCTCGACGAAGAGCACGCGGCCCTCGTTGGTGGCCAGGATGACGTCCTGGTTCTCCAGCAGGAAGCCGGCCGCGTCGCCGAGGATGGCCGGCTCGACCTCGACCTGGTCGTAGTCCTGGGTGTCCATGAAGACGAAGTTGGTGCCGTCGTTGTAGAGGTACTGGAACGAGCGGCGGTCGACGGTGGCGGTCTCGACCTTGGTGCCGGCGTTGAAGGTCTTGTCGACGTTCTTGCCCGACTCGACGTGCTTGAGCTTGGTGCGGACGAATGCGGGACCCTTGCCGGGCTTCACGTGCTGGAACTCCACCACCTGCCAGAGCTGACCCTCCAGGTTGAGAACCATGCCGTTCTTGAGGTCGTTCGTGGTTGCCATGCGTCAGCCTTCTTTGCAGATGTCCAAGATCAGGGAGGCCCCAGGAGTCGACACAGGGCCAGCGGAGAAGTCTACTGGGCGCCCTGTCCTGCGATGAATTCGAGCGCCTGGCGGTAGCCGTCGATGCCCTCGCCCTCGATCACCTTCGCCGCGTGCGGCGTGACCACCGAGGTGTGCCGGAACTCCTCGGCGCGCTGCGAGGGGGCGCTGATGTGCACCTCGACGAGCGGGGCGGTCAGCTGCGCGCAGGCGTCGTAGAGCGCGTAGGAGTAGTGGGTCCAGGCGCCAGCGTTGAGGACGACCGGCCACTCGAGGTCGGCCGCGCGGTTGAGCCAGTCGAGCAGCTCGCCCTCGTGGTTGGTCTGCGAGAAGTGGACCCTCAGGCCGAGGTCGCTCCCCCAGCCGCGGAGCAGCCTGTCGAGGTCGTCGTGGGTGGTGGTGCCGTAGATCTCCGGCTGCCGTCGGCCCAGTCGTCCCAGGTTGGGCCCGTTGAGGACGTGGACGTCCGGCCTGCTCACGACGCGCCTCCCGCCAGGGCGGCGTACGCCGCGCGCAGGTCGTCCTCGGAGGGGCCGGCGAGCACGACGGGCCTCGCCAGGTCCTCGAGTACGACGAACCGCAGCTGGTTGCCGCGGGCCTTCTTGTCCACGCGCATGGTCGCGAGCAGGGTCGCGAAGTCGGCGCCGTCCCAGGTCGTGGGCAGGCCGACCCGGCCGAACGCCGCGCGGTGCCGCTCGACGAGGTCGCGCGGGAGCCCCTGCGCGCGGGCGGCCAGCTCGGCGACGTACACGCAGCCGATGGCGACGGCCTCGCCGTGGCGGATGGAGTAGTCGGTCGCCCTCTCGATCGCGTGGGCCAGCGTGTGGCCGTAGTTGAGGACCTCACGGCCGGGGTGGCCGTCGACGCCGCCGGTCTCCTTGAGGTCGCCGGCGACGACCTCGGCCTTGACCGCGATCGCGCGCTCGACCAGCTCCCGCAGCACGGGCGAGTCGGGCGTGAGCGACGCCGGGTCGGTGGTCTCGACGAGCTCCAGGATCCGCGGGTCGGCGATGAAGCCGCACTTGACGACCTCGCCGAGCCCGGCGACCACCTCGGCGCGCGGCAGGGTGGCGAGCAGCGCCAGGTCGCACAGCACGCCGGCGGGCTCGTGGAAGGAGCCGACCAGGTTCTTGCCGGCGGGGGTGTTGACGCCGGTCTTGCCGCCGACGGCGGCGTCGACCATGGCGAGCACCGTGGTGGGGACGTGCACGACCGCGACGCCGCGCAGCCAGGTGGCGGCCACGAAGCCGCCGAGGTCGGTGGTGGCCCCGCCGCCGAGGGTCACCACGGCGTCGGAGCGGGTGAAGCCCTCCTCGCCGAGCTGCTCCCAGCACGCGGCGGCGACCTCCCAGTCCTTCGCCTCCTCGCCGTCGGGGACCTGCAGGACGACGACCTCGAGGTCGGCCAGCAGCTCCGCGAACGGGTCGAGCAGGTCCTCCAGCGACTCCGGCGTGATGATCGCGACCCGCTGCGCGCCCGTCGGGAGCAGGCCGCGGAGCCGGTCGAGGACGCCGTGGCCGACCACGACGTCGTACGGCGAGGCGGTGGCCACGCGGATGGTGGTGGGCGTGCTCACGACTCCTCCTCGGTGGTGGCGGCGGTGGTGGCGGTGACGGCGGCGACGATCTCGGCGGCGATCTCCTCGGGCTCGCGGCCGTCGGTCTCGACGACGACGCGGGCCAGGCCCTCGTAGACCGGGGTGCGCTCGTCGAGGAGCTGCTTGACCCGGGCACGGACGTTGCCGAGCAGGAGCGGGCGGCCGGTGCCGAGGCCGACCCGCTTGACGGCGTCGGCGAGACCGACGCGGAGGAACACCACCGCGTGGTCGGCCAGCAGCGCCCGGGTGGCCGGGTCGAGGACCGCGCCGCCGCCGAGCGAGAGCACGCCGTCGTGCTGCGCGAGGGTCCGGGCGACGGTGTCGCGCTCGAGGGCCCGGAAGGCGGCCTCGCCGTCCTCGACGAAGATGTCCTGGACGGCCTTGCCGGCCTCGGCCTCGACCAGCTCGTCGCTGTCGGCGAAGCCGACGCCGAGCCGGTCCGCCACCAGCCGGCCGACGGTCGTCTTCCCGGCACCCATCGTGCCGACGAGGACGGCGCGCGGTCCGGTCACCTGAACCGGAGGGTGTCGAGGTAGGACTGCACGTTGCGCCGGGTCTCCTGCACCGAGTCGCCGCCGAACTTCTCCAGCACGGCCTGGGCCAGCACGAGCGCCACCATCGCCTCGGCGACGATGCCGGCCGCCGGGACGGCGCACACGTCGGAGCGCTGGTGGTGGGCGACCGCCTCCTCGCCGGTGGCGAGGTCGACGGTGCGCAGCGCGCGCGGCACGGTGGCGATCGGCTTCATGGCGGCCCGGACCCGCAGGATCTCGCCGGTCGTCATCCCGCCCTCGGTGCCGCCCGAGCGGCCGGAGACGCGGCGCAGGCCCTCCTCGGTCGGGACGATCTCGTCGTGGGCGAGCGAGCCGGGCGTCGCGGCGAGCTCGAAGCCGTCGCCGACCTCGACCCCCTTGATCGCCTGGATGCCCATCAGCGCGCCCGCGAGGCGGGCGTCGAGGCGGCGGTCCCAGTGGACGTGCGAGCCGAGACCCGGCGGCAGGCCGTGGACGACGACCTCGACGACGCCGCCGAGCGTGTCGCCGTCCTTGTGGGCCTGGTCGATCCGCTCGACCATCAGCTTGGAGCCGTCGGGGTCCAGGCAGCGGACCGGGTCCTCGTCGAGCCGGACGACGTCGTCGGGCGCCGGGAGCTCGCGGGAGGGCGTGCGCACCCCGCCGATCTCCAGCACGTGGCTGACGATCCGGGCGCCGGTGGCCTGCTCGAGGAAGTTGCTCGCGACCCGGCCCAGCGCGACCCGGGCGGCGGTCTCGCGGGCGGAGGCGCGCTCGAGGACCGGGCGGGCGTCGGCGAAGTCGTACTTCTGCATGCCCGCGAGGTCGGCGTGCCCGGGGCGCGGGCGGGTGAGCGCGGCATTGCGGGCCTGCGCCTCCAGCACCGCCGGGTCGACCGGGTCGGCCGCCATCACGGTCTCCCACTTGGGCCACTCCGTGTTGCCGACCTGGATGGCCACCGGTCCGCCCTGCGTGCGTCCGTGCCGGACGCCGCCGGTGATGGTCACCTCGTCGGCCTCGAACTTCATCCGCGCGCCGCGGCCGTAGCCGAGGCGTCGACGGGCGAGCGAGTCGGAGATGTCGTCGGTCGTGACCTCGACGTGGGCGGGCAGGCCCTCGAGGATCGCGACCAGGGAGGGGCCGTGGGACTCCCCCGCAGTCAGCCAGCGCAACATGGGCACCAGTCTCCCACGCCTCACTCGGCCAGGGACGACCTGTCCCGCCGGGTGTGCAGGACCCTCAGGACGGCGAGCCGCACTCTCACCGGCCGGACCACAGCTCCGGTCGCACGTCCACGACCTCCTCGGGTATGACAACGGCATACCGCGCGGGTCGGCACCACTCAGGCTGCCGACAGCACCTGTCCCACGACGACCGCGACCAGGGCGCCGAGCACGAGGAACGGCCCGTACGGCACCCGGCGGCGGATCATGGTGCCGCTGCGGCGCAGCGGCACCATCGCGAGGACGCCGAGCACCGCCGCCGCCAGCACCGACACGAGCAGGACGCCGGAGCCGAAGGGGCCCAGGGCGATGCCGAGCAGGG
The DNA here is from genome assembly GCF_006494775.1 of Nocardioides humi. Classification (NCBI taxonomy): domain Bacteria; kingdom Bacillati; phylum Actinomycetota; class Actinomycetes; order Propionibacteriales; family Nocardioidaceae; genus Nocardioides; species Nocardioides humi. The sequence goes on along the minus strand of NZ_CP041146.1, from coordinate 5,870,874 downwards.
CGCCGAGGCGGACGTCTCCGCCGGCCATGGCCCGCGGGCTGAGCAGCCGCATCAGGCCGTAGTAGCCGCCCAGGGCCAGGAAGCCGATCAGGCCCCACAGCGCGACCCGCGGCTCGGCCACGATCGCCGCCACCACCGCGACGAGCACGCCGGTGATCGCCCAGGACGGCCGGATCAGCCGGGAGGGGAGGTACCAGGTGACGTAGTCGATCACGGTCAGCGCGCAGCACACGGGGACGAGGTAGAGCAGCCACACCAGGCCCCAGCCCCACCCGACCACCAGCCCGAGCACGCCGGCCGCCAGCGCGCACGCGACGACCGCCTTCGCACGCAGGCCGGGGCGGGCGGCCAGCTCCGCGAAGGGCACGTGGTCCGGATAGTCCTCGGGGTCCTCGGCCGGGTCGTGGTCGGGCTCGGGGCACTGCGCGATCAGGAACGGGACGAGGAGCCCGCCGAGGGCGCCGAGGAGGGCGCAGGCCAGGGCGGGGAGGACGTGCATGCGGGGAGGCTATCGAGCCGCGAGCGCGGCCTCACCGGCCGCACGCATGGCGTCCAGTGGCCCGTCGTGACCAGTGAACATGGCGAACTGGAGCACCGCCTGGTGCACGAGCAGGTCGAGCCCGGACACCAGCGTCTGCCCCCGCCCGCGGCAGCCGCGGCGAGCCGGGTCGGCCACGGGTCGTAGACGACCTCGAACAGCACCGCGGCGTCCCGGGTGGCGGCGACGAGCGCCTCGGTCTGGGCGGCTGCCGGGACGGTCGAGACCACCACCTCGCCGACGACCGCCGAGCTCTCGAGCGGCAGTACGTCGACGACGACCCCCTCGACGCGCCGGAGCACCTCGGCCGTCGCCTCGGCCCGGGACGGGTCGCGGGCCAGCAGGCGGAGGGTGCGCGCGCCGAGCTCGGCCAGCGCGAGACCGGTCGAGGCGGCGGTCGCACCGGCGCCGAGGATGGTCGCGGCGCGCACCGGACCGTCGTACCGCTCCCGGATGGCGGCCACGGCGCCGGGCAGGTCGGTGTTGTCGGCCTCCCAGCCGTCGTCGGTGCGCACGAGGGTGTTCGCGCCGCCCGCCCGGATCGCCCGCTCGCTCACCCGGGTCGCCAGCTCCAGCGCCTCGCGCTTGAGCGGGGCTGTGACGGACAGCCCGCGCCACACCGGCAGCAGGTCGGCGACGAAGGCCCGCAGGCCTCCGGCCGGCACCTGGACGGCGTCGTAGCGGGCGTAGACCCGCGCGGCGTCGTACCCGGCGCGGTGGAGGGCGGGCGACAGCGAGTGCGCGATCGGGTCGCCGACGACACCGAAGCGGAGACGGGCGGGGGTGATCATCGGGCGTCTCCTAGATGATTGATTCCAAGGTCTCACACGCTCCGCGACGCTCACCACGCACGCTGGCGGCGTTGCCGACGCTCGACAGACGACCCGGTATGCCTTCGCATCGGCGCCTTGCCATCGCACGCGTTGAGCGCCGCTCGCTGGCACGATCCCTTGGAATCAATCATCTAGCAGGCGCCCTGCGACTCGTTCGCGCAGTAGTCGCGCAGCTCGTTGCGGTAGGTGAGGAACTCGTCGTAGGTCGCCGCGAACTTGGTCTCGCCGGTGCGCAGGTTGACCGTGACGTAGTAGTACCAGTTGCCGTCGGGCGGGTTCATCGCCGCCGTGATGGCGTCGTCGCCCGGGGCGCTGATCGGGCCGGGCGGCAGGCCCTGGATCCGGAAGGTGTTGTACGGCGAGTCCGTGTCGTCGCGCTCGGCCTGGGTCAGCCCGACGGTGAGCTTGCGGCCGAGGGCGTAGTCGACCGTGGCGTCGATCTGCAGCCGGCCGGTCTGGCCCGCCGTCCCGGGGTTCTCCACCCGGTTCAGGATCACCCGCGCAATCTTCGCCATGTCCTCGGCCGTCTTGCCCTCGACCTGCACCAGCGACGCGATGGTCATCAACTCGTGGGCGGTATAGCCCAGCCGCTGCGCGGCGGCGTCGAGGCCGGCGTCGTCGGCGGCGCGCTTCCAGCGGTCGACCATGGACTTCAGGAACTCGGCGGGGGTCTCGTTCGGGCTGATCGTGTACGTCGCCGGGAACAGGTAGCCCTCGGGGTTGCCGCCGGCGTAGTCGGGCAGACCGAGCTGGTCGGGGCTCTGCAGGGCGGCGTTGAGCTGCTTCTTGGTGAAGTCGGTCCGCTTGGCGATCACGTCGACGATGTCGACGACGCGCAGGCCCTCGGGGATCGTCACCGTCTCGGTCGACACATTGGCCGGGTCCACGAGGATCGCGACGACGTCGGCGGCCTTCATCCTGCTCTTGAGCAGGTAGGTGCCGGCCTGGATCTTGGTCGACCGGCTGTCCTTGGCCGCGGCGTCCACGAACGCCTCGCCCGACGCCACGACGCCGAGCTCCTCGAGCTCGGCCCCATCGACGCGACCGACTGGCCGGGGTCGATCACGAAGGTGACCTCGCCGCTGCCCGGGCCGGCGTAGTCCTCCGGCCCGGCGAACATGTCCTTCACGTCGGAGACGGCGCCGCGGGCGAACCACGCGACGAGGGCGCAGAAGAGCGCCACCACGATCAGGATCGGCAGGCAGCCGCCGCGCCGCCGCCGGGCCGCGCGCCGGCGTCCACCGGCCGGCGTACCGCTGCTCGGGAGGAGGTCGTGGCCGGCGTCCTGGACGGGCTCCGGCAGCGGCGGCTCAGTCATGCGTCTCCTCGTCCGTGGGGGGCACCAGCTCCCCCGGAGGGGTGCCGGTGGTGCGCTCGGCATCCAGCGCCTGCTGCAGGATGACGACGGCCGCGACCTGGTCGACCACGGCACGACGCTTCGCGCCCTTGCGCTGGTCGCGCAGCATAGCCTCCGCGGTCACCGTCGTGAGTCGTTCGTCGACCAGCCGCACGGGCACGGGTGCCACCCGGCGCGCCAGCCGTACGGCGAAGGCGCGGGTCTTCTCCGCCGCCGGACCCTCGCCCCCGGAGAGCGAGCGCGGCAGCCCCACGACCACCTCGAGGACCCCCGACGCATCCTCCTCGGCCCTCAGCAGCTGGTGGATCCGACGCAGGTCGCCCTTGCCGCGCCGCACCGTCTCCACCGGCGTGGCGAGGATCCCGGACGGGTCGCTGCGGGCGACGCCGATCCGGGCGTCGCCCGGGTCGACGCCGAGCCGGACGCCGCGCCTCACCCAGGTCCTCAGGCCGAGGCGACGGCCGCCGTCACCGCGGCGAGCGCCTCGTCGATCCGGGTGACGTCGGTGCCGCCGCCCTGGGCCAGGTCGGCCTTGCCGCCGCCCTTGCCGTCGAGGAACGGCGCGGCGGCGCGGACCAGGTCGCCGGCCGCGAGACCGCGGGCCTGGGCGGCGTCGTTGAGGGCCGCGACGATCGCGGCCTTGCCGTCGGCCGCGCCGACGAGGACGACGACGGCGGGCGCGTCGCCGGTGAGTCGGGCCCGGACGTCGGTCGCGAGCGTGCGGACGTCGCCGCCACCGGCGCCGTCGAGCCGCTGCGCGACCAGGCGGACGCCGTTGACGTCGGTCGCGCCCTCGGCGAGGGCGGCGCCGCCGGAGAGGAGCTGCTGGAGACGGATCCGCTCCATCTCCTTCTCCACCTGCTTGAGCCGGTCGACCAGATCGCCCACCCGGCCGACGAGGTCGTCGGGCTGCGCCTTGAGCAGGGTGGACAGCTGACCGACGACGTCCCGCTCCCTGGCGAGATAGGAGAAGCCCTCGACGCCGGTGAGCGCCTCGATCCGGCGGTTACCGGACCCGACGCTGGACTCGCCGGTGACGACGACGGTGCCGACCTGGCTGGAGTGGTCGACGTGCGTGCCGCCGCACAGCTCGCGGGACCAGGGACCGCCGATCTCGACGACGCGGACCTTCTGGTCGTCGTACGTCTCGCCGAAGAGGGCGAGCGCGCCCCAGTCCTTGGCCTGGCTGAGCGTCATGTACTCCCACGCCACCGCGAGGTCGGCGCGCAAGGCGTTGTTGGCGACCTGCTCGATCTCGCGCACCTGGTCCGGCGAGAGGGCATTGAGCCAGCCGAAGTCGAGGCGGAGGTAGCCCGGCCGGTTGTAGGAGCCGGACTGCAGCGCGGTGGGACCGAGCACCTCGCGCAGCGCCGCGTGCACGATGTGGGTGCCGGAGTGGGCCTGCCGCGCGCCGATCCGCCACTGCGGGTCGACCCGGGCGTGCAGCAGCGCCGCGTCGGCGGGCAGCTCGCCGTCGACGACGCGGACCTGGTGGACGACGAGGCCGCGGACCGGGCGCTGGACGTCGAGCACCTCCACCGCGCCGCCCTCGAACTCGATCACGCCGGCGTCGGCGACCTGGCCGCC